>JALSRI010000211.1 GCA_026984835.1 Thiohalobacter sp. | reverse complement strand
TCCTTGATGGCGGCCAGGGTCTCGAAGGCCAGGTAGGGGTTGATGGCCTCGGCGCCGTAGCCGGCCAGTACCGCGAACTGGTGCACTTCGCGCGCGGCGCCGGTCTCGACCACCAGGCCGGCCTCGGTGCGCAGCCCGGCGCGCACCAGGTGGTGGTGCACGGCCGAGGTCGCCAGCAGGGCGGGAATGGGCAGCCGGTCGCTGCCCACCGAGCGGTCCGACAGGATGAGGATGTTGTAGCCGTCGCGCACCGCCTGTTCTGCGTCGCGGCACAGCGCATCCAGGGCGCCCTCCATGCCGGGCGCGCCCCGTTCCGCGGCATAGCAGATGTCCAGGGTGCGGGTGCGGAAGGCGCCGTCGGTGGTCTTTTCGATGTCGCGGATTCGTTGCAGATCCTTGTTGGTCAGGATCGGCTGGGTGACTTCCAGGCGCATGTGGCCGCCGCCGGAGTCCAGTCCCAGCAGGTTGGGTCGCGGCCCGATCAGCGACACCAGCGACATGACCAGTTCCTCGCGGATGGGGTCGATGGGCGGGTTGGTGACCTGGGCGAAGTTCTGCTGGAAATAGTTGAACAGCGGCTTGGCCTTGTTCGACAGCACCGCCACCGGGTTGTCGGCACCCATGGAGCCGATGGCTTCCTGGCCGGCGATGGCCATGGGCGTCATCAGCACGCGGATGTCTTCCTGGGTGTAGCCGAAGGCCTGCTGGCGGTCCAGCAGGGTGGCGGTGTCGGCCTCGACGCCGTCCACGTTGGCCGGCAGGTTCTTCAGGTGGATCTGGGTCTTGTCCAGCCACTTCTGGTAGGGATGGCTGCCGGCCAGTTCCGCCTTCAGTTCGGTGTCGTCGATGATGCGACCCTGCTCCATGTCGATGAGGAACATCTTGCCCGGCTGCAGGCGCCACTTCTTGATGATCTTCTCGTCCGGGATGGCGAGCACGCCCATTTCCGAGGCCATCACCACCAGGTCGTCGTCGGTGATCAGGTAGCGAGCGGGCCTGAGGCCGTTGCGATCCAGGGTGGCGCCGATCTGGCGGCCATCGGTGAAGGCCACCGCGGCCGGCCCGTCCCAGGGTTCCATCAGGGCGGCGTGGTATTCGTAGAAGGCGCGGCGGTCTTCGTCCATCAGCGGGTTGCCGGCCCAGGCTTCGGGGATCAGCATCATCATGGCGTGGGCCATGGAATAGCCGCCGGCCACCAGCAGTTCCAGGGCGTTGTCGAAGCAGGCCGAGTCGCTCTGGCCCTCCGGGATCAGCGGCCAGACCTTCTCCAGGTCGTCGCCGAACAACTCCGAGGCCATGGAATGGCGGCGCGCCGCCATCCAGTTGACGTTGCCGCGCAGGGTGTTGATCTCGCCGTTGTGGGCGATCATGCGGAACGGGTGGGCCAGGTCCCAGGACGGGAAGGTGTTGGTGGAGAAGCGCTGGTGCACCAGCGCCAGCGCGGACACCATGCGCTCGTCGCGCAGGTCGTGGTAATAGGTGTCGACCTGGTTGGCCAGCAGCATGCCCTTGTAGACCAGGGTGCGCGCCGACAGTGACGGCACGTAGAAGTGTTCACGGTCCTGCCAGTCGGAGTCGCGCACCGCGTTCTCCACCTGCTTGCGGATGATGAACAGCCGGCGTTCGAACCCGTCGGGGTCGTCGCAGCCGTTGGCGCAGCCGATGAAGACCTGGCGCACCACCGGTTCCACGTCTTTCACGCTCTGGCCCAGGCCGGCGTTGTCGGTGGGCACGTCGCGCCACCCCAGCAGGATCTGGCCCTCGGCCTCGACGGTGGCCTCGATCAGCGCCTCGCACTCGGCGCGGGTGCGGTCGTGGCGGGGCAGGAACAGCATGCCGACGCCGTAGCGGCCGACGGCCGGCAGTTCGATGCCGAGCGTCGCGCATTCCTCGCGCAGGAAGGCATCGGGGATCTGCAGCAGGATGCCGGCGCCGTCGCCCGCCAGCGGGTCGGCGCCCACGGCGCCGCGGTGGGTCAGGTTCTCCAGGATCTGCAGGCCCTGGCGGACAATGGCGTGGCTCTTTTCGCCCTTGATGTGCGCGACAAAGCCGACACCGCAGGCGTCGTGCTCGTTCCGGGGGTCATACAGACCCGACTTGCGTGGCAAAGCCCCGTGACTCATGTCCGACCTCTGTTCCTTTAACTTATTAATATAAAAGGAAATTTTAGCGCTACACGCGCATGCCTGAAGGCGCGGTCCGCGGGGCCTGGGCAGCCGGGCGGGGCGTTCAGAACAGGGCCGGACAGGATAATGGAGTGACGGCGGTTTCGCCAGTGCTAAATGGCAAAAAACCCTTGTCTGGCGGGCAGAATCGGACGGCCGCCCCGGTGGCCGGAAGCGGCTCCTGCTCCCCCCGACCAGTAAGGAGCTGGCCTGGCCGCGAACCTTCCGTTCCCTGCTGCCGGATCCGCAGGCTGGCTTCCTGCAGGCCGCGGCAGCGGGCAGGGCGGGGGCTTCAGCCTTGCCGGAGGTATTTTTGCACCGCGCCGAAGCTGCGCGGCCAGGGCCTGGCCGCGCGCACCCCGGCGGGCAGACCGTCGCGCGCCTTCAGGGCCGCCTGCTTGTCGGCGAAGTCGCCGTACAGCAGCACGTACCAGTCGCCGCCCTTGAAGCGTCCCTTGTAGACGGCCAGCTTCGTCGGGTCGAGGTGGTAGCGGCGAATATAGTCCCGAACCGACTGCTCGCTGCGCGAGCCCAGCAACTGCAGGGTGAAGTGGTCGGCGGTGCGTGCCCGCAGCCAGTCTTCACCGTGCGGCGCGAGGGCTGCCGGGGGCGCGGTCACGGGTTCGACGACTGCTGCGGCCGGCATCGTGCCGGCTGGCGCTGCGGGCGGTGCCGTCACGGCCGGCGGCGTGGATGGCGTTTCGGCGACGGCCGGCGGGGGCGGCGTTTCGGCGACGGGCGCCGGGCCGGTCCCCGCAGGGGCCGCTGACGGTGAGCCCGGCGCCGCCGGTTCCGCCGGTTCGGTGCCCGTGTCTTCCGGTGAGGGTGCGGTCGGGGCGGTTGTCAGCGCTGGCGGCGCTGCTTCTCCGGCCGGTTCGCTTTCCGGTTCCGTTTCGACCGGCAGGGGCTGCGCCGGCTGCGGGCTGGCCGGCGCCTCGGCAGGTGTCGGCTCGGGCAGGGGCAGAGGCAGCTCCCGCGTTCCGGCCGTGCCCGGTCGTTCTGGCCCGGCGCCGAACATCTGCCAGACCAGCGCGGCCACCAGTGCCGCCACGGCAATGCCGGCGGCCCAGGGGGCGACACCGGCGCGCCGGCGCCCGCCGGCTCCGGCGCGGTGGCCGCGCTGCCGTGCCACGTGCTCGCGCAGCGCCTGGTCGGCGAGCCGGTTGATGGCGTCGGGACGGCCGTCGCCGGCCTTGCAGATGGCGCGCACCTCGGTGGGTGTGAAGGGGCTCTCGCCGCTGTAGCCGGCCACTGCCAGCCGGTACATGAGATAGGCCGCGGTCTCTTCTTCCGACAGGCGCGGCACTTCCAGAGACTGGACGTTCTGGTGCAGCATCTGTGCGCTGCGCGCACGGTTCACCGTCTCTTCCAGCTTCTCGTCGCCGAACAGGATCACCCGCACCTGGCTGCCGGCGGGGTCGCCGAGCAGCAGCGACAGGCTCTCCAGCTGTTCCGGTGTCAGCCGGCCGGCCTCGTCGATCAGCAGCACCAGCAGTTGGCTGTCGTCACCGGCGTCGCGCCAGGCGGCCAGCATGGCCTGCGGATCGTCATTTTCCTCGCAGCCCAGGCATTCGGCCAGCAGCGCGGGCAGCCGGTCCAGGTCGGTGGCGCTGCCGCGGCACAGCAGCCAGGCGTCGTTGGCGTAATCGGTGAAATGGTTCAGCAGGGTGGTCTTGCCGCTGCCTTCGGGGCCCGTCACCACCACCAGCGCCTCGCCGAACTGGGTCAGATGGGTGAGCAGGTCGAGGCGCTGCATGAGGGCGGCGCCGGCATAGAAGAAGCGTTCGTCCGGCTGGCTGGAGAACGGTGCGCTGTTCAGTGCGTAGTGCTCCAGGTAGTCCGGCGTCTGTTCCCTGTCCATCGTGTTCATATGCCCGGTTCCTGTGCTTTCATGAAGACGACGCGGTAACCCTTGCCGAGCTGGGTGTCGCGGATGGCCAGCATGGCCCGTTCGGCCTGTTCACGGTCGGCGAAGTGGTCGCGTACCACCCGCCCCCCGGCACCCTGGAAGCCCCATTCGCGCACCAGCGTCCAGCCTTCCAGCAGGTCTTCCTGCAGGTGCAGGTGATAGAAGCGCGGCGGCCGCCCGTCGGTCGGCGGTATCTGCATGTAGATGCGCATGCCGGGCCGTCTATGTCAGCTCTCCGGGATTATAGACGCGTCCGTGCTCGCGTATCGCATAGCGGTCGGTCATGCCGGCGACATAGTCCGAGACGGCGCGCGCCTGCCCGCATTCGCCGTCGCGTGCGCGCAGGGCTTCGACGTGGGCGCGGGCCTCGTCCGGCATCAGGCCCGGGTCCTCGAAGAAGGCCTGGAACAGGTCGCGGATGACGCGGCCGGCCTTGGCGCTCATACGGTGGACGCGGTAGTGGCGGTACAGCCGCGTGCGCAGGAATCGCTTGAGTTCGAGATTGCGCGTGCGCATGTCCTCGCTGAAGCCGATCAGGGGGCTGGAAGAGGCACGCACCGCTTCGAGGTCCGCGGGCCGGGCGGACGCAATGTTGCGCAGGCTGGTCTCGACCAGGTCCACCACCTGGCAGTTGATGAGGCGCCGCACCACTTCGTGCACGGTGCGGCGTGGCGCGAGGTCGGGATGCAGGCGCCGCACTTCCTCGTACTGGGTGCGGAACAGTTCGATCTCCGAGAGCTGGTCGACGTCGATCAGGCCGGCGCGCAGCCCGTCGTCGACATCGTGACTGTTGTAGGCGATCTCGTCGGCCAGGTTGGTGAGCTGGGCTTCCAGCGATGGCTGGCGACCGGACAGGAAGCGTTCACCCAGTTCACCCAGTTCCGAGGCCTTCTTCGCCGAGCAGTGCTTGAGTATGCCCTCGCGGGTCTCGAAGGTGAGGTTGAGGCCGCGGAAATCCGCATAGCGTTCCTCCAGTTCCTCGACCACGCGCAGCGACTGCAGGTTGTGTTCGAAGCCGCCGTATTCCTTCATGCAGGCGTTGAGGGCGTCCTGGCCGGCGTGGCCGAAGGGCGTGTGGCCGAGGTCGTGGGCCAGGGCGATGGCTTCGGTGAGATCCTCGTTGAGGTGCAGGGCGCGGGCGATGGAGCGTGCGATCTGAGCCACCTCGATGGAATGGGTCAGGCGGGTGCGGAACAGGTCCCCCTCGTGGTTGACGAACACCTGGGTCTTGTATTCCAGGCGCCGGAAGGCGGCCGAGTGGATGATGCGGTCGCGGTCGCGCTGGAAATCGCTGCGCAGCCGCGGCGGCGGTTCGTCGTGCTGGCGGCCGCGGCTGACTGCGTCGCTGACCGCATAGGGCGCCAGCCCGCCGGGTGTCGTCCCGATCGGTGCCGGGCTGCTCATGAACCGGTCGGCTGCAGGCCGGCGCCCAGGGTCTGGTCGAGCAGCGCCGGGTCGAAGTCGTCGCGAACCGAGGCATGGCCAATGGCGTCGAGCAGCACCAGGCGGATGCCGCCGTCGACGGCCTTCTTGTCCACCGCCATGAGCTCGAGGAAGCGCTGCCGGTCCAGTTCGGGCGGCGGCGTCACCGGCAGCCGGGCGCGCACCAGCAGGCGGCGGATGCGTTCCACGTCGGCGGGGGGCAGCCAGCCGTGGCGCGCCGACAGGTCGGCCGCCATCAGCATGCCGACGGCCACGGCCTCGCCGTGCAGCCAGTTGCCGTAGCCGGTGCCGGTCTCGATGGCGTGGCCGAAGGTGTGGCCCAGGTTGAGCAGGGCGCGCTGGCCGCTCTCGCGCTCGTCGGCGGCAACGACGTCGGCCTTGCAGCGGCACGAGGTGCGGATGGCCTCCACCAGCGCATCGGCCTCGCGCGCCAGCAGGCGCTCCATGTGGTCCTCCAGCCAGGCGAAGAAGGCGGCCTCGCGGATCAGGCCGTACTTGATGACCTCGGCCAGGCCGGCCGACAACTGGCGGTCGTCCAGGGTGGCCAGGGTGTCGGTGTCCGCCAGTACGCAGCGCGGCTGGTGGAAGGCGCCGATCATGTTCTTGCCCAGCCGGTGGTTGACGCCGGTCTTGCCGCCTACCGAGGAGTCCACCTGGGCCAGCAGGGTGGTGGGGATCTGGATGAAATCCACGCCGCGCTGGTAGCAGGCGGCCGCGAAGCCGGCCATGTCGCCGACCACCCCGCCGCCCAGCGCCACGATGCAGCAGCTGCGGTTGAAACGGTGCTCCAGCAGGGCGTCGAAGATGCGGTTCAGCACCTCCAGGGTCTTGAATTCCTCCCCGTCCGGCAGGATGACGCTGCGCACCTCGAGGCCGGCCAGCAGCGACTCGACCCTGGCCAGGTACAGCGGGGCGACGGTCTCGTTGCTGACCACCATCACCTGGCGGCCGTGGATGTGGGGCCTGACGAGCCCGGGCTCGGCGAGCAGGCCGGGGCCGATGTGGATGGGGTAGCTGCGTTCGCCCAGATCGAGCTCGAGTGTGGTCTTCATCCGCCTAGAGTATAAAGAATCCCGCCGCGAGGGAAATCATTCGCTCCCGCCGTCTCCGACTTCGGCCAGGATCCGGTGCACCACGTCGCGGATGCGGCAGCCGTCGGTGTCTATCACCAGGTCGGCGATCTCCCGGTACAGGGGCTCGCGCTCGTCCATCAGCTGCTGAAGCCGGCCGCGGGGGTCCGCCGTCTGCAACAGCGGGCGGTTGCGGTCGCGCTCGGTGCGGGCGAGCTGCTGGTCGACCGAGGTGTGCAGGTAGATGACGTAGCCGCGGCTGCCCAGGTGGCGGCGGTTGTCCGTGTCCAGGATGGCGCCGCCGCCGGTGGCCAGCACGATGCCGGGCCGGGCGCTGAGTTCGTCGATGACGGCCTTTTCCCGGGCGCGGAAGCCGGCCTCGCCCTCCAGCTCGAAGATCAGCGGGATGTCGACGCCGGTGCGCTCCTCGATCTCGCGGTCACTGTCGACAAAGCGCAGCCCCAGCTGGCGCGCCAGCTGGCGGCCGATGGTGGATTTGCCGGCTCCCATGGGCCCGACCAGAAAAAAACTGCCCGGCATTCTCATGCCGGGCAGGTATGCCAGAAAAGAGGTCGATTAACAAGCGCGGCTCAGTCGATATTGAGGCCCTGCTTGATGATCTTCGGCGTCACGAAGATCAGCATCTCGCTCTTTTCGTTCTTCTTGCTCTCGGTCTTGAACAGCCAGCCGAGGCCGGGTAGCTCGCCCAGGAAGGGCACGCGCTGGACTTCGCGGCCACGCTCCTGCTCGTAGATGCCGCCCAGCACCAGGGTCTCGCCGTTGTCGACCAGCACCTGGGTCTCGACGTTGCGGGTGTCGATGCTGGGCACGCCGGCGAAGACCTGGCCGACGCTGTCCTTGCTCACCTTCAGGTCCATGATGATGCGGTCGTCCGGCGTGATCTGCGGCGTGACCTTCAGCTGCAGCACGGCCTCCTTGAAGCTGATGGAGGTTGCGCCGCTGGACGTGGCCTGCTGGTAGGGGATCTCCACGCCCTGCTGGATGGTCGCCTCCTGCTGGTTGGAGGTGATGATGCGCGGGCTGGAGACGATCTCGCCGCGGTCCTCGGCCTGCATGGCGCTCAGCTCGAGCTGCAGCAGGTGGCTGCCGAGGCGGCCGACCGCCAGGCCCAGCGCACCGGCCGGGTTGTTGACCGGCAGGTTGACCAGCAGACCCTCG
>JALSRI010000210.1 GCA_026984835.1 Thiohalobacter sp. | reverse complement strand
AGTTTTACGATGAGCCTGAACACACGGGGCAGACCAATGAAGGTTGACCGGATAATAACAACATGACAGAGGGAGAAACGGATTTCAGCTGCTGTCTCCTTGGCGGCCAGTCACTGCTGATACGCTGCGCCCAGCTGCTGCTGGACCGGGGCCACCGCATACTCGGCGTCGCCAGCGACGACGCAGCGGTGCGTCGCTGGGCGGAGGAACAGGGCCTGCCGCTGTATGCCGGACGGGCCGATGCCCTGCCCGTCGATGCGCCATTCGACTACCTGTTCAGCATCGCAAACTTCACCGTCGTTCCCGAGCCCGTCCTGGCCCTGCCGCGCCGGGCCGCCATCAATTTCCACGATGGCCCGCTGCCCGAGTATGCCGGGCTGAACGTTCCCACCTGGGCGCTGATCAACCACGAGACGGAACACGGCATCAGCTGGCACACCATGACCGCCGCGCTCGACCAGGGTGACATCCTCAAGCAGAAACGTTTCCCCATCGCTCCGGACGAGACGGCCTTCACGCTCAATGCCAAATGCTACGATGCCGCCATCGGGTGTTTTGCCGAGCTGGTCGACGAACTGGCTGCCGGCCGTGCCCAGCCGCAGGCACAGGACCTGCAGGTCCGGCGCTATTTCGCCAGGTGCCAGCGGCCGGAGGGCGCCTGCATCCTCGACTGGAGCCAGCCTGCCGAAGACATCGACGCACTGGTACGTGGCCTCGACTACGGACCCTATCGCAACCCACTGGGACTGCCTAAGCTGCTGACGGCCGACGCCGCCTACGTCGTGCGGGGACTGGAAGTACTGGAGCAGCGAGGCGGGGCTCCCGCCGGCACGATCCTGGCGACCGGGGATTTCCTCACCGTGGCGACCGCCAGCCTCGACGTCAGCCTGACGGATATTACCGATCTCGGCGGTACGCGCATCAGCGGGACCGAACTGCTTGCGCGCGCCGGCCTCGCCGTGGGCGACGTCCTGCCGGGACTGTCCGCCGACGATCGGGAAGCGATATCGAACCTCGACCGGTCTGCCTGCCGACGCGAAGCGTTCTGGGCGCGCCGCCTGACGTCGGTCGAAGCGCTCCAGCTGCCGTTCACGCGCCGCGGCGACGGCGAGACGCCGGCCCGGGTGCGTGAGTATCTCGATTACCGGGTACCGGCGCAGCCGGCGGCAGCCTTGCCGGGCCTGGACGCGGCCGACGCCCTGCTGGCCGGCCTGCTGCTGTACCTGTCGCGCGTCGGCGCACAGGAGCAATTCGATGTCACCTACGGTGACGACCGCGTCGCGATATCGCCTGCCGCACGGCTTGTATTCGAAACCCTGCTGCCCTGGCGGGTCTGCCTGGATCACGAGCAGCCGGCATCGGCCTTCGCCGCGTCATTGTCCGACGATCCGGTGCTTCGACAGGGTCCGCACGCCTGCGCGCGCGACCTGCTGCTGCGCGAACCCGAAGTCCCGGTGCCGAACCGGTCCGTCGCCACCTCCCTGCCGATCGCCCTGGTCAGGGCCCGGGAACTCGAGTGCGAGGCCCTGCCGGATGCCGACCTGTGTATCGTCGTCCCGGACGACGGCCGCAGCTGCCGCTGGCACTACCGGCCGGCGCGGCTGCCGGCCGCGGCGGTCCAGCGCATGCAGCAGCAACTGGACACCCTGCTCGGCGATCTGGCCGCCCGGCCGGACACGCCGGTCGGCGACCTGGAGATC
>JALSRI010000209.1 GCA_026984835.1 Thiohalobacter sp. | reverse complement strand
GAAGCCGCACTCGAACCAGTCGGAACTGCCGGCGATGTCGGTGCACACCTTGGCCAGCCAGCCGCCGGTGCAGGACTCCGCCGTCACCAGCCGCTGGCCGCGCGCGCGCAACGCCTCGCCGAGGCGGACCGCCAGTCTGTCCAGTTCCTCGTCCATCGCCTGCGTCGTCTCCCCTGGGGAATCCCACCATAACCGCCCGGCGGCCACCCCTCAACCGGAGCGGAACGGGTGGGGCACGTCCCGCTCGAAGCGAAGGGATCCCGGCCCACGCCGCCGCGTCCGCCGCACCACCGGCCCGGTGGGGTTCGCCGCGCCACCCCGCCCTACCCGGGCGAGTCGCTTTTGGGCTAGACTCCCCCGCCATGTCCGCCGTCCCGCAGAGCCCCAAGCACACGCCCATGATGCAGCAGTACCTGGGCATCAAGGCGCAGCACCCGGACATCCTGGTGTTCTACCGCATGGGCGACTTCTACGAGCTGTTCTACGAGGACGCGCGCAAGGCCGCCCGGCTGCTCGACATCACCCTCACCAGCCGCGGCCAGTCGGCCGGCGAGCCCATTCCCATGGCCGGCGTGCCGGTGCAGGCGGTGGAACAGTACCTGGCGAAGCTGGTGCGGCTCGGTGAGTCGGTGGCCATCTGCGAACAGATCGGCGACCCGGCCGCCGGCAAGGGTCCGGTGGAACGCCAGGTGGTACGCATCGTCACCCCCGGCACACTGACCGACGAGGCGCTGCTGGCCGAGCGCGCCGACAACCTGCTGGTGGCCCTGCACCAGGACGACGAGGGTTACTACGGCCTGTCGGCGCTGGATCTCTCGGCCGGCCGTTACACGGTACAGGAATTCCACGGCGACGAGGCACTGGTCGGCGAACTCGAACGGCTGCAGCCGGCCGAGTTGCTGATCAGCGAAGACGCCGCCTTCCCCGAACCGGTCACCCGGCGGGCCGGCCTGCGCCGGCTGCCGCCCTGGCACTTCGACACCGACACCGCGGCGCGCCAGCTCAGCGCCCAGTTCGGCACCCGCGACCTGGCCGGCTTCGGCTGCCAGGACCTGCCGGTGGCGGTGGCCGCCGCCGGCGCCCTGCTGCAGTACGTCAAGGACACCCAGCGCGCCGCCCTGCCGCACCTGCACGGCCTGCGCGTCGAGCGCCGCGAGGACAGCGTGGTGCTGGACGCCGCCACCCGCCGCAACCTGGAACTCGACCAGGCCCAGTCCGGCCAGCGCCAACACAGCCTGCTCGGCGTGCTGGACCAGTGCGCCACCGCCATGGGCAGCCGCATGCTGCGGCGCTGGCTGCACCGGCCGCTGCGCGAGCGGTCCGTGCTGGCGGAACGCCACCAGTGCATCGCCGCCCTGCTCGACGGCCAGCTGCACGGCGGCCTGCAGGAACAGCTGCGCGGCGTCTGCGACCTGGAACGCATCCTGTCGCGGGTGGCCCTCAAATCGGCCCGTCCGCGCGATCTCAGCGCCCTGCGCGACAGCCTGGCGCTGCTGCCGGCGCTGCAGTCTGCGCTGCGCGGCCAGGACGATCCCTTGCTGCAACGCCTGGCCGGCGCCATCCAGGAGCACCCGCGGGTGCACAAGCTGCTCAAACGGGCCCTGCCGGAGGTGCCGCCGGTGCTGCTGCGCGACGGCGGCGTCATCGCACCCGGCTACGACGCCGGGCTGGACGAGCTGCGCCGGCTCAGCGAACAGAGCGACCAGGTGCTGCTGGACATGGAGGCCGCGGAACGGGAACGCACCGGCATCGCCGCCCTCAAGATCCGTTACAACCGGGTGCACGGCTACTACATCGAAGTCGGCCGCAGTCACGCCGAACGGGTGCCGGACGACTACCAGCGCCGCCAGACGCTCAAGGGCGTGGAACGCTATATCACGCCGGCGCTCAAGGAGCACGAGGACCGGGTGCTGAGCGCCAGGAGCCGCGCCCTGGCGCGCGAGAAGCAGCTCTACGACGAGCTGCTGGAACAACTGCTGGAGCAGCACCGGCCGCTGTCGCGCACCGCCGAGGCGCTGGCGGAACTGGACGTGCTGGTGACGCTGGCGGAACGCGCGCAGACCCTCAACTGGTGCCGGCCGCAGCTTGCCGAAGAGGCCGGCATCGACATCCGCGCCGGCCGTCACCCGGTGGTGGAACAGGTGTCGGAACAACCCTTCGTGCCCAACGACACGCGCCTGGACGCCGGCCGCCGCATGCTGGTCATCACCGGCCCCAACATGGGCGGCAAGTCCACCTACATGCGCCAGACCGCGCTCATCGTGCTGCTGGCCTGCATGGGCAGCTTCGTGCCGGCCGACAGCGCCGTGATCGGACCGGTGGACCGCATCTTCACCCGCATCGGCGCCAGCGACGACCTGGCCGGCGGCCGCTCCACCTTCATGGTGGAAATGACCGAGACCGCCGACATCCTCAACAACGCCAGCGACCGCAGCCTGGTGCTGATGGACGAGATCGGCCGCGGCACCAGCACCTACGACGGCCTGTCGCTGGCCTGGGCGGTGGCCGAGGCGCTGATCGACATCGGCGCCCACACCCTGTTCGCGACCCACTACTTCGAACTCACCCGGCTCGCCGGGGAACAGGCGGCCGTCGCCAACCTGCACCTGGACGCCATCGAGCACGACGACCGCATCGTGTTCCTGCACCGGGTCAAGGAAGGCCCGGCCAGCCGCAGCTACGGCCTGCAGGTGGCGGCCCTGGCGGGCGTACCGCCGGCCGTGCTGGCGCAGGCACGGCGGCGCCTGGAACGACTGGAGAACGACGCGGCCCGGGCGGCCGGCGCCGCCCACCACCAGATCGACCTGTTCGCGCGGCCGGCCGAACACCCGCTGGTGGACGCCTTCGAGGGCATCCACCCGGACGAACTCAGCCCGCGCGAGGCGCTGGAACTGCTCTATACCCTGAAAGCGATGACGGCCGCACCCGACGCCTGAGCCTCACTCCAGCCGCAGCGCGTCCAGGCACAGCTCCACGGCGACGCGCGGCGAGTGGACGAACAGCGACAGGCTGTCGATCTGCGACATGTCCATCTCGCGCCCGGCCGGCGCCGAGCGGATCTCGGACAGGGGAATGCGCCAGTCGGTCCAGCCCGGCGCCACCTGCAGCTCGCGGTTGAACCGGTCGGCCCAGCCGCCGCGTCCGCCGTGGTGGGCGCGGTCGTAGACCTTGAGTTCCATCGGCAGCGGCCTGTCCCCGGGATTGTAGAGACTGAACGACAGCGCCTGCCAGGCCCGCCAGTCGGCCGGGAAGTCCTTCAGCGTGACGGTGGGATAGCGGCCGGGCAGGTAGCGGATGCGCAGGCCGGCGCGGCCGTGGCGGGCGCAGGCGGCATCGAGGCGCAGCTCGGCCCGATGGGGTCGCCAGCGGTCGGTCTCCCAGGGGGTCTCGAAGTCGCTCAGCACCGGGAAGCTCCGCCAGGCCGCGAGGCTGTCCAGCGCGGTGCGCGCCAACGGCCAGAGAACCACGACCAGCAACAGCAGGCCGGAACCGGCCGCCGCCGCCCGCGCTGCCCGGCCCGGCCCGCGCAGCGCGGCCAGCAGTGCCAGCCCGATGGCCGCACCGGCCATGTCGGCCGCCACGTCCCGCAGCTGCGCATCACGGCCCGTCAAGCCCTGGACCACTTCGATGCCGGCGCCGAGCGCCAGCATCAGGACGCCGACCACGGCCAGCCGCGCCGGCCAGCGCAGCCGCGCCAGCGGCCGGCCGTCCCAGGCCAGCAGCACCAGCAGGAAGAACAGGATCAGGTGGCCGTCGTCCCACAGGGCCAGCAGCAGGCGGTGGCTGCCGTAAGCGGGCGAGACCAGGAACAGCGGCACCGCCAGCCACAGCACCACCAGCCACAGCAGACGGCGGCTCACCGGCGCGACAGGACCCCGTCGCGCCGGTGAGCCGGTGAGCCGGTCACTGGCCGGGACCGGCCGGCCCGTCTCCGCCACCGACTGCCTCGCTGGCGGAGATGTCGACTTCGGTGCGCCGGTTGGGCGCCAGGCAGGCGATCAGGGCGGCGCCGCGCTGGCCCGGGCAGTCGACCTGCGGGTCGGCCGGACCCAGGCCGCGGGTCTGGATGTAGGCCGGCACCAGCCCCTTGCCGACCAGGTAGTCGCGCACCACGGCGGCGCGCCGCTGCGACAGGCGGCGGTTGTAGGCGTCGCTGCCGATGCGGTCGGTATAGCCGGTCACGACCACCTTTTCGTCCTTGAGCGTCTTCGCCGTCAGCGCACCCAGCAGGTCGTCCAGGCGCGCCTTGCCGGCGGCGCTCAGCTCGGCGCTGTCGAAGTCGAACAGCACTTTCGCCTGCAGGTGGATGGGCTCGTAGGCGGTCTGGACCGACACCACTTCCATGGCCGCGGCCGCGGCGGCGGCGCGTTCACGGGCGGCGACGATCTCGGGATCGCATTCGGCGATGGCGGTCTGCTCCGACCAGCGTTCGGTGTGCACGCACTCGCCGTAGCCGGTGCGGGCGATGGCGTCGCGGTCGGTACCCACGTAGCCGGTCGCGGCCGCGGCCGGCCCACCCCCCATCAACAGGCCGGCAGCCAGCGCCGGCCCGATCAGGCTCGTTCCGATTTTCATTGTTGTTGCCTCCTGACGCTTTATTCTTGTGCTGCCGCCTGCCCGCTTCCCGCGACCGGCGGCAGCCTGTCAGGACAATTTTCGGCAATCGCCGGACGGGATGCAACGGTTATCCCGCCCGGCCTGGCAGGCGGAGGAAAACGCCTTGAAAATCAGCCCGGAACGGACTGGCAATTGCTGAGGCTGAGACGCGGCGGGTCGGTGGAGAAGACGAAGGGGGAGGCCTTGCGCAGGGCGCTCAGGCCCAGCAGCATGCGGGTGTCGCTGGGGAACACCGCCACCTCGATGTCGTGGAGCGCGCAGTCTCCGCCCAGCACCAGGCGCTTCACCCGGTAGACGGGCAGACGGCGCTGTGAACCGTCCGCCATGACACCGACCAGTTCGCCGATGTAGACGGCGCTGCCGGTGCGCCTGAGGGAGGTGAGCGTCTCCTCGTTGATGGTGGTGTAGCCGGCGCCGGTGTCGACCATGAACTCGACGCCGAGGCTGTCGCCCAGCGAAGCCTCGACATAGTAGGTCGCCAGGCTCTTCTCGCTCATGGGGACGGTGGTGTAGCCGCCACCGGCCCAGGCGCAGGCGAACCACGCCAGCCCCAGGCCCGTCCCCCACAGATAACGCAACAACATGGACATGCGCGGCTTGCACCCCGGTGTCAGCACACTTCCTCGACCGCTGTATCGGCAGCCCGGCCGGTATCCGAAGCCCCCGCCCGGACCCGTGAACGGCAAGGACTGCCGGCATCGGTGCGGTGCTCCCGCGGCCGGCGCCGGCCGCGCCTCTCGTCAAGCGCACGCTTTGCCCCTATCATTGGTGGCTTCGTGCAGCATCCAGCAAGGAGTCGGCCATGACATTTGTCGTCGGTGAAAACTGTATCAAGTGCAAGTACACGGACTGCGTGGAAGTCTGCCCGGTGGACTGCTTCCACGAGGGGCCGAACTTCCTGGTCATCGATCCGGAGGAATGCATCGACTGCACCCTGTGCGAGCCCGAATGCCCGGCCGAGGCCATCTTTCCGGAGGACGACCTGCCGGCCGACCAGGCGGTGTTCCTCGAACTCAACGAGGAACTGGCCCAGCAGTGGCCGGTGATCACCCAGAAGAAGGACGCGCCGCCCGACGCCGACGAGTGGAACGGCAAGCCGGGCAAGCTCGACCTGCTGGAACGCTGAGCCCGCCGCCCCCCGCTTGGACGCCCCCGTTCGGCTCCTGCCCTGGGCCGCCGACCCGCTGGCCGACGCCGCCGGCCTGATCCTGGCGCAACACCGGGCGCGGCTGCCCGACCTGGCCGGCGTCAGCGTGCTGGTACCCGACATCCAGTGCGCGCCGGCGCTGCGCCGCAGTCTGCTGCAGCAGGCCGCCGCCCTCGGCTTCCCGGCCCTGCTCGGCCCCGCCATCCGGCCGCTGGACGACTACCTCGCCGACCGCCATCCGCCGTCGCGGCCGCTGCTCGGCCGCGCCGCCCAGGAACTGGTGCTGGTGGACGCGGTGCGCGAGGCCCGCTCGCTGTTCCCGGCCGCCGACCCCTGGCTGCTGGCCGACCAGTTGCTCGACCTGTTCGAAGAACTGACCCGCAGTACCGTCGGCGTCGACGACACCCTGGATGCATTCCGCTCGCGCCTGCAGGATGCCTACGGCATCGAGGGCGAGGCGCCGGCCCCGCTGGGCCGCGAGGCGCGCATCGTGCACAGCCTCTGGCACGCCTGGCGCCGCCAGCTCGACGAGGAGGGCTGCCTGGACGCGGCCAGCGCCCACCTGCAGCGGCTGCGCGACGACCGCGGCCGCGACGACGACGAACTCTGGCTGCTGGGCTTCACCCGCTTCACGGCGGCCGAGACCGACTGGCTGCGCAGCCGCCTGGCCGCCGGCCGGACCCGGCTCCTGCTGCACGGCGGCGCGCGCGGCCGCGGCTACCACCCGGACGCGCCGCTGGCCGGGCTGCTGGAGACGCTGCAGGCGACGGCCGGACCGGCCGGCGGCGATGCCTTCAGCCGCACCCTGGATCAGGTCTTCGACCGTGACGCCGGCAGCCTGCCGGAACGCGCCGCCCGCTGCGCCGCCGACCAGCCGGCGGATCCCTTCGCCGGCCGCCTGCGCCTGTTCGCCGCCGACGGCCAGGAACAGGAGGCGCTGGTGGTGGAACTGCAGGTGCGCCGCTGGCTGCTGGACGGACACGAGCGCATCGGCATCGTCACCGGCGACCGGCGCCTGGCGCGGCGCGTGCGCGCCCTGCTGGAACGCGCCGGCATCCGCCTGGAGGACGCCGGCGGCTGGGCGCTGTCCACCACCAGCGCCGCGGCGGTGCTGGAACGCTGGCTGGAGACGCTGGAAGAGGACTTCGCCTGCGGGCCGCTGCTGGACGTGCTCAAGTCGCCGTTCGTGGCCGGCGGCGACCGCGAGCGTCACCTGGCGCGGGTGCGGCGCCTGGAGCAGGACGTCATCCTGCACGAGAACGTGGCGCGCGGCCTGGAACGCTACCGCCAGGCCCTGCAGGCGCGCGCCGGGCGCCTGCCGGACGGCTTCGCGGCCGGGCGCCGGGAACTCGAGGCGCTGCTCGACGAGGTCGACCAGGCGGCCGGGCCGCTGCGCGGCCTGCTGACGGGGCGCCACCCCGCCCCGGACTACACCCGGGCGCTGCACGACAGCCTGGCGCGGCTCGGAGCCGTGGCCGGCTGGGCGGACGACGCCGCCGGCCGCGCCCTGCTCGCCGAGCTGGAGACGCTGGACGCGGCCGCCCGCCGCCAGCCGCTGGACATGGCCTGGCCGGAATTCCGGAGCTGGCTGGGCCGCACCCTGGAGCGCTGCACGTTCCGGCCCCACGGCGCCTCCAGCCCGGTGCAACTCCTGACGCCGGCGCAGAGCCGCCTGCAGCGCTTCGATGCGCTGGTGCTGGCCGGCTGCACCGAGGCGCAACTGCCCGGCGCGCCGCCCGAGAGCGGCTATTTCAACCAGGCGGTGCGCGCCGAACTGGGCCTCGACACCTGGCGGCGCGAACTGCAGGCGCGCCTGCACGACTTCCGCCGCCTGCTGGAGGCGGCGCCGAGGCTGCTGCTGACCCGCACCCGCGAGCAGGACGGCGAGGCCCAGGCCCCCAGCCCCTGGCTGGCGCTGCTGGAGACCTTCCACCACAACGCCTGGGGCGGCAGCCTGCACGACCGCGAACTGGCCGCCCTGCTCGCCCACCCCGGCAGCCGCGTGCGCGGCGACGACCGGCCGCTGCCGGCGGGACCCCAGTGCCAGCCTCGCCCGGTGCTGGCGGCCGACCGCCTGCCGCAGACCTGGTCGGCCGGCCGCCACCAGCGCCTCGTCGACTGCCCCTACCGCTTCTTCGCCGCCGACGGCCTGGCCCTGGCGCCGCTGGAAGAGATCCGCGAGGCACTGCAGAAGAACGACTACGGCGAGCTGGTGCACCGCGCCCTGGAGGCCTTCCACTGCGGCGTCGGCCGCCTGCCCGGGCCCTGGCGGGGT
>JALSRI010000208.1 GCA_026984835.1 Thiohalobacter sp. | reverse complement strand
CCAGGGCTCCGGCAACCCCGGCGCCACCAACGTGCTGCGCATCGGCGGCAAAAAGGCCGCCGCCGCGACCCTGGCCGGCGACATGCTCAAGGGCCTGATCCCGGTGCTGATCGCGCGCGCCGCCGGCACCGACGTGGCGGTGCAGTCGCTGGTGGCGGTGGCCGCCTTCCTCGGCCACCTGTACCCGGTCTTCTTCCGCTTCCAGGGCGGCAAGGGAGTGGCGACGGCGCTGGGCGTGCTGCTGGGCCTGCACTGGCCGGTGGGGCTGATGACCATCGGCACCTGGCTGGTGGTGGCCAAGGTGTTCCGTATTTCCTCACTGGCGGCGCTGGTCGCCATGGCGCTGACGCCGGCCTACGTCGCCTGGCTGCGCCCCGAGCCGGTGCTGCTGGCCGCCATCTCCTTCATGACAGTGCTGCTGTTCTGGCGCCACCGCTCCAACATCCGGGCGCTCATCCACGGCCGGGAAGGCCGCATCCGCTCAGGCGACGACTGACAGCTCCTGCAGCGACCAGCGCGGCCGCACTTCCACCGCCAGTCCCTCGCCCTGGCCGGCCCGCAGGCGCAGGGCGCCGGCGTAGGCGATCATGGCGCCGTTGTCGGTGCAGAATTCGGGTCGCGGGTAGAACACCGAGGCGCCCTGCGCCTGTTCCAGTTCCGCCAGCCGCGCGCGCAGGGCGCGGTTGGCGCCCACGCCGCCGGCCACCACCAGCGTGCGCAGGCCGGTCTGCTGCAGCGCCCGGCGGCACTTGATGTAGAGGGTGTCGACCACGGCGTCCTGGAAGGCGCGGGCGATGTCGGCGCGCGTCTGCGGGTCGTCGCCGTTCTCGCGGGCCGTGGTCAGGGTGAAGGTCTTGAGGCCGCTGAAGCTGAAATCCAGCCCCGGGCGGTCGGTCATGGGGCGCGGGAAGCGGAAGCGCGCGGGGTCCCCGGACTCGGCCAGCTTCGCCACCGCCGGTCCGCCGGGGTAATCCAGACCCAGCAGCTTGGCGGTCTTGTCGAAGGCCTCGCCGGCGGCGTCGTCCAGGGTGTCGCCGAGGATGCGGTAGTCGCCGATGGCGTGCACGGCCACCAGCAGGGTGTGACCGCCGGACACCAGCAGCGCCACGAACGGCAGGCAGGGCGCCGGCGTCTCCAGCATGGGCGCCAGCAGGTGGCCCTCCATGTGGTGCACGCCGATGGCCGGCACCCCCAGGGCGAAAGCGAGACTGCGCCCCAGGGAGGCTCCCACCAGCAGCGCGCCCACCAGCCCGGGGCCGGCGGTATAGGCAATGCCATCAAGGGCTTGCAGTTCCACGCCCGCCTCGTCCAGGACCTGGCGGGCGAGCGGCAGCAGCTTGCGCACATGGTCGCGCGAGGCCAGTTCCGGCACCACGCCGCCGTAGTCGGCATGCAGGGCGATCTGGCTGTGCAGGGCGTCCGCCAGCAGGCCGCGGGCCGTGTCGTAGACGGCGACGCCGGTCTCGTCGCAGGAGGTTTCGATGCCGAGGACCTTCATGGGGGTACGCCTTTTCTGTTCGACCACCGGGGCGCACCAGGGCGCGCGGAGGAAAATCGGGGAGGTCGAAGTATAACCGCGAAGGACGCGGAGGACGCGGAGGCGCAAACACCCGCCACACGAAAGGTTTTACCTTTGCCCCCCGCGCTGCTACAATTTGCGGCCCTTTGAACAACCCACAGATGGATGGCTGCATGCCGAACGTACGAGTCCGAGAAAA
>JALSRI010000207.1 GCA_026984835.1 Thiohalobacter sp. | reverse complement strand
GTGGTCGACAATCTGCGCGGCCGCCGGGTGCTGGTGATCGACGACGAGGCGTCCATTCTCGAGGCCATGCGCGATGTGCTGGAGGGGTGGGGATGCCAGGTGTCCTGTGCCGATTCCATCGCTGCGGCCCTGGAACAGTTGCAGGCTTCGCCGCACAAGCCGGACCTGGTGTTGTCCGATTATCGCTTGCGGGACCGCGTCAACGGTTTCGACGCCATCCGCGCGGTGCGCCGGGCGGTGGGCGAGGAGGCGCTGCCCGCGATCCTGGTGTCCGGCGATACGGCACCCGACGTGCTGCGGCTGGCTTCCGGTTTCGGCTGCCCGCTGCTGCACAAGCCGGTGTCGCCGGCGCGGCTGCGGGCCGCCCTGGGCGCTCTGTTGCCCGTGCCGGCGGGCTGAGCGTCGCTCGCCGCGGCCTTCAGTCCGCGTCCACCAGGCCGAGCCGTCGGGCCGCGAAGGCCGCCTCGGTGCGGTTGCGCACACCGAGGGCCTTGAAGATGGCGGCGGCGTGCACCCGGACGGTGTTGTCCGACAGCGCCAGCAGCCGCGCGATCTCCTTGTTCGACTTGCCCTCGATCAGCAGGGCCAGCACCTCGCGCTGGCGCGGCGTCAGCCGGTCGGGGGGGACGGTGCTGTCGCCGTCGGGCCGGCCGGAGGGGCCGGGCGGCGCATACACACCCCCTTCCAGCACCAGGCGCAGGGCCTGCATCATGACGCGCGGCGGCGTCGACTTGGGGATATAGCCCTGCGCGCCCCGTTGCAGCGCGGCCTGCACGGAGTCGTTGTCCTCGGACGCCGACAGGATGACGACCGGCAGGGTGGGGAAGGTCCGGCGAAACCGCAGCAGGCCGTCCAGGCCGGCCATGCCCGGCAGCATCAGGTCCAGCAGCACCAGGTCCATGTCGGGTTCGCGGCCGAGCTGCTCGAGGGCGTCCTCGCAGCGGCTGGCCTGGTAGATCTGCGCCGCACCGTCCAGCATGCGCAGGGTCTGCGCCACGCCTTCCCGGAACAGCGGGTGGTCGTCGACCAGAAGAATCTTCATGGGTTCCGTTGTTGTTGCTTGTCGTGCGGCCGCGCCCCGCGCGGTCCCGTCGCTGGTGACAGTATAGTCCTTTTGTACTAGGCGTGTTTAGTCTGAATGGGGCATTCATTTTCACTGTCGTCTGCCAACAAACTGTTGACAGTGGATATGGATCACCCCGTGCCTCTGGGAGCCGCGGGGTGTCGCGCTGTTGGACGTATGGACCTAACGACGGGAGGCAGGACATGAAACGCTACTATCGCCAGCTCGGCCAGGGCATGACCGAATACATCATCATCGTGGCGCTGATCGCCATCGCCGCCATTGCCGTATACGGCTTCTTCGGCGACACCATCCGCGGCCAGATGGGCGCCATGACCCAGGAACTGGCCGGCAAGGACGGTTCGGCATCGCTGCAGAAGGCCGACACCGCGGCCACGAGCGCGGCCGGCGCCGCCAGTGACAGCAAGAAGCTGAACAGCTACACCGGTCAGTCCGGCCAATAGGTCAGCCGTGACTGCCAGGGTGCCGACGGCGGGAGCGGGGCACCGCCGCCGGCAGGGGGGGCAGGCGATCCTGCTCATCCTGCTGCTGACGGTGGTCGGCGTGCTCATCGGCCTGTCACTGGTCAACACCGGCATCCAGACGAGTGAAAAGATGCAGCTCCAGAACGCTGCCGACGCGGTCGCCTACAGCGTCTCCACCATCGAGGCGCGCGAC
>JALSRI010000206.1 GCA_026984835.1 Thiohalobacter sp. | reverse complement strand
TTGAGCACCGGCAGGCCCTGGTCGTGGTACATGGCCAGCACGGCGTCGGCGCGCCGCAGGCAGGGCGGCGTGAACAGGGTGTCGGCCGGCAGCGGTCCGTCCAGGCGCATGCCCTCGGCGCGCAGCGTGGCCAGTACCGGTTCGATGATCGTCTGCTCCTCCTCGCCCAGGTGGCCGTCCTCGCCGGCGTGCGGGTTGAGGCCGGCGACCAGGATGCGCGGCGCTGCGATGCCGAAGCGCGTCTGCAGTTCGGCGTGCAGGCAGCGCAGCACGGCCTCCAGGCCCGGCCGCGACAGCGCGGCGGGCACCGCCGCCAGTGGCAGGTGGGTGGTGGCCAGGGCGACGCGCAGCCCCGGCGTGGCCAGCATCATGACCACCTGGCCGGCGCCGCTGCGCGCGGCCAGGTATTCGGTGTGGCCGGTGAAGGGCGTGCCGGCGTCGTTGATGACGCCCTTGTGCAGGGGGCAGGTCACCATGGCGTCGAACTCTCCGGCCAGGCAGCCATCGACGGCGCGGTCCAGGCTGCGCAGTACGGCACCGGCGTTGCGGGGGTCGAGACGTCCGGGGACCACAGGGGCCGCGACCGGGACCGGGTCGAGGCAGAGCCGGCCCGCCACGGGGGCGTCGCCGGCCTCGTAGGGGGCGAATGCCGTATCCACCCCCAGGCGCCCGGCACGCGCGCGCAGCACCTCGGGATCGGCCAGGATCACCAGCTCCGCCGCCCGGCCGTGGCCGGCCAGGGCCAGGCACAAGTCCGGTCCGATGCCGGCCGGTTCGCCGGCGGTGACGGCGATGCGGGGTATGCGGGTCACGAGTCGTCGAGGTGATACTCGACGTAGGATTCGTCGCGCAGCCGGCGCAGCCAGATCTCCAGTTCCTCGTCCGTCTTGCGCTGGCGGATGGATTCGCGCGCGCGCGCGCGGCGGTATTCGTCGGTGATGTCCCGGTGCCGGTGGTCCAGCACCTGGATCAGGTGCCAGCCGAAGCGGCTCTTCACCGGTTCGCTCACCTCACCCGGTTCCAGGCGGTTCATGGCCTGTTCGAACTCCGGCACCATGTCGCCGGGATTGATCCAGCCCAGGTCGCCGCCGCGCACCGCGGAGGCCTTGTCCTGGGAATGGGCGCGCGCCAGCTTGCCGAAGTCCTCGCCGCCGATGATGCGGGCCCGCAGCTGCTGCATGCGCAGCCTGACGTCGGCTTCGGAGGTCAGCGCGTCGGGCCGCAGCAGGATGTGGCGGGCGTGGGTCTGCTCCACCACGTGCCGTTCGTCGCCGCGGATGTCGAGGATCTTGATGATGTGGAAGCCGCTGGGGCTGCGGATCAGATCGCTTATCTGGCCTTTCTGCAACTCACCGACCACGTCGGAGAACAGGGTGGGCAGCTTGTCGTTGCTGCGCCAGCCCAGGTCGCCGCCAGCCAGCGCCTGCTGGCCGTCCGATTCGGCGATCGCCGTCTGGGCGAAGTCGGCGCCGGCGCGCAGCCGGGCCAGTATGTCTTCCGCCTTCTTTCGGGCCGCCTGCACCTGCTCGGGCGTGGCGGCCTCGGGCACCGAGACCAGGATATGGGCCAGGTGGTACTCGCGGTTCCGGCCCTCGCCGGAGGTATTGGCGAGCTGGTTGTCGATCTCCTGCTGGGTGACCTGCACGCGGTTCTCGACCATCTGCCGCCGTATGCGCTTCATGGTGATCTCGTTGCGCAGCTGTTCGCGGAAGCTTTCATAGTCATAGCCGTCGCGTACCAGCAGGTCGCGAAACTCTTCCAGGTTCATGCCGTTCTGCTGCGCCATGGTGCGCAGTGCGGCATTGAGGGCCTCGTCGTCGACGCGGATGCCGCTGCGTTCGGCGACCTGCAACTGCAGGCTCTCGACCACCAGGCGTTCCAGCACCTGGCGTCTGAGCACCGATGCCGGCGGCAGGCGGGTGTCGCGCTCCTCGAGCTGCTGGCGGATGAGGTTCACGCGCTCGTCCAGCTGGCTCGCGGTGATCACGTCGTCGTTGACGACTGCCACGATGCGGTTGAGCGCCTCGCGCGCCGGGGCCGGCCCCGGCAGGAGCAGGAAAAACAGCATCAACAGGGAGGATATTCGCATCTTCGGGTTCAAATCAGTTCTCGGGGGCTCGCGTGTAGCCTAGGATACCATCTTCCAGGATCGACTCGATGTTGCTGCCGAAGCGCGTCAGGCCTTTCAGGACCAGTTGCATCAGAATGACCTGGTTGTCTGTGCTTCGCACATTGTCCACGTAGTTGCGCACCGCCAGCCGGAATCCCCAGCAGCAGCTCTCGAACTCGACACCGGCCAGGGTCTCCAGCACCTTGGAGTCATCCAGGTCGTAGTACCAGCGGCCGACCAGGTGCCAATTGGGTCCCAGCGGCCACAGCGCCGAGGTGTCGATCTGGTTCTGCGCACCGCGCAGGTAGCGGTAAGAGAGATTGAACACCTGGCGGAAGCGCGGATGGTACTGGAACCTCAGGTTGCCGCGTTCGGTCTGCAGGTCGCGCGGGTTCCATACCGCGTCACCCTTCACCGACCAGTTGTCGGTGAGTGCCATTTCCAGTTCCGCGGCGACATCCGACAGCCTGTCCGTCTGCGGCGCCGAGTTGTCCAGCGTCACGTTGCGGTTGGCGAAATAGATCAGTTCACCAATCGATGCGCGCATGCGCTGGGCACCGCTGTGCGGGTCCAGCACCCGGCTGGTCAGGGCCACGGCGAGCTGGTTGGCATCACCCATGCGGTCGGCGCCGTTGAAGCGGTTTTCCTCGAACAACTCGCGGTAGGTGAACGTGGGCAGGCTGGCGTCGAACAGCGGTATGTCTTCCTGGTTGCGCCCGGCCACGTACAGGTAGAACAGGCGCGGCTCGAGCGTATGCGTATACGACCGGCCGCCGAAGGAAAGGTTCCGTTCCAGGAACAGGCGGCTGTCCAGGCTGAACAGGGGCGTGGTGCGCGAGGGTGAGGTGTCGCTGAAAGTGGCGCCGGTATCGCTGAGCCGGTACAGGGTGCTGCGCACGCCCAGCGTGGGTGTCACCTCCCAGCCGGTACGCAGCAGCGGCAGGCTGAGGCGCGGGTTGAGGTCGACGCGTCCGCCGGTGACGCGTTCCCGCTGATCGAAGCGCACATAGTCCGACTGCAGCCGGAATTCCAGGCCCAGCGGCCGGCTCTGCGGCGTCAGGCCCAGGCTGACGCGCGGCAGCCGCTGGTAGGGACGGTCGGCGGGGGCAATGGTTTCGTCCACTGTCTGGTAATCGTCCAGGCCGATGCTGGCCTGCAGCCAACTGGTGTTGTAGGCGGCTTCCGCGGTGCGCTGCAGGTGGGTGATGCTGGCCAGGCTGAGCGAATCGCCCAGGTCCTGGAGGTAACGCTTGTCGGAGACGTTGTCGTAACTGATGCGGGTGCTGAAGTTCCTGCCGAACAGATGGCGGTCGCGGAAGATGACGCGACTGCGGCTGTCGCCCCTCAGCTGGTCGTCCGGCATGTATTCGACGCTGAACTGGCCCTCGCTGCGCAGCCCCAGGTAGCGGAACTCGGTGCCGAGCAGGGTGCCGCGGTCCTGCAGGTAGCGGGGCGTCAGGGTGGCATCGTAGTTCGGTGCCAGGTTGATGTAGTACGGCGTGCTGATATCGAAGCCGGAGTTCTTGGAGGTGCCGAAGCTGGGCACCAGGAAACCGGTCTTGCGGCGGTCGTCGATGGGGAAGCTGAGGTAGGGCGTATAGAGTACCGGTACGCCTTCGATCTCCAGCCGCGCGCCGCGCGCCACACCGGTGCCGCTGTTCTGGTCCAGTTTCACGCGCCTGGCCTTGATGCGCCACACCTTGCTGTCGTCGGCGCAGGTGGTGTACATGACATCGTCGAAACGGGTGACGCCCGGTTTCAGCAGTCGCGCCTTGTCTGCCTTGCCGCGGCCGTGGCGCGCGTAGTAGCGGAAGCGGGTGTCGCGGAACTCCGCCCGGTCCTCGTCCAGCCAGAAGGTGCCGCCGCCGGCGCGGACGGAGAGCAGGGGCTCGTCGTAGCGCACGAAACCCCTGGCCTCGACGACGCGGCCGGCGCCGCGATAGAGCAGGTGGTTCGCCTTGATGCGTTGGTCGGCGCGCTCGAGGATGACGTTGCCGAGCAGCGAGTAGTTGGCGCGGGCATCGCGCTCGGCGCTGTCGGCGTACAGGCGGACAGGCGCGCCTTCACGGGGCAGGCCCGCCTGCGGGTGGAAATTGCGGTCCGGCGGCGGTGGGCACAGCGCCCAGGCGGAACGGGGCGCGCCGAGGCGTTCCAGGGCGGGATCGGGCGGCAGTGTCTGCGGCGACGCTTGCCCCGGCTCCAGGCGTTCACCCGTCTCGCGGTCGGTGCAGACCCAGCCGCCGTGCTCCGCGCGGCAGTCCCAGTCGGAGGCGGCCTGGCCGGCGGGGCCGTACAGGAGCCCCGGAATCAGTACAGCGAGTATGCGTTTCAACGGTTTCGCTCGCGCGGAAGTTCAGGCTGCCAGGCAGGATTTTACAGGACGGGGGCGCCGCGCTGGCGGGTGGCGCGTAAAATCGCATAGAATGGCTTTTTATTCAATGGTTTTATCGCCCACGTGTCCAGATTGAGCCGTTCCCGGCAGGCGCTCATCCTGCTCCTGCTGATGGCTGTCGCTGCCCTGTTGCTGCTGTTTCCGCCACGCCAGGAGGTCGAGCGGCGCGCGCCGGTGCCGACGCCCGTGGTGACGTACCGTGTCGCGCGCGCCGACCTGGCGCCGCTGGAGGAGGTCAGCGGCTACCTGCAGCCGGTGCGGCGGGCCTGGCTGACGTTCGAGGTCGCCGGGCGGATCGTGGAGCGACGGGTCGAACCCGGCCAGGTGGCGGCGACCGGGGCGGTGCTGCTGGCGCTCGACGACGGCGACTACCGGGATGTACTGGAGCGCGACCGGCGGCTGCTGGAGCTGGCTGTGCGCAGCCGCAAGCTGCAGGAACAGGAGGTGGAGCGACTGCGGCGTCTGGGTGAGCGCTCGCTGGCTTCCAAGACGCGGCTGGGCGACGCGGAAGCGCTGCTGGTGCAGCGCCTGTCGGAAGAGGCGCGACTGCGCGCCGCCGTCGACCGGGCCGAACGCGACCTGGCGCGCAGCCGCCTGCGGGCGCCGTTCACAGGCCGCGTCAACCAGGTGGTGCTGGAGCTGGGCGACTATGCCCGCAAGGGCGACCGGGCCGTGCAGCTCGTTGCCACCCGGCTCGATTTCGTGGCCCGCGTCCGGGGCGACATCGCCCGTTCGCTGGCGATCGGGGCCCCGGTGCCGGTGCAGGTGGGTGAACGGGTGCGTACCGCGGAAGTGGTGGCCGTACAGCCCGACCCCGACCCCGCCACCTTCACCCACGAGGTTCGGCTCAGGCTGCCACCGGAAGAGACGCGCGATGGCATGACGGCGCGGGCGCGCCTGCCGCTGCCGCCACTGAAGGGCGTTCTGGTGGTGCCGGACACGGCGGTGCTGCTGGACGAGGACGGCGCCTGGTTGTTCCGCTTGTCGGGCGACCGACTGCAGCGCGTCCGGGTGCGCCCCGGGCCGCGCGTCGGCCGGCTGCGCGTGATCCTGGACGGTATCGACGAGGGCGACCGCGTGGTGGTGCGCGACGTGGCGGCGCTGGCCGACGGCCAGCTGGTGACAGCCTCCGCCGCGACCGGCAGCGAGTAGACCGCTGTGGGCCTGATCCGTTTCTCGATCGGCAACCCCCTGATCGTCAACCTGCTGCTGGCGCTGGTGGTGGTCATGGGCGTGCTGTCGTGGCGCGCCATGCCGCAGGAGATGTTCCCGGTAGTGGAACTGGACATGGCGCGCGTCACCACGGTATTCGAGGGCGCCTCGCCGGAGGAGGTGGAAGAACAGGTCACCATACCGCTGGAAGAGGATTTCGACGGCATGCCTGACCTGGACGTCATGACCTCGGTCAGCAACGAGGGCCTGTCCACCATTACCCTCAAGCTCAAGCCGAAGGCCGACGTCGACGAATTCATGCGCGACCTGCGCAGCAAGCTCGATCTCATCACCGACCTGCCCGATGAGGCGGACGAACCCGAGCTGACGCGGCTGGAGACGCGCTTTCCCGTCATCAGCGTGAGCCTCTATGGCGACGCCAGTCGCGCCTTCCTCTATGACACGGCCGACGATGTGAAGCGCCGGCTGCAGCAACTGCCCGGCGTGGCCAGTGTTGGCATCGCGGGTGACCGGGACTGGGAGTTGTGGGTGATCGCCGACCCACAGCTGCTGGCGGCGCGCGGCGTCTCTCTCGATACCCTGGTGCGGGCCCTGCGCGACAACCTGCGCGACCTGCCGGGCGGCTCCATCGAGGCGCGCGAAGGCGATATCCTGCTGCGCGGAGAGGGCGTGGCGCCCGATCCCGACAGCCTGCGACGGGTGGTGCTCAAGCGCAGCGACGCGGGCGGCCTGCTGCGTCTCGGCGCCGTCGCCCGCGTCGAACTGCGCCTGGAGGAGGCCGATACGCTGGGCCGTTTCAACGGCGCGCCCTCGGTCAACCTGACCGTCACCAAGACCGCCGACGCCTCCACCATCGATGTGTCGCGGCGGGTGCGCGCGCTGGTCGCCGAGCTCGACCGCGAATTGCCGGACAGCGTGCGACTGGGCCTGTTCAGCGATCTCTCGGTATACGTGCAGAACCGCCTCGACACGGTCAAGTCGTCCGGCCTGGTGGGGCTGGTGCTGGTGCTGCTGTCGCTGTACCTGTTCCTCAACTTCCGTATCGCCCTGATCACCGCCATGGGCATCCCGGTGTCCTTCCTGGTGGCGGTGATGGCCATCCACTACCTGGGCTACACCATCAACATGGTATCGCTGTTCGCCTTTCTCATCGCCCTGGGTCTGATCGTCGACGACGCGATCATCGTCAACGAGAACATCTATCGTCATATGGAGCAGGGCCTGCCCGCTGCGCAGGCGGCCGTCGTCGGCAGCCGCGAAGTGTTCTGGCCGGTGATGGCGTCCACGGCCACCACGGTAGCCGCCTTCCTGCCCATGTTCGCTATCGGCGGCACCATGGGCGCTTTCATCGAGGTGATCCCGGTGGTGGTGACGGCCTCCCTGCTGGGATCGCTGATGGAGGCCTTCGGTGTGCTGCCCTCGCATGCCGCCGAGATGCTGCAGGTGAGGGAGAGCCACCGTCGCCAGCGCATCGACTGGGCCGGAATGCTGCACCGCTATGTCGACCTGCTGCGCTTCTCCATTCGACAGCGCGGCTTCGTGGCGCTGCTGGCTATCGCCCTGCTGTTGCTGTCGGCCAGTTACGCCGCCACCCGGTTGCCCTACCAGATGTTCGGGCGGCCCGACATCGGCCAGTTCTTCGTCAACATCGAGGCGCCCAACACCTACAGCCTGCGGGACTCCGAGGCGCTGGCGGTGCGTATCGAGCGGGTGGTGCGGGAGCGTATCGGCGAGGACGAGCTGGATACGCTGCTGACCAATGTCGGCGTCACATTCATCGACTTCAACCGGGTGCGCCGCGGCAGCAACTACATCCAGCTCATCATCGATCTGAAGAAGCGCGCACCGGAGGGGTTCATCGAGCATTTTGTTACACCCCTGGTGACACTGAAGTTCAACCACGGCACGCGCACGCGGCCTACCGAGGCGGTGATCAATGCCGTACGCGAAGGCCTGGCCGGCGTGAGCGGTATCCAGCGCCTGTCCATCCTGCGTCCCCAGGGTGGCCCGGCCGGCGCCGATATCGAGGTGGGCGTGGTGGGCGACGACGTCGGCGAGCTGCTGCGTCAGGCGCGCCGCATCCGTGACTACCTGCGCACCCTGCCCGGTGTGCACGACGTACGCCAGGACCTGGACGTGGGCAAGCTGGAGT
>JALSRI010000205.1 GCA_026984835.1 Thiohalobacter sp. | reverse complement strand
CAGGTGTCGCTGGAGGAATACATGGCCTGCGCCGTGGGCGGCTGCGCCGGCTGCGTGGTGGAAGTGCAGACCGAATCGGGCCCCGCCATGAAGCGCGTGTGCGTGGACGGGCCGGTGTTCGATGCCCGCACCGTCTTCGATCTGGAACCGGCCTTCCCGTCATGACCGCCCGGCGGCCGCCGCCGGAACCAGGGGATTCGGACCCGCATGGCGCTGGCCACCGGACCGGCGTCATGGTGGGGTGAGCGAGGGGATCGAGGCCTGCAAGGGCAGACCGGTGCGTTTTACGGCGTGTCCACCAGCGAAATGCCGTCCAGGGCCGAGTCCTTGTCCACCTCGCCGTCTTTCAGCTTGATCATGAGCCGCACTTCGTTGCCCGAATCGGCGTAGTGGATGGCGTCGTCGTAGGTGATCTCGCCGTCGCGGTACAGCTCGTACAGCGCCTGGTCGAAGGTGCGCATGCCCTGCTGGTTGGAACGCTTCATCAGGTCTTTCAGCTTGTGCACCTCGCCCTTGCGAATGAGGTCCGCGGCCAGCGGGGTGTTGACCAGGATCTCCACCGCCACGCGCCGGCCCTTGCCGTCCGGCGTCGGGATGAGCTGCTGGGCGAGAATGGCCTTGAGGTTCAGCGACAGGTCCATCAGGAGCTGGTCGCGGCGATCCTCGGGGAAGAAGTTGATCATGCGGTCCATGGCCTGGTTGGCGTTGTTGGCGTGCAGCGTCGCCAGGCATAAATGGCCGGTCTCGGCGAAGGCGATGGCGTGGTCCATGGTCTCGCGGGTGCGGATCTCGCCGATCAGGATCACGTCCGGCGCCTGGCGCAGGGTGTTCTTCAGGGCCACTTCGAAGGATTCCGTATCGATACCGACCTCGCGCTGGGTGACGATGCAGCCGGCGTGCTGGTGCACGTACTCGATGGGATCCTCGATGGTGATGATGTGGCCGGTGCTGTTCTGGTTGCGGTAGCCGATCAGCGACGCCAGCGAGGTCGATTTGCCGGTGCCGGTGGCGCCGACGAAGATGATCAGGCCGCGCTTGGCCATGGCCAGGGTCTTGACGATGGGCGGCAGGTTAAGCGACTCGATGGTCGGGATCTTGGTCTCGATGCGGCGCAGCACCATGCCGCAGTGGTTGCGCTGGTAGAAAGCGCTGACGCGGAAGCGCCCCACGCCCGGCGCGCTGATGGCGAAATTGCATTCGTGCTCGGTGTCGAACACCCGCCGCTGCTCGGCGTTCATCACGCTGAGAACCACCTCGCGGGCCTGCTCCGGCGTCAGGGTCGACTGCGATACCGGCTTGATGCGGCCGTGGATCTTCATGCTCGGCGGCATGCCGGCGGTGATGAACAGGTCCGAGGCGCTCTTGTGCACCATCAGCTTCAACAGCGAGTTGAAGTCCATGCTGAGCGCACTCACCGGAACAGCTCCTTGTTGGTGGCCTTGGCGCGCGCATCGAGGCGGTTGACCAGGCCGCGCTGCACCAGCTCCTGCAGGTTCTGGTCCAGCGTCTGCATGCCCACCGACTGGCCGGTCTGGATGGCCGAATACATCTGCGCGATCTTGTCCTCGCGGATCAGGTTGCGGATGGCGGGCGTGCCGATCATGATCTCGTGCGCGGCGATGCGCCCGCCGCCGTTCTTCTTCAGCAGCGTCTGGGCGATGACCGCGCGCAGCGACTCCGACAGCATGGAACGCACCATGGTCTTCTCGGCCGCCGGGAACACGTCGATGATACGGTCGATGGTCTTGGCCGCCGAGCTGGTGTGCAGGGTGCCGAACACCAGGTGGCCGGTCTCGGCCGCGGTCAGCGCCAGGCGGATGGTCTCCAGGTCGCGCATTTCGCCGACCAGGATGATGTCCGGGTCCTCGCGCAGCGCCGAGCGCAGCGACTCGTTGAAGCCGTGGGTGTCGCGGTGCACCTCGCGCTGGTTCACCAGGCATTTCTTCGATTCATGCACGAACTCGATGGGGTCCTCGATGGTGAGGATGTGCGCGAACTTCTCGTTGTTGATGTGGTCGATCATGGCCGCCAGGGTGGTGGACTTGCCCGAGCCGGTCGGCCCGGTCACCAGCACCAGGCCGCGCGGCTGATCGGAGATATCCTTGAATATGGCCGGCGCCCCCAGCTCCTCCAGCGTCAGGATGGTGGACGGGATGGTCCGGAACACGCCGCCGGCGCCGCGGTTGTGGTTGAAGGCGTTGACGCGGAAGCGCGCCAGGTTCGGGATCTCGAAGGAGAAGTCGGTCTCCAGGAACTCCTCGAAGTCCTTGCGCTGCTTGTCGTTCATGATGTCGTAGATGAGACCATGAACCGTCTTGTGGTCCAGCGCCGGCACGTTGATGCGACGGATGTCGCCGTCGACGCGGATCATCGGCGGCAGACCGGCGGACAGGTGCAGGTCGGAGGCGTTGTTCTTGACGCCGAAGGCAAGTAGTTCAGCAATATCCATGCTTGTCCCCATCTATGCTGGTTATGGATGTCCATATCGACAGAGGCGGTCGGAACTTGAAACCGGCGACCCCCCTCGCGGCCAAGTATAGCGCCCCCCGGGGAACCCGCCCGCGAAGCCGCAAGCGCTTGTAAGCACGCGGTTTCAACGGTATGGTCACGCCCCATGAACGATGCCCAGATCAGCTTCATCGGCGCCGGCAACATGGCGCGCAGCCTGGTCGGCGGGCTGGTGGCGGACGGCTGGAACCCGGGCCGCATCCGCGTCGCCGACCCGGACCCGGTGGCGCTGGACGCCATGCGCGGCATCGCCCCGGTGGAGACCACCCCCGACAGCGTGGCGGCCGTGGCCGGCAGCGACGTCCTGGTGCTGGCCGTCAAGCCGCAGGTCATGCACGCGGTCGCCACCGACCTGGCCGCGGCGGTGCGCGAGCAGCAGCCACTGGTCGTGTCTGTGGCCGCCGGCGTCCGCGAGGCCGACCTGCGCCGCTGGCTGGGCGACGAACCGGCCATCGTGCGCTGCATGCCCAACACGCCGGCGCTGGTGCAGAGTGGCGCCACCGCCCTGTATGCCAATCCCTTCGTCAGCGAATCCCGGCGCGACCTGGCCGAGTCAGTGCTGCGGGCCGTCGGCCTGACCCTGTGGATCGACGACGAGGGGCTGCTGGATGCGGTCACCGCCCTGTCCGGCAGTGGGCCGGCCTATTTCTTCCTGGTCATCGAGGCCCTGCAGGAGGGCGGTGAACAGCTCGGCCTGTCGGCCGGCGTGGCGCGCCTGCTGGCGCTGCAGACCGCCTTCGGCGCGGCGAAAATGGCCCTGGAGAGCCCAGACGACGCCGCCACGCTGCGCCAGCGCGTCACCTCGCCCGGCGGCACCACCGAACGCGCCCTGCGGGTACTGGAAGATGGCGACCTGCGCGGCCTGTTCGCGCGCGCGCTGGCCGCGGCCCGCGACCGCTCCCGCGAACTGGCCGACCAGCTGGGAACCGACTGATGGGAGACAGCTACCTCACCACGCCGGTCACCTTCCTGATCGATACCCTGATCGGCCTGTATATCCTGGCCGTCATGCTGCGCTTCCTGCTGGGCGCGGTGCGGGCGGATTTCTACAACCCGGTCAGCCAGTTCCTGGTCCGGATCACCAACCCGGTGCTGCTGCCGCTGCGGCGCATGCTGCCCAGCGTCGGCCGGCTGGACAGCGCCTCGCTGGTGCTCATGCTGGGCCTGCAGATGGCCGACCTGACCCTGATCGCCCTGTTGCGCGGCGCCGGCCTGCCGCTGCTGGCGATTTTCATCCTGTCCGTGGCACAGCTGCTGGGCCTGCTGCTCAACGTCTTCCTGTTCGCCATCTTCATCCAGGTCATCCTGAGCTGGATCAGCCCCGGCACCTACAACCCGGTGGCATCCATCCTCTACAGCCTGACCGAACCGGTGCTGCGTCCCTGCCGGCGCCTGCTGCCGCCGATCGGCGGCATGGACCTGTCTCCCCTCATCGCCCTGCTCGGCATCCAGGTGCTGAAGATGCTGCTGCTGCCGCCGCTGCACCACCTCGCCGGCGGCTGACATGTCCGCCCCCTGGTACCGCTGGGACGGCGATGCCCTGCTGCTGGACGTACATGTGCAACCCGGCGCCAGCCGCGACCAGCTGGCCGGCGTCCACGGCGACCGCCTCAAGATCCGCATCACCGCACCGCCCCTGGAGGGCCGGGCCAACCGCCACCTGGTGGCGTTCCTGGCGCGGCTGTGCGGGGTGCCCCGCGCCCGGGTGACGCTGGTGGCCGGCGCCGGCGGGCGCCGCAAGCGGGTCCGTGTCGAATCACCGCGAAACCTGCCCGAGGGCGTGCAAGCGCCTGATCGCTAACAAGACCTTCCGCCGGCCAGCCGGATCTGCCCTAAGCTACTGTAATAAGGGCTAAAGGCAGCGCCGTTCCTGCCGTTAGGAACCGGCAGGGCTGTGCCATGCGGACGGCGCGGTCCCCGGGGTGCCATAAAACCGAACAATCACGGCAGATTAGGGAACAACAGATGCAGCAGGATCCTTTCGATCGGCGCTTGCAGGCCTACCAGGACTGGCGCGAGCAACTGGCCACCACCGTCCAGCAATTCCAGAGCTGGCTGGACGACAACGAGCTGGCAACGGCGGAACAGGAATTTCGTCTGTTCGAGGCGATCGAGTCGCTGCGCAAGGACCACCTGAAGATCGCCTTCGTGGCCGAGTTCTCGCGCGGCAAGACCGAGCTGATCAACGCCCTGTTCTTCGCCACCTTCGGCCAGCGCCTGCTGCCCTCGGACGCCGGACGCACCACCATGTGCCCGACCGAGTTGTTCTGGGACCAGGAGGAAGACGCCGCCTACATCCGCCTGCTGCCCATCGAGTCCCGCCTGCAGGACCGCAGCATCGCCGAATTCCGCCACGAACCCGTCCACTGGACCCGCATCGACCTCGACACCGGCTCGCCGGCCCAGGTCGCCGAGGCCCTGCAGGAGGTCATCCGAACCAAGCAGGTGCCGGTGGAAAAGGCCCGCGAACTGGGCCTGTACGACGAGAACCAGGACCCCTGGTTCAAGGCCCACGGCCGGCCGCCGGAGCAGGTCGAGGTGCCCTACTGGCGCCACGCCCTGATCAGCTTCCCCCACGAGCTGCTGCGCAAGGGGCTGGTGGTGCTGGACACGCCCGGCCTGAACGCCCTGGGCAACGAGCCCGAACTGACCATCAGCATGCTGCCCTCGGCCCAGGCCGTGCTGTTCGTACTGGGCGCCGACACCGGCGTCACCCGCAGCGACCTCGACGTCTGGGAGCACCACGTCCGGGCCACACGGGAGAAACACAGCAAGGGCCTGCTGGTGGTACTGAACAAGATCGACACCCTGTGGGACGAGCTCAAGGAGCCCGCCGCCATCGAGGCCAGCATCGAATCCCAGCGCCAGGCGAGCGCCGAACAGTTGCACGTGCCGGTGCAGCAGGTGTTCCCGGTGTCCGCCCAGAAGGGCCTGCTGGCGCGGGTGCGCAACGACGACGCCCTGCTGCACGCCAGCCGACTCGATTCGCTCGAACGCTTTCTGCTGGACGAGGTGCTGCCGGCCCGCCAGGCCATCGTGCAGGAGAACCTGGCCGGCCAGGTCGGCGGCCTGCTCGAGGAACACATCGGCATCCTCAAGTCGAAGGCGGTGCAGGGCACCCGGCAACTGGCCGAGCTGCGCTCACTGCGCGGCAAGAACGCCGACGTCATCATGCACCTGATGACCAAGTCGCGCGAGGAGCAAGCGGCCTACCTGCGCAACGTGGAGAGCTTCCAGGCCAGCCGTCGGCTGCTGCAGCAGCAGGCACGCAACATGCTCGACGCGCTGAGCATGGACGCCCTGGACCGGCTCATCCACAAGACCCGCGAAGACATGACCCACAGCTGGACCACGGCCGGCCTGAAACGCGGCATGGAAACCTTCTTCGACGGCGCCCGCGACACCATGGAGCAGGTCAGCGCCCAGGCCGAGCAGACGCGCATGCTGATCCGCGCCACCTACCGCAAGTTCCACGAGGAGCACGGCCTTCCCGCCATCACGCCGCGGCAGTTCTCCACCGCCGCCATCAGCGCCGAGCTGGAACGCCTGTACCAGGAGGCCGAGACCTTCCGGCGCAGCCCGATCACCACCATGACCGAGCAGAAGTTCGTCATCAAGAAATTCTTCATCACCCTGGTCAGCCACACCCGCAGCCTGTTCTACAAGGCCAACCAGGACGCCAACGTCTGGCTCAAGGAAGTCATGAATCCGCTGGTCAAGCAGATCAAGGATCACAAGGCGACCATGGAAAAACGCCTGGACACCCTGCGCCGCATCAGCGAGTCACGCGACACGCTGGAAGCCCGCATCCGGGAGCTGACCGCCAGCACCGCCGAACTGCACCGGCAGATCGAGAAGCTGGAAGGCATGCGCGACACCCTCACCGGCGCATCGCCGTCCACCCGGAATGCCCGCGAGAGCAGCGAACAGGAAGAAGCCGTCGTCTGACAGCCTCCCCCTTGCTCCTCCAACCACGCCCCGGTGAGAACCCCGGGACGCCGTTTTGGTCTATAGTTGAACTGACAGCTGCATAAGGAGGAACACCATGCCGAACAAGAAACATGTCCTGTCGACCCTGGCCGGCCTCGTCATCCTGATGCTGGCGGCCCTGGCGCAGGCCGAGAATTCGCAGGATTTCGGTGACTACGTGGTGCATTTCAACGCGCTGAGCACGGACATGCTGCCGGCCAGCGTGACCAAGCAGTACGGGCTCAAGCGAAGCAAGAACCGGGGCATGATCAATATCGCCGTGCTGCGCAAGGTGCTGGGTACCACCGGCAAGCCGGTGCCGGCGAAGGTAACGGCCACGGCCACCAACCTGACCGGCCAGAAGCGTGATATCGGCCTGCGCGAGATACGCGAGGGGACGGCCATCTACTACATCGGGACCTTCCCGGTCAGCCACGAGGAAACGCTGCGCTTTACCGTCGACGTGCAGCCGGAAGGCGAGAAGGACACCTTCGAAGTCAAGTTCAAGCAGCAGTTCTATACGCGCTGAGCACCTGCCACACGAACAGGACGCCGAACAGGATCACCAGCGCACCCGCCAGGGCGCGGGTGCGCCGGTCCTGGATCCAGTGTGACAGGCGCGCCGCCGCCGCTCCCATGGCCAGCAACGCCGGCAGCGTGCCGAGACCGAACCCCAGCATCAGCAGCCCGCCCTGCAGCGGGCTGGCCGTGGACACCGACCAGATCAGCACGCTGTAGACCAGGCCGCAGGGCAGCCAGCCCCACAACAGGCCGAGCAGCAGGGCCTGGCCATGACTGCGCACCGGCAGCAGACGCCGACCGAGCGGCTCGAGCCGCTGCCACACCCGTCCGCCCGCCGCCTCGATCCGCGCCAGGCCGCGCCACCAGCCGCCCAGGTACAGCCCCAGCGCGATCATGAACAGCCCGGCCATCAACTGCAGCCCCAGTTGCGCCAGCCGCAGCCCGGACCAGTGCGCCGCGAACCAGCCCACGCCCCCCATCAGGGCGCCGGCCAGCGTATAGCTCGTGAGCCGGCCGGCGTTGTACGCCAGCAGGTAACCCGCCAACGCCGAACCACGCCGCGACCGCTCCGGCAGACCCAGCGTCAGCGCCCCCACGATGCCACCGCACATGCCGAAGCAATGCACCCCGCCCAGCAACCCGACCAGAAACGCCGACACAAAGGAAACGTCGATCAGCAACCGGATTGTCCTCTGCAACAGGTGGGGTGGATGACCGGGTGCCACCATAACCGTTCGGCGGCCGTCGCTCAAACGTGGTGGAGCGAAGGGATTCGGGGCCATGCGATGGTGAACACCGCGGCGCTGCCCTGGTGGGGTTCGCTGTGCTCACCCCACCCTACGTCTCCAGCCAGTCCCGGAACCTGGTCAGCAGCAGCAGGCCCGGCACCGCCACCAGCGCGCAGAAGGAGAAGAAGCCGAGCCAGCCCATCCACTCGGCCAGGTAGCCGGTCGGTGCCGCCACGATCACCCGGGGAATGCCCATCAGGCTGCTCAGCAGCGCGTACTGGGTGGCGGTGAAGCGGCGGTTGGTGAGGCTGGCCATGAAGGCCACGAACGCCGCCGTGCCCATGCCGGCGCTCAGGTTCTCGAAGGCGATCACGCCGGCCAGCAGCGGCAGGCTGTAGCCGGTCCAGGCCAGCAGCGCGAAACCGGCGGTGGACAGGGCCTGCAGGATGCCGAAGCCCCACAGGGCCCGGTAGATGCCGGTGCGCAGGATCAGGATGCCGCCCAGCACGCTGCCGCCGATGGTGGCCCAGAAGCCGAACAGCTTCACCACCGCGCCGATCTCCGTCATGCTGAAGCCGATGTCCAGGTAGAAGGGTGTCGACATGTGGCTGGCCATGGTGTCGCCCACCTTGTAGAGCAGGATGAACAGCAGCACCAGCACGGCGTGCTGGCGGCTGAAATAATCCACGAACGGCCGGATCACCGCCTCGCGCAGGCTGGTGGGCGTGCCCTCGGCGACCTCGGGCTCCGGCGCGAACACCGTGGTCAGGATGCCCGCGAGCATGAAACCGGCCATAAGGCGGTACACCACCGGGAACGGCAGGAAATCCGCCAGGATCAGGCCGCCGCCCGAGGCCAGCAGCATACCCACCCGGTAGCCGTTGACGTACAGCGAGGCCCCCAGCCCCAGTTCGCGGTCGGCCAGCGCCTCGCGGCGGTAGGCATCGATGACGATGTCCTGGCTGGCGGAGAAGAAGGTCACCAGCAACGCCGCCAGCGCCAGCAGACCCGGATGCTGCGCCGGCTGCATCAGGCTCAGCCCGGCGATGGCCGCCATCAAGGCCACCTGCACCGCCAGCAGCCAGCCCCGCCGCCGCCCCAGCAGCGGCGGCGCGTAACGGTCGGTGAGCGGCGCCCACAGGAATTTCAGCGTGTAGGGCAGCCCCACCAGTGCAAACAACCCGATGGTGCCGAGATCCACCCCCTCCTTCTTCATCCAGGCCTGCAGCACCGACCCGGTCAGCAGTAGCGGCAGACCCGAGGAGAAGCCCATGAGCGAAGCGACCAGCATGCGGCCCGAGAGGACGGTGCGGAGGGTGTCATTCATGGCGGAGGCCATCGCATTTCAAGAGCCGGGCGGGCATTCACAGATCGTAGTCATAATCGATGATCAGCGGCGCATGATCCGAAAACCGCTTGTCCTTGTAGATGCGCGCCGAGCGCACCCGCTCGCCCAGCCGCGGCGTCACCACCTGGTAGTCGATGCGCCAGCCGACGTTCTTCGCCCAGGCCTGGCCCCGGTTCGACCACCAAGTGTACTGGCCCTCGCGCGGATCCACGCGCCGGAAGGCGTCGACGAAACCGGCCGCGCCGAACAACTCGTCCATCCACGCCCGCTCCTCCGGAAGGAAACCCGAATTCTTCTGGTTGCCGCGCCAGTTGCGCAGATCGATGGGGCGGTGGGCGATATTCCAGTCGCCGCAGATCACGTAGTCGCGGCGGCGCCGCCGCAAGCCTTTCAGGTAGGGCATGAAGCGCGCCATCATGTCGAACTTCACCTGCTGCCGCGCCTCGCTGGAGGAGCCCGAATGCAGGTACAGCGACACCACGCTGAGCGGCCCGAAGCGCGCCTCCAGGTAGCGGCCCTCGGCGTCCACGTCCGGCCAGCCCAGCCCCGCCACCACCCGGTCGGGGCGGTGGCGGCTGTAGATGGCCACGCCGCTGTAACCCTTTTTCTCGGCATCGTGGAAGAACACGTGCCAGCCGCGCGGGTGGAAGATCCGGTCGGTGAGCTGGTGGGCCTGGGCCCTGGTCTCCTGCAGGCAGACCACGTCGGCGCGCTGGCGTGTCATCCAGGCGAAGAAGCCCTTGCGGGCCGCCGAGCGGATGCCGTTGACGTTGACGGTGACGATACGCATGGATTCTCCTGCTGTCCGGCCCCGTGTATCATACCGGCCTTTCGACACCGGCAGGCGCCCATTCATGAAGGACTATCAGCGCGAGTTCCTGGATTTCGCCATCGAGGCGGGGGTATTGCGGTTCGGCGAGTTCACCCTGAAATCGGGCCGGGTCAGCCCCTACTTCTTCAACGCCGGGCTGTTCAACACCGGCGCCCACCTGGCCCGGCTGGGGCGTTTCTACGCCGCCGCCATCCAGGCGGCCGACATCGACTTCGACGTGCTGTTCGGCCCCGCCTACAAGGGCATTCCGCTGGCCACCGCCGCCGCCATCGCCCTCTACGACCGGCACGGGCGCGACCTGCCCTGGTGCTTCAACCGCAAGGAAGCCAAGGACCACGGCGAGGGTGGCAACCTGGTGGGTGCACCGCTCGCGGGCGGGGTGCTGATCGTCGACGACGTCATCACCGCCGGCACCGCCATCCGGGAATCGCTGGAGATCATCGAGGCGGCCGGCGCCCGTGCGGCCGGGGTGGTGATCGCCCTGGACCGCCAGGAGCGCGGCCGGGGCGAACGTTCCGCCATTCAGGAAGTGGAGGACGAGCTGGGCATCGGCGTGGTCAGCATCGTCACCCTGGCCGACCTTCAGGACTACCTGCAGGACCGCCCGGAACTGGGGCCGGCCCTGGCCGCCATTTCGGAATACCGGGAACGCTACGGCGTCTGACCGGGTTCAGCGCAGGCCCTTCTTCCTGTAAGCCGTGCGCGACTCGTTGAGCCGCTTGCGCATCAGGTTCATGGCTTCCAGGTAGGGCACGGTACCGTTCTTGCGAATCACCTTGCGGCCCGCGTCGCTGTCCGCGAACTTGATGAAATCCTTCACCTCGTCGACGTGTGGACCGTCCGGGTTGTAGATCAGGTACAGCGGCCGGTACAGCAGGTACTTGCCGGTCTTGACATTCTCGTAGGTGGGCGACCTGCCTTCCAGCTTGAGAATCTTCACGTCACGCTTGCGGCCGCTGCTGATGCCGGTGATGGCGATGGCATCGGGGTCCGCCACCACCGCCTTCTCCAGCGGCCCGGAGGAATCGAACACCTGGTCGCCAGCGAAGTCCTGATCGTAGTTGGAGAATACCAGCTTGCGGATGGTGCGGCCGACACCGGAGATCTTGCCTTTGCGTATGAACAGCTTGACCGGCCGGTCGGGGCCGCCCAGTTCACGCCAGTTGCGGATCTCGCCCAGGTACAACCGGCGCAGATCCTCCAGCGAGATGTCGTCCACGGGATTGTCCTTGTGCACGATCACGGCCAGCGCGTCCCAGGCCACCGGCACCATGACGGCGGCCTTCTCCTCCGGGATGCCGAAGATGCGCTGCCGGCAGCTGCCACCGATATCCGCCGTGTTGGCGGATACCTCGCGGATGCCGCGGGTGGCCCCGCCGCCCTGGATGTCGATCCTGACACCGGTGCGGGCCTCGTAGGCCCTGGCCAGCGCGGTCAGGTAGGCTTTCTTGGAAATGCCGCAGCCGACCCAGCGCAGGGCCTTGGCATCGGCGGCCGAATCCTCCGCGGCCATGGCCGGCGGCATGCCGGCCAGCAGGCACAACCAGGCCGCCAGCAAGACGATCTTCCCCATTGGATATCCCCCCAGCAACCCGTCAAACAGTATGACTCCTCCCGGTTCTACGGAGCCTCATGGGACTAGCGGCGCGGCGGCCGGCTTCTTTAGCGGCCGCCGCGTCAGCCGACGATGAGCGCGGCGCCCACCAGCAGGGTGATGAGCTCGTAACCGCGCTTGATCCAGCGGTTGCCCTGGCGGATCGCCAGATGGGCCCCGGCGTAGCCGCCCAGCAACGAGCCGAGCAGCAGCGCCGGCAGCCAGCTCCAGCGGATCTCCGACAGCAGCCCCAGGGTGAGGGCACCGGCACCATTCCAGAACAGGCCGACCAGGATCAGGGTGTAGGCCACCGCCCGCCGGTAGTCGAGCCCGAACCAGCGCACCAGCCACAGGGTTACGAACAGGCCGGTGCCGGATGTCAGTGAACCGTTGAGAATCCCGATCCCGAACAGCACCCCGGCGCCGGTGAGCAGCCCCCGGGTATCGCGATGACTGGCCGTGACCTGTTGCCCCAGCCGCGGCCTGAAGACGGAATAGACGCCCAGCCCCGCCGTCAGCAGGCCCAGCGCCACCTCGGCGGCCCGCCCCGGCACGTCGATGATGAGATGCGCGCCCACTACCACGCCCGGGACACCCGCCACCAGCATGACCGCGGCGAAGCGAGCATCCAGGCTGCGCTCTCTCAAGTGGCGCAGCGTGGCGCCGATACCCAGTGCGACGCTGGCGACCTTGTGCGTGGCCAGTGCCACCGCGAAAGGCAGGCCGAGAAAGATCAGTGCCGGCAACTGGATGAGCCCGGCGCCGCCCCCGGAAAAGGCCGAAAACAGGTTGGCCAGCAGCGAAATGAGGAACAGGACCAGATGTTCCACATAGTTCATGATGTAATCGTCATCCGTCGAGTTGCAGCAGGTAGCACATGAGAAGCCCATTCCGATCCAAGATACTGATCCCCTGCATGCTGGCCCTTGGCCTGGCATCGGCGCAGCCCCCCGCCCTGGGCGGCAAGCTGTACAAGTGGGTCGACGAGAACGGCCACGTACGCTATGGAGACCACATTCCCCCGCAGTATGCCAAACAGCAGCGGGAAAGGTTGAACGAGCGCGGCATCGTGGTCGAGACCAAGGCAGCCGCCAAGACACCCGAGCAGATCGCCGAGGAACGCCGCCAGGCGCGGCTGGCCGCCGAGAAGAAGCGCCGCGAGGAGGAAGCGGCCGCCCGTGACCGCATCCTGCTCGACACCTTCACCAACGAAGACGAAATGGTCATGACCCGCGACGGCAAGATCGAAGCCGTAGAAGCCATCATCCGCGTTACCCACGGCCGCATCGACAGCCTGCGCCAGCGCCTGGCCAACGCCACCCGGCGGGCTGCCAATATCGAGCGTGCCGGCAAGCCGGTCCCCGAAAAGCTGCGCAAACAGATCAACGAATCGCGCAAGCAGATCAGCCAGAATCTCGCATTCATCGAGCGCAAGAAGGTGGAGCAGGAGCAGATCCGGCACCAGTTCGAACGGGACATCAAGCGTTTCCGCGAGCTGAAGGAGGCCGAGGCCAAGGCCAGGGCCGAGGCGGAAGCCAAGGCCCGCGCCGCCAACCCTTGAAGAACCGTCACCCCCGAACACCCCCCGTGGGATGCGGGGCTCAGGCCTGGATCAGCGTGCCCACGCCCTCGTCGGTGAACAGCTCCACCAGCACCGAGTGCGCCACCCGCCCGTCGACGATGTGCGCCGCGCGCACGCCGGCCTGCACGGCCGACAGGGCGCAGCGGATCTTGGGCAGCATGCCACCGTGGATGGTGCCGTCCTCGATCAGCCGGTCCACGTCGCGGGTGCCGAGCCCGGTCAGCAGCCTGCCCTCCTTGTCCAGCAGGCCCGGCGTGTTGGTCAGCAGCATCAGCTTCTCGGCGCCCAGGACCTCGGCCAGGCAACCGGCCACCAGATCGGCATTGATGTTGTAGGAGCGCCCGTCCTCACCCACTCCGATGGGCGCGATGACGGGAATGAAACCACCGGAGACCAGCATATCGACCACCGAGGCGTCGATGCTGGCGACCTCGCCGACATGACCGATGTCGATGATCTCCGGTTCCTCGAGCTCCGGACTGCCGCGCCGGAGGGTGAGCTTGCGGGCGCGGATGAGATCGCCGTCCTTGCCGGTCAGGCCCACCGCCCTGCCGCCTTGGCGGGTGATCAGGTTGACGATCTCCTTGTTGACCAGTCCGCCCAGCACCATTTCCACCACGTCCATGGTCTCGCTGTCGGTGACCCGCATGCCCTCCACGAAGGTGCTCTCCTTGCCCACCTTCTCCAGCACCCGGCCGATCTGCGGCCCGCCGCCGTGCACCACCACGGGGTTGATGCCGACGGTCCGCATGAGCACGATGTCGCGCGCGAAGCCGCTCTTGAGCGCCTCGTCCACCATGGCGTTGCCGCCGAACTTGACCACCACGGTCTTGCCGCGGAAACGGCGGATGTACGGCAGGGCTTCGCTCAGCACCTGCGCGACGCGGGTGGCGGCTTTCTGGTCGAGGCTCATGACAGGACTCGCTTCATTGGGTACGGGCGATTATTCCATACCCGTCCCCAAAAAACGAAGCGTAGCGAACCCCACCGGGCCACATGCCGGTGGACAGCTCTCGCAAGATCCAACACAGAGAAAAGGAAGAATGAAACAGAAGGCCTTCGCGCACCTCTGCGTTCTTCGCGCCTTTGCGCCAGGTTTTGAACAACCCCTCCAGGAAGGCCCTCCCTAGAACGGCAGGGCCAGCTCCGGATTCACCTGCAGCATCACGCGACGGAATTCCTCCTGGATGCGGTGCAGCGCCAGTTCGTCGTCGGCCTCGAAGCGCAGCACCAGGCAGGGGGTGGTGTTGGAGGCGCGCACCAGGCCCCAGCCGTGGTCGAACTCCGCCCGCAGGCCGTCGATGGTCGCCACCTGGGCGCCCTCGAAGTGGGCGCTGTTCAGGAGCTTCTCCATGAACGCCGCCGGTTCGCCCTCGGCCATGGCCACGTTCAGCTCCGGCGTGTTGATGCTGTCCGGCAGTTCCGCGAACACCTCGCTGGAACTGCGGTGGTCGTTGGCCAGGATCTCCAGCAGGCGCGCCGCCGAATAGAGCGCATCGTCGAAGCCGTACCAGCGCTCCTTGAAGAAGATGTGGCCGCTCATTTCGCCGGCCAGCAGGGCGCCGGTCTCCTTCATCTTGGCCTTGACCAGGGAATGGCCTGTGCACCACATCAGCGGCTCGCCGCCATGCTCGGAAATGATGCCGGCCAGATGCCGCGAGCATTTCACGTCATAGATGATCTGCGCGCCCGGGTTGCGCGACAGCACGTCCATGGCGAACAACATCATCAGGCGGTCGGGCCAGATGATTTCGCCTTCCGAGGTCACTACACCGAGGCGGTCACCGTCGCCATCGAAGGCCAGGCCCAGGTCGGCGCCCTGCTCGCGCACCGCGGCGATGAGCGGCGCCAGGTTGTCGGGCTTGCTGGGATCCGGGTGATGATTGGGAAAGTTGCCGTCCACCTCGCAGAACAGCTCCACCACCTCGCAGCCGAGTTCCTTGAGCAGCTGCGGCGCCGCCACGCCGGCCACGCCATTGCCGCAGTCCACCACCACCTTCAGCGGCCGCGCCACCTGTACGTCGGACTTGATGCGCTCCAGGTAGTCGGGCAGCACGTCGATGGTCTCCACCGAACCGTCGCCGGTCAGCAGGTCGCCCTCCTCGATGCGCCGGTGCAGGTCCTGGATGGCGTCGCTGGCCAGGGTCTCGCCGCCGAGTACGATCTTCAGGCCGTTGTACTCGGGCGGATTGTGGCTGCCGGTGACCATGACCCCGGAATTGGCACCCAGGTACTGGGCGGCGAAATAGAGCACCGGTGTCGGCACCTGGCCGATGTCCTTGACGTCGCGGCCGGTCGAGCGCAGACCGCGGATCAGGGCGTCGGCCAGGTCCGGCCCCGATAGCCGGCCGTCGCGCCCCACCACGACGGTCTGCTCACCGCGGTAGTAGGCCTCGCTGCCGATGGCGCGGCCGATCTCGAACACCACCTCGGGGGTCAGGCTCTGTTCCACCACGCCGCGGATGTCGTAGGCGCGGAAGATGCCGGGGTCGATCCGCGACTCGTCGACCTGCACCTTCTCGATATCCAGGGCATCCTGGTCGAACAGCAGGTCGGCCTCGACCTCGTCGACCACCGGCGCGGCTTCCCGGTCGCCACCACCGGCCTGTACCGCCACCGGGCGGGCGGCGCCGACGCTCGCCGTGCGGGCCATGAGTTCCACCGTGTCGTGCAACTCGGCGAGTCTGGCCGCGTACTCGCCCTTGCGGCCGTCGCGCATGTCCTTGACGATGGCCAGCAGGGTAGCCTGGTCGCGGCGCAGCGCCGCGGCGATGCGCCGGTAGAGCAGCAATGCCGCCACCAGGATCAGCAGCACCGCCGCACCCAGCGCCGCCAGCGTGCCGGTCAGCAGGCTGCCGGCGCCGGCGGCCGCCGGCGGCCAGTAGGTCACCCGCCAGCGGCTGCCGGGAATGCTGGCCGTACCCGCCGGCGCGCCCTGTTTCAGCGCGGCGTCACCGCGCGAATCGACCACCAGGGTGGACTGCTGCAATTCCGCATAACCCGGCACCCCGGGCGCAGTCAGCAGCCGGTGCAGGGGCTGCATGGAGAAACTCACCATGAGATGGCCGACGATGTGCTTGCCGGAGCGGTCCAGCACCCGGCGCACCAGGTTGACGTGCTGCTGCGGGGTACCCGCGCCGTGTACTTCCAGCGGCGGCGGGGTCTCCTTGGTCTCGGCCTGGCGGATCATGTCCACCGCAGCGAACGTGATGGGCGGCGACGCGGAGAGATCTTCCTTGTCCAGGCCCGGCTGCAGCAGCCGGATCCGGATGGCGTCCGGAAACAGGTAACCGAGCGCAGCGGCCTTTTTCTCCGCCTCGCGCCGGTCACCGCGCTCCAGTATGTCGGCGACGACCGGATCCTTGGCCACCATTTCCGCCGTCGTCACCTGCTGCTGCACCCACTGGGTCAAGCCGCTGGCGAACAACCCGGCGGCCAGTTCGGCGCGCTGGTGCTCGCTGTCCTCGATCTGGGTGCGGGCCTGCAGGTACAGGAAGGCGGCCAGCAGCAGCGCCGGCAACAGCGCCACCACGACCAGCGTCACGAACAGGTTGCGCAGGCTCACCCCGCCGGTCGGGGCCGCCTGGCTCCGACCGGCGGTCTTGCCGGTGGCCGTGCTGGATTTGCCGGGCTTGCCGGACTTGGCGGACTTGCCGCTTCGGAACGGTAATTTCATGTAGGTCCCTGGTCCTTAGGGTCGTCTTGTTGTCAGGCGCGCCCGGTATGGCCGAAACCACCGGTCCCTCGCCTGGTATCGGCAAATTCCTCGACAACTTCAAAACCGGCCCGCACCACGGGAACGAGCACCATCTGGGCGATGCGCTCGCCCGGCTCGATGCGAAAAGGCGCCGTGCTGCGGTTCCAGCAGGACACGTAGAGCTGGCCCTGGTAGTCGGAGTCGATCAGGCCGACCAGGTTGCCCAGCACGATGCCGTGCTTGTGGCCCAGCCCGGAGCGTGGCAGCAGCACCGCCGCCAGACCCGGGTCGGCGATGTGCATGGCCAGGCCGGTGGGCAGCAGCTCGGTCGCGCCGGGCGCCAGTTCCAGGGGCGCGTCCAGGCAGGCGCGCAGGTCCATGCCCGCCGAACCCTCGGTGGCGTAGTCGGGCAGCGGGAAGTCGCGGCCAAGGCGGGGGTCGAGAATCTTAAGCTGTATGGTCTGCATGGTCGTCGCCTTGCGGAGGGTGGGCCAGACCGGCGCGGTAACGCGCCGCGATGTGTTCGATGAGCAAGCGCGCCAGGCGCGGCTTGGGAGCCCGGGCCAGGCGGGCGTCGCCACCTTCCCAGAACAGGTGCAGTTCGTTGTCGTCGGCTTCGAAACCCAGCCCCCGGCCGACGCGGTTGGCGGCCACCAGGTCGAGCGACTTGGCCAGGCGCTTCTTGCGCGCATGCCGCTCCAGGTCGGCGGTCTCGGCCGCGAAGCCGACGCAGAACGGCCGCTGCGGCAGGCGCGAGACGGTGGCCAGGATGTCGGGGGCAGGTTCCAGCCGCAGCGTCAGGGGCTGGACGGTCTTCTTGATCTTGTCGGCGGCGGCCGCCTGCGGACGGTAGTCCGCGACCGCGGCGGCGGCCACGAAGATGTCGGTGTCGGCGACCCGTTCGAGCACGGCGTCGAGCATCTCGGCGGCCGACTCGACCATCACCCGCTCCACCCGCGGCGGACAGGGCAGCGCCACCGGCCCGCTGACAAGCTGCACGCGGGCGCCGGCCTCGGCGGCGGCGGCAGCCACCGCGTAGCCCATCTTGCCGGAGCTGCGGTTGCCCATGAATCTGACCGGGTCGATGGCTTCCCGCGTCGGACCGGCCGTCACCAGGACCTTCAGCCCGGCCAGCGCCCCGCTCTCGAAAGAGGCCGACAACGCCGCCAGCAGCGCCTCCGGCTCCAGCATGCGCCCCGGCCCCGTATCCCCGCAGGCCTGCTCGCCCTCGGCCGGCCCCAGCAGCCGGACGCCGCGCGAACGCAGCGTCTCGACGTTGTCACGGGTGGCGGCATGCCGCCACATGGCCTGGTTCATGGCCGGCGCCAGGTACAGGGGGGCGGTGGTCGCCAGGCACAGGGCCGACAACAGGTCGTCGGCGCGCCCCTGCGCCAGCCGCGCCAGGGTGTCGGCGGTGGCCGGCGCCACCAGCACCCGGTCGGCCCAGCGCGCCAGCTCGATATGCCCCATGGCCGCCCCGGCCTCGTCCCAGCGGCTGTATACCGGCTGACCGGACAGCGCCTGCAGCGTCAGGGGGGTGATGAAATCGGCCGCCGCGGCCGTCATGACCACCCGCACCTCGGCGCCGGCGCGGCGCAGCAGGCGCGTGAGTTCGGCGCTCTTGTAGGCGGCGATGCCGCCGGTCACGCCGAGCAGGATGCGCTTGTTCGCCAGGGAATTCATCGCCGGGCAGTTTACCAGAATGGCGGGAGGCGGGTAGCGGCCGGCGACGCAGAGATCGCCGAATCTGCTGGCGCCCCGGGCGATTATCGTCGATGATTAGCGCACCCCTGCAGGGGCGGCCTCCGGCCGCGAACGGTGGCGACCACCGAATCCCCCCCGGCTGCGCCGGGATCGCGGGCGAGCCCGCTCCTGCGGGGTGGCATGCCCGGCCGGGGTGGCTGCCTGCAGGAGCGGCCTCCGGCCGCGAACGGTGGCGGCCACCGAACCGCCCCCCGGCTGTGCCGGGATCGCGGGCGAGCCCGCTCCTACAAGGAGGTAGATCATGGCCATAACGGACTGGCCGGCCTGTGAGCGGCCGCGGGAGAAACTGCTGCAACGGGGTGCGCAGGCGCTGTCGGACGCGGAGCTGCTGGCCATCTTTCTGCGCACCGGCGTCGCCGGACGCTCGGCGGTCGACCTGGCGCGCGAGCTGCTGGCGCGTTTCGGCGGGCTGCGCCGGCTGCTGGAGGCGGACCGGCAGGGCTTCTGCAGCCAGCACGGCCTGGGCGCGGCCAAGTACGCCCAGCTCCAGGCCGTGCTGGAGATGGCGCGACGCCACCTGCTGGAGGGCCTGCAGCGCGGCGACGCCCTGAGCAGCCCGGCCGACACCCGCCGTTACCTGACGGCGCGCCTGCGCGGCCATCCCCGGGAGGTGTTCACCTGCCTGTTCCTGGACAGCCGCCACCGGGTGATCGCCTGCGAGGATCTGTTCCACGGCACCATCGACGGCGCCAGCGTGCACCCGCGCGAGGTGCTGCGGCGTTGCCTGCAGCACAACGCCGCCGCCGTCATCCTGGCCCACAACCACCCCTCCGGCGTCGCCGAGCCCAGCGCCGCCGACCGGCGCCTGACGCAGCGCCTGCGCGAGGCGCTGGCGCTGATCGACGTGCGGGTGCTGGACCACCTGGTGATCGGGGACGGCGAGGCGGTCTCGTTCGCCGAGCGGGGCCTGATCTGAGCAGGCGCCTTGTCGCGGCGCGGTGATTCTGGTATAAAACGCGGTTCCTGTCGCCGGGAACATCGGCGATGAACCGGATTTTTCGAGGAAGGCACCATGTCCAGAGTCTGTCAGGTCACGGGCAAGCGGCCGGTCACCGGCAACAACGTTTCCCACGCCAACAACAAAACCCGCCGCCGGTTCCTGCCGAACCTGCACAGCCACCGCTTCTGGGTGGAGAGCGAGAACCGCTGGGTGCGCCTGCGCGTCTCTTCCAAGGGCATGCGCATCATCGACAAGAAGGGCATCGACACCGTCCTGGCCGAGATGCGCGCCCGCGGCGAAAAGGTCTGAGGAGTACCGACCCATGCGTGACAAGATCAAGCTCGTTTCCAGCGCCGGCACCGGCCACTACTACACCACCACCAAGAACAAGCGCACCATGCCGGACAAGCTCGAACTCAAGAAGTACGACCCGGTGGTGCGCAAGCACGTGGTCTACAAGGAAGCCAAGATCAAGTAGGCGGCCTTGCCCCCGACATGAAAAAGCCCGGCCTGGCCGGGCTTTTTCATGTCGGGGGCAAGGCCCTTCTCAGGCGGGTTGCAGGCTGTAGGCCTTGAGACGGCGCGAGAAGTCCTCCAGCGCCTGCACGCCGGTGGCCTCGGCGCGCGCGCACCAGTCCTGCAGCGCCTGCAGCAGGGCCTCGTGGCTGGCCGCCGACTTCTCCCAGATGGCCTGCAACTGCTCGCGGTACTGGTAGGCCGTGCGCAGGGCGGCAAAACGCTCCAGCACCGATTCCAGCAGGCCGCGGGCATCCGCGTCCATGCGACGCCGGTCGCGCACCAGCAGCTTGCCGGTCTGCTGCAGTATGTTGCGGCAGGAGCGGCTGGTACGGTACATCTCCTGGCGCAGCACCGGCATCAGTACGAAACGCCCGTAGTCGGTCATGACGTGCAGGCGGTTGGTGAACACCGCCCTTACCGTGTCCATGTCCAGGCTCTGCTTGCCGCTGTCCAGGAAGGGCACCGGCGCCACCTTCTTGACCCGCGCCAGGCCGAGCGCCTGCAGCACACGGATATAGCCCCAGCCCAGGTCGAACTCCCAGGGCCGCACGGAGAACCTGGCCGAACTGGCGAAGGCGTGGTGGTTGTTGTGCAGCTCCTCGCCGCCGACCAGCAGGCCCAGCATGCTGATATTGGTCGAGGCGTCCGCGGTCTCGAAGTTGCGGTAGCCCCACCAGTGGCCGAGGCCGTTGATGACGCCGGCCGCCCACACCGGGATCCACAGCATCTGCACGCCCCAGATGGCCACGCCGGCGAAACCGAACAACAGGAAGTCGACGATCAGCATGAGGGAGACGCCGAGCATGGGGAAACGCGCATACAGCCTGCGCTCCAGCCAGTCGTCGGGGGTGTTGTGGCCGTAGCGCGCCACGGTCTCCGGATTCTCCGCCTCGGCGCGGTACAGTTCGGCGCCGCGCAGCAGCACGGTACGGATACCGCGCGTCTGCGGGCTGTGCGGGTCGTCCGGGGTCTCGCAGCGGGCGTGGTGCTTGCGGTGGATGGACACCCATTCGCGCGTCACCATGCCGGTGGTCAGCCACAGCCAGAAGCGGAAGAAGTGGGACACGGCGGGATGCAGGTCGAGGGCGCGGTGCGCCTGGTGTCGATGCAGGAACAGGGTGACGGAGACGATGGTGACATGCGTCAGCCCCAGCGCGACCAGAACGTAGCCCCACCAGGGCAGGTTCAGCATCCCTTCATACCAGGATGCCGGGAAAAAAAAGTTGTTCATCAAAACTCCGTATACCAATGGATTGATGTATTCTACCACAGTCGGGCCGCCGGCCCGCCGACGGCATTGCGACCAGACCGGCCTCGCGCGAAAAACATTCAACGAATCAGCCTGTTGGCCACAGCGACAAGGAACTCGCCCGGCACACCGCAAAGCGCCACGCCATGAACGACAGGGATATCGACATCTACATCGGGCGCCAGCCCATCTACGACCGGCAGCTCGACGTCTACGCCTACGAGTTGCTGTTCCGCAGTGGCAGGCACAACATCGCCGAGGTCGTGGACGGTGACGAGGCGACCTCCCAGGTCATCGTCAACACCTTCATGGAGATCGGCCTCAACAACATCGTCGGGGACCGGCTGGCCTTCATCAACCTCACGCGCGCCTTCGTCACCGACCGTTATGCCGTCTCCCTGCCAAAGGACCGCGTGGTGCTGGAAGTGCTGGAGGACATCGAGCCCGACAGCGAGGTGATCGCCGGCGTGCGCAAGCTGGCCGCGCAGGGCTATCGCATTGCCCTGGATGACTTCATCTACAACGAAGCCCTGCAGCCGCTGGTCGAACTGGCCGACATCATCAAGATCGACGTCATGGCGCTGGATGCCGGCGGGATACGCGCGCACGTCGAGCAACTGCGCCGCCACCCGGTCCGGCTGCTGGCGGAGAAGGTCGAGACCCGCCAGGCTTTCGACCAGTGCGTGGAACTGGGCTTCGACTACTTCCAGGGCTACTACTTCTCCCAGCCCAAGATCATTCGCGGCCAGCGCCTGCCCAACAACCGCGTCACCGTGCTGCGGCTGCTGGCGCGCCTGCAGGACCCGGCACTCGGCCCGCGCGAGGTGGAAGAACTCATCAGCCGCGACGTCGGCTTCAGCTACCGTATCCTCAAGTACGTCAATTCGGCAGCCTTCGCCCTGCCGCGCAGGATCGAGTCCGTCCGCGAAGCGGTGGTCTATGTCGGCCTGCAGACGGTGCGCCACATGGCCATGCTGCTGGCCATGTCCCAGCTCGACGACAAGCCCGTCGAACTCGTCACCACCGCCCTGGTGCGGGGCCGCATGGCGGAGCTCCTGGCCATGCGCCTGGACCAGCCGCAGCCGGAATCCTTCTTCACCGTCGGCCTGTTCTCCATCCTCGACGCGCTGATGGACAACAGCATGGAGGAGATCCTCACCCAGCTCCCACTGGCCGACCACATCGCTGCCGCGCTGCTGGAGCACAGCGGCATCCACGGCCGCATCCTCGACTGCGTGCTCGCCTACGAGCGGGGCGAGTGGGAGAAAATAAGCTGTAACACGCTGACTATGAAGGATATCCGGAGCTGCTACCTGGAAGCGCTGGCCTGGAGCGGGCAGATTCAGCGCGAACTCCTGCACGGATGACGCATTGTTTGATTTAAATCAAGGAATGACCCCGGCCGCACGGGTAACCTGATCCGCGGTTGGACTAGTGATGGGGATGAGCAGGACCGGCGGGTAGCAGCGCCCCCTGCTCCGGGTACCCCCACCATTCCGTCTTCCCTTCCCGTCCTTGCCCCGCCCTGGATAATCCGGGCGGGGTTTTTTATGGGCGAGTTACGCCTCCGCCACCGCCTTGGTATGATCCGCGCAACCCGCCGGACCCGCAAGGCTGCAAGACGTGACCGAAACGCCACTCGCCGACACCCTGGCCGCCGTCGACCTCGGCTCCAACAGCTTCCACATGATCGTGGCCCGTGAACAGGGCGGCCAGTTGCGCATTCTGGACCGGCTGCGCGAACCGGTGCGGCTGGCGGCCGGACTGCGCGAGGACCACAGCCTGGATCCCGCCGTGGCGCGGCGCGCCGTCGACTGCCTGGCGCGCTTCGGGCAGCGCATCCGCGACCTGCAGCCGCACAACGTACGCGCCGTCGGCACCAACACCCTGCGCAAGGCCCAGGCCGGCGGCGGTTTCCTGCGCGAGGCCCAGGCGGCGCTGGGCCACCCCATCGAGATCATCTCCGGTATCGAGGAGGCGCGCCTCATCCACCTGGGCGTGGCCCACAGCCTGCCCGACCCCGGCGGCCGCCGGCTGGTGGTCGACATCGGCGGCGGCAGCACCGAACTCATCATCGGCGAAGGCTACCGGCCGCTGATGCTGGAGAGCCTGTACATGGGCTGCGTCAGCATGAGCCGGCGCTTCTTCGCCGACGGCAGCGTCACCAAGGCGGCCATGCGCGAGGCGATACTGGCCGCGCGGCTGGAACTGCAGCCCGTGCAACGCGCCTACCGCGAGGCCGGCTGGAGCCAGGCCACCGGTTCCTCCGGCACCATCCGCGCGGTGCGCGACATCGTGCTGGAGACCGGCTGGAGCGACAACGGCATCACCGCCGACGCCCTCAAGCGCCTGCGCGCCAGCCTGGTCGAGGCGGGCCACACCGACCGCATCGCCTTCGAAGGCCTGGGCAACGACCGCCGGCCGGTGCTGCCGGGCGGCGTCGCCATCCTCAGCGCCGTGTTCCAGGCGCTGCGGATCAAGCGCATGCTGCATTCCAGCGGCGCGCTGCGCGAAGGGCTGCTCTACGACCTGCTCGGGCGCATCCACCACGAGGACATCCGCGAGGAGACCGTCCGCTCGCTGGCCCGCCGCTACCAGTGCGACGAGGCGCAGTCGCGGCGCATCGAGTCGACCGCCATGCTGCTGCTGGAGCAGGTGGCGGACGACTGGAAGCTGCGCCGCGGGGACGCCGGCCAGTGGCTGCGCTGGGCGGCGCTCAGTCACGAGACCGGCCTGGTCATCGCCCACAACCAGTACCACCGGCACGGCGCCTACCTGATCGAACACTCCGACCTGCCCGGCTTCTCGCTGCGCGACCAGCGCCTGTTGGCCACCCTGGTGCGCACCCACCGGCGCAAGCTCAAGAGCGCGATGCTGGACCTGCTGCCGGAATCCATGCACCAGACCACCCTGCGGCTGGCCACCCTGCTGCGGCTGGCGGTACTGCTGCACCGCGACCGCGCGGCCCACGAGCTGGGCGGCCTGCGCGTACGCTGCAAGAACGAGCGCATCACCCTCGCCTTCCCGCCCGGCTGGCTGGACGATCACGCCCTGACGCGGGCGGACCTGGACCAGGAGAGGAAATACCTCAAGGCGGTCGGCATCCGGCTGTCATACGGCTGAACGCGCCGGCTGGCCCCGGAGGATCGGCGGCTTCCCTGTAGGAGCGGGCTTGCCCGCGATTTGGACACAACCAGACCCAGACACCCAGTGCCCCCAAATCGCGGGCAAGCCCGCTCCTGCACGGCGGTCGTCAGGACAGCAGCGGTTCCAGCAGCGTGCGTTGCGCGCTGCGCGGTTTCTGCCGCGGGCCGGGGCGGCGGCGCTTGTAGCTGCCGTCGCGTTGCAGGACCCAGGCCTCGCAGTTGTCCGACAGGTACAGTTCCAGCCCTTCCCTGAGGATGCGCTGGCGCAGTTTCTTGTTCTCCACCGGGAAGGCGATCTCCACGCGGCGAAAGAAATTGCGGTCCATCCAGTCGGCGCTGGACAGGTAGATCTCATGGTCGCCGCCATTGTGGAAATAGAACACGCGGGTGTGCTCCAGGAAACGGCCGACGATGGAACGCACGCGGATGTTGTCCGACACCCCCGGCACACCCGGCCGCAGACAGCAGATGCCGCGGATGATGAGGTCGATCTTCACACCCGCCTGCGAGGCCTGGTACAGGGCGCGGATGATCTGCGGCTCGATGAGCGCATTGCACTTGACGATGATGCGCGCCTTGCCGCCGTCGCGCGCCACCTGTGCCTCGCGGTCGATCTTGCCGATCAACCCCTTGTGCAGGGTGAAAGGCGACTGCATCATCTTGCGAAGCTGCTTGACCTTGCCGAGACTGGTGAGCAGCTGGAACACGCGCTGGGCATCCTGGCCCAGCGCCGTGTTGCAGGTCAGCAGGCCGTAGTCCGTGTACAGACGCGCGGTGCGTGCGTGGTAGTTTCCAGTGCCGAGGTGCACGTAATGGCGCAGCCGCCGCGCTTCGCGGCGCGTCACCAACAGCATCTTGGCGTGGGTCTTGTATCCCACCACGCCGTACACCACGTGGGCGCCGGCTTCCTGCAGGCGGGTGGCGAGCTGTATGTTGGCCTCCTCGTCGAAACGCGCGCGCAGTTCGATCACCACCGTCACCTCCTTGCCGGCGCGCGCAGCGTCCACCAGGGCGTTGACGATGGCCGAGTCCGGCCCGGTGCGGTACAGGGTCTGCTTGATGGCGAGCACGCCGGGATCGGCGGCCGCCTGGCGCAGCAGGTCGATGACCGGCAGGAAGGAATCGAAGGGATGGTGCAACAGGATGTCGCCGGCGCGGATGGCCTCGAAAATGTTCTGGTCCGGCGCCAGGCCGGCCGGCCGCCGCGGCGTGAAGGGCGGGTATTTCAGGTCCGGCCGGTCGACCAGGTCGTAGATCGCCAGCAAGCGGTTGAGATTGACCGGGCCGTTGTCCTGGTACAGGTCGTCCTCCGTGAGATGGAACTTGGCGAGCAGGAAATCCGCCATTTCGCGCGGGCAGTTGTCGGCCACCTCCAGCCGCACCACGTCGCCGTAGCGGCGCGACAGCAATTCGCCCTCGACGGCGTGCAGCAGGTCGTCGATCTCTTCCTCGTCCACGAACAGGTCGCTGTTGCGCGTCACGCGGAACTGGTAGCAGCCGGTCACGTCCATGCCGGGGAACAGGTCGCCGACGTGTTCGTGGATGATGGAGGACAGGAACACGAAATCGTAGGGTCCGTCGCTGCATTCGTCCGGCAGGTGCACCAGCCGCGGCAGCGAGCGCGGCGCCTGCACGATGGCGATGCCGCTGGAACGCCCGAAGGCGTCCTTGCCCTTCAGAGACACGATGAAGTTGAGGCTCTTGTTGAGGATGCGCGGGAAGGGGTGGGCCGGGTCCAGGCCCAGCGGGCTGAGCACCGGCAGCAGTTCCTGGTTGAAGAAGGTGCGCAGCCACTCCGCCTGCCGCTCGCTCCACTGGGTACGGCGCACGAAACGGATGTTCTCCTCCGCCAGGGCGGGAATCAGTTCCTCGTTGAGCACCCGGTACTGGTCGTCGACCAGCGTGTGCGCCTGAACGCTCACCTGGCTCATGACTTCCTGCGGGGAAAAGTTGTCGGGACCGGCCTGTACCGACCCGGAGGCGATCTTCTGCTTCAGCCCCGCCACCCGGATCTCGAAGAACTCGTCCAGGTTGGTGCTGGAGATGCACAGGAACTTGAGCCGCTCCAGCAGCGGCGTATCCGTATCGCGGGCCTGCTCCAGCACGCGCTTGTTGAACTGCAGCAGACTCAGTTCGCGGTTGATGTAGAGCTCGGGCTGGGAGAGGCTGGGGGCATCCATTTCTTCGTCTCGCAAACAGGTCCGGCGCGTGGACCGCTGCCTTCACTATAACAAAACACCCGATGTCCTACCCTGGCCGCCCGACGCGGGATGGCACAGGAGCGGCGCGGCAGACACCCCGCCCCACACCGCCGGCCGGCTGTTTCCCCGTCACCCCCGCGACCGCTCCAGCAGCAGGCAGTCCGATGCATGCCGCACCAGCCGCCAGCCGGCCTCGACCCAGGTGGTGGCCACGGCGTCGATGACCAGCAGCGGCCCGTCCAGGGCTTCCCCGACCGGCAGATCGTCCCGCCGCCACACCGGCACCGGCCCGCTCACGCCGGCCAGTGCGGCCTCGCGCAGGGGCCGGCCGCCGCCCGCCGCCGCCGCCCGCAGCGGCACCCGCGGCTCGCCGCCCCTCAGGCCGACCCGCAGGTTGACCAGTTCGACTTCCCCGTCGAGGCGGTGTCCGAAGCGCTGCCGGTGCAGGCGGTGGAACGCCTCCGCGGCCTGCGCCAGCCCCGTGTAGGGCACGTTCAGGGTGTAGCTCTGGCCGGCGTAGCGCAGGTCCAGGCTGCGCAGCACGCGGATGTCGGCGGCCGCCACGCCCTCCGCCTCCAGTTCCGCCATGCCCTCGGCAGCCAGCGCCTCGAAACGCGCCGCAAGCGCGGCTTCCCGCTGACCGGCCAGCCGCGCCTGCACGGTATGCGACAACTGCCGCCCGCGCGGGGCGGCGAGCATGCCCAGCGCCGACAGCACGCCGGCGTGCACCGGCACCAGCGCGCGACGGATGCCCAGCGACTCCGCCAGCGCGCACACGTGCAGGCCGCCGGCGCCGCCGAAGGCGGTCAGGGTGAAGCCGGCCGGGTCGATGCCGCGCTGCACGGAGATGACGCGCAGCGCCTGCGCCATGTGCTCGTTGGCCAGCGTGATCACGCCCTCGGCCGCTTCCTGCACGCCGACGCCGAGGCGGCCCGCCAGGTCCGCCACGGCCCGCTGCGCCGCCGCCGCGTCGAGCCGCATGGCTCCGCCGAGAAAGGCGTCGGCCCGCAGCCGGCCCAGCACCAGGTTGGCATCCGTGACCGTGGCCTCGCGGCCGCCGCGACCGTAGCAGGCTGGCCCCGGATCGGCGCCGGCCGACTCCGGTCCCACCTGCAGCATGCCGCCGGCGTCGACGCGCGCCAGCGAGCCGCCGCCGGCGCCGATGGTGTGCATGTCGACCATGGGCACGGCCACCGGCCAGTCGCCGATACGGCCCTCGGAAGTCAGGCCCACCTGGCCGTCGATGAGCGCCACGTCGGTCGAGGTGCCGCCCATGTCGAAGGTCAGCAGCCGGTCGATGCCCAGTTCGCGCCCCACCCGGCGCGCGCCCATCAGGCCGCCGGCCGGGCCGGACAGCAGCAGCCGCACGGCGTGGCGGGCCGCCTGGCGGGCCGCCAGGGTCAGGCCGGAACTCTGCATCACGCTCACCGGCGCCGGCGCCACCGCCTCCTGCAGGCGCTGCACGTAGCCTTCCACCAGCGGCCCCACCCAGGCGTTCAGCCAGGTTGCGATGCCGCGTTCGTATTCGCGCTGCTCGGGCAGCACCTCGGAAGACCGCGACACGAACAGCCCGGCGGGCAGGAGGGTCTCGATCCGGCGTTCCAAGCGGTCGTCGAGAAAGGAGAACAGCAGGTTGATGGCCACCGCGCGCGGTTCCAGCTCGGCGACGGCGGCGAGCAGCCGCGCGCAGTCCTCGTCGGTGAGCGGCTCCACCACCGAACCGTCGGCGCCCAGCCGGCCGCCGGTCTCCAGGCACAGGTCGGCGGGAACCGGCGGCGGCGCCGGCGGCGGCTGCAGGTCGTAGAGGTCACGGCGTGCCTGGCGGCCGATGGTCAGGGTGTCGGCGAAGCCGCGGTTGGTGATGTAGACGGTGCGCACGCCCTTGCGCTCCAGCACCGCGTTGGTGGCGACCGTGGAACCGTGCACCAGCCGGAACGCCTCGCCGGCCAGACCCAGCTCGCCGATACCCTGCAGGATGGCCCGTTCCGGCGCCTCGGGCGTGGACAGCACCTTGTGCACGCGCAGGCCGGTGCCGTCGATGCAGACGAAATCGGTGAACGTGCCGCCGGTGTCGACCCCCAGCAGCACGGCTCAGGCCTCGGCGATGCAGTTGCGACCGGCCTGCTTGGCCCGGTACATGGCCTGGTCGGCGCGCGCCAGCAGGCTGTCCGGATCGTCCCCGGGACTGGCCAGCGCCAGACCCTGGCTGAGGGTGATGTCGATCAGGTGCCCGCCCGCCTTGACCGGCTGGTCGGCGATGCGGCGCCGCACGCGCTCGGCCACCTGGCGGGCGGTGTGCAGCGAGGTGTTCTCCAGCAGGATGACGAACTCCTCGCCGCCGTAGCGGCCCACCAGGTCGAACTCGCGCAGCGCCGCCTTGATGCGTCCCGCCACCTCGCGCAGCACCGCATCGCCCACCGCGTGGCCGTGGGTGTCGTTGACCTGCTTGAAATGGTCCAGGTCGGCCATGATCAGGCACAGCGGCTGGCCGGTGCGCAGCGCCGCGTCCAGCGCCCGGCCGATCTCCTCCAGCAGGCCGACCCGGCTGGACACCCCGGTCAGGGCATCCTGCTGCAACTGGTCGCGCAACTGCCTGCGCTCGTGTTCGAGCTGGCGCACCGAGCGCTGCAGGTCCTGCACCCGGGTGCGGTGATAGACCTCGGCCGCCAGGGTGACGTCCAGGGTATTGAGCTTGACCACCAGCTCCACCAGCGCCTGGCGCTCGTCGCCCGCCAGGCCGGCGGCCTCGATCTCGTACAGCACCAGCACCTGCAGGTAGCCGAACGCGGCCAGGTACAGGCCCAGTGGCACGCCGACCCGCGCGTGGGCGATGCCGACCCGCAGGCGCGCCTCGAAATAGGCGGCGCTGTCGAAGTCACGCCCCAGGGTCCGCAGGTGGCCGACCTGCAACTTTTTGAGCCTGTCCATGTCGAAGCTCGCCAGCAGGCGCGCGGCCTGCCCGTTCTTGAGCAGGTGCACGTAGAAGTCGTCGATGATGGAAACGGCGCTGTCGCCGCCGAGGACGCGTTCGTGCAACAGCTCGACACGCGGGTGATCCGCCGCCGCGAGGTCGACCAGCGCCAGCTGCGCCGCGCGCCAGGCGGCGTCGAGGCCGAACTGGTCGCACAGGGTCGTGGCGGTATCGGCGGCCGCCATCAGGGGCTATCCCATTCAGCCGGCATTTCGGTTATTCTTGGGCGCCGTTCGAACAATGGAGTTCCTGGCTTTTCCGGATACAGGGCAGATCATAGAACACATGGATGCAAAAATCCTGATCAGTGCCGAACACCTGCACCGCTACTACGGCCACCACTGCGCCGTTCAGGACGTCAGCTTCCAGCTCGCCCAGGGCGAGGTACTGGGCTTTCTCGGCCCCAACGGCGCCGGCAAGTCCACCACCATGCGCATGATCGCCGGCACCCTGGCGCCCAGCGGCGGACGCATCACCATCAACGGCACCGACCTGCTCGACCAGCCACGCCGCGCCAAGGCGGACATCGGCTACCTGCCGGAACAACCGCCGCTGTACCGCGAGCTCACCGTCGACGAATACCTGCACTACTGCGCCCGCCTGCACCGGCTGGCGCGGGCCGAACGCGGACGGGCGGTGGCGCGGGCCAAGGAGCGCTGCGGCCTGGACGACGCCGGCCGGCGCCTGATCGGCACCCTGTCCAAGGGCTACCAGCAGCGGGTCGGCATCGCCCAGGCCATCCTGCACGACCCGGCCGTGGTCATCCTCGACGAGCCCACGGTGGGCCTGGACCCCATCCAGATCCGCGACATCCGCGGCCTGATCCGGGAGCTGGGCGAGCGCCACGGCATCATTCTCTCCACCCATATCCTGCCGGAAGTGCAGGCCACCTGTACGCGGGTGCAGATCATCAACCAGGGCCGGCTGGTGTTCGCCGAGTCCATGGACCGGCTGCAGCAGCGCCTGGCGGGCAACACCCTGCTGCTCGAGACGCGCGAGCCGGCCGATGCCGATGCCCTGCGCACGCTGCCCGGCATCACCACGGTGGAGAGCGCCGGACCGAACCGCCTGCGGCTGGTGTTCGAGGGTGACAACCCGGCGGACCGGGTGGCCGCCCTGGTGCACGACAAGCAATGGGGGCTGCGGGAGCTGGCGCTCGACCGGCGCAGCCTCGAACAGGTGTTCGTGGACCTGACCTGCAGCGAGCCTCCGGCCGGCGCGGAGGAGGTGGCCTGATGATCCTCACCATCGCCGCCCGCGAGCTGCGCACCCTGTTCCTGTCACCGCTGGCCTGGACGCTGCTGGCGGTGATCCAGCTCATCATGGCCTACCTGTTCCTGTCCCAGCTCGACACCTTCATGATGTTGCAACCGCGCCTGGCCGGCATGGAGGGCGCGCCCGGTGTCACCGACATCGTCGCCGCACCCCTGCTGCAGACGTCGGGCTTCCTGCTGCTGTTGCTGGCGCCGGCGGTCACCATGCGTGTGTTCAGCGAGGAACGGCGCAGCGGCACACTGTCGCTGCTGCTGTCGTCGCCGCTGTCCATGACCGACATCGTGCTGGGCAAGTTCCTCGGCGTGTTCGCCTTCTTCCTGCTGCTGCTGGCCATGCTGGCGCTGATGCCGCTGTCGCTGTATGCCGGCACCGCGCTGGACGCCGGCAAGCTGGCTGCCGGCCTGCTGGGGCTGGCGCTGCTGCTGGCCTCCTTCGCCGCCATCGGCGTCTACATGTCGCTGCTCACCGAACAGCCGGTGGTGGCCGCGGTCAGCACCTTCGGCGTGCTGATCCTGCTGTGGATCATCGACTGGAGCGGCGGCGAGCGCGCCGAGGTGACCGGGCTGTTCCACTACCTGTCGCTGCAGACCCACCTGGAGTCCTTCCTCAAGGGGCTGTTCAGCAGCGCCGACCTGGCCTACTACCTGCTGCTCACCCTCACCTTCCTGGTGCTGGGGATCCGGCGCCTCGACGAACAGAGACTGACCGGCTGACCATGCAGATCACCCGCAAGTCACGCCGCCAGTTGCAGTTGCAGAACGCCGTCTTCGTGGCGGCGCTGCTGGCCCTGGTGGGGCTGGCCGCCTGGCTCAGCACCCGCTACAGCATCGAGGCCGACTGGACCGCCGGTGGCCGCAACAGCCTGTCCGGGGCCAGCCGGGAGCTGCTCGACCGCATGCCGGGCGAAATCCGCATCACCGCCTTCGCGCGCGAGAACCCCATGCTGCGCGACCGCATCCGCGACCTGGTGGGCCGCTACCAGCGCTACAAGCCCGACCTCGAACTGCTGTTCGTCAACCCGGACGCGGAACCCGAGCGGGTACGCGAGCTGGGGGTGAAGCGCGACGGTGAGCTGCGCATCGCCTATCAGGGCCGCAGCGAACCGGCCACCGAGCTGTCGGAAGAAGCCATCACCAATGCCCTGCTGCGCGTCGCCCACCGCAACAAGCGCAAGGTGGCCTTCCTCAGTGGCCACGGCGAACGCGATCCGCACGGCCGCGCCAACGCCGACCTGGGCAACTTCGGCGCAGCGCTGGAACAGCGCGGCGTCGAGCTGACCACCCTCAACCTGGCCGCCACGCCGGAGATCCCCGACGACGTCAGCCTGCTGGTGATCGCCAGCCCGCGCAACCGCCTGCTGCCCGGCGAAGTGCAGATCCTGCGCAAGTACCTGGAGCGTGGCGGCAACCTGCTGTGGCTGGCCGAACCGGGCGAGGACGCCGGCCTGGGACCGCTGGCCGAGTCGCTGGGCGTCGACTTCCTGCCCGGCGTGGTGGTCGACGCCAGCACCCGCCTGTTCGGCATCGGCAACCCGGCCTTCGCCCTGATCCTGGACTACCCGCCGCATCCGGTGGCCCGCGACCTGGCCAGCACCACCCTGTTCCCGCAGGCCGTCGCCATGGAGGTCGAGGCCACCGACGGCTGGCAGGCGCAGCCGCTGCTGACCACCCTGGAACGCTCCTGGACCGAGATCGGGCCACTGGACGCCGACACCCTGCGCTTCGACCAGGACAGCGACGAGCGCGCCGGGCCGCTCGACATCGGCTTCGTGCTGGTGCGCGAGCGCGACGGCGGCGACGACGGCGACAGCAAGGAGCAGCGCGCGGCGGTGATCGGCGACGGCGACTTCCTGTCCAACACCTACCTCGGCAACGGCGGCAACCTGGAGCTGGGCCTGAACCTGGTCAACTGGCTCGACCACGACGACGACTTCGTCGCCATCCCGGCGCGCACCGCCGGCGACGCCACGCTGGAGCTGGGCCGGACCGCGCAGGCCGTCATCGGCTTCGGCTTCCTGTTCGTACTGCCCGGCCTGCTGCTGGCCGCCGGCCTGTTCATCTGGTGGCGGCGCCGCCGTCGCTGAGAGCGCGCCCGTGACCTCGCGCTGGATACTCAACCTGCTGCTGCTCGGCGCCGTCGCCGCGCTGGCGCTGGTGGCGTACTACCAGCCGGGCCAGGAAGGCAAGCCGGCGCCCGTGACCCTCACCGCACTGCAGCCCGACCAGGTCCGGCGCATCCACATCGAACGCCGGCTGCGCCCGCCCCTGGAGCTGCAACGCACGGCGCAGGGCTGGGTGATCGAGCGCCAGCCGCCGCTGCCCGCCGACGACTTCCAGATCAAGTCGCTGACCCGGCTGGCCAGCCAGGAAGCCGTGCGCAGCTACGCCGCCGCCGAGCTGGACGCCGCCGCCCTGCAGCTGGACCCGCCGGCCTCCAGCGTGACCCTCGACGACATCCGCCTCGACTTCGGCACCCTCGAGCCCCTGGACGGCCTGCGCTACGTGAAGGTGGGGGAACGCATCCTCCTCATTCCCGACCTCTACCAGCACCTCATCGACGCCGACTACACCCGGTTTGTGCGCCGCCGGCTGTTCGCGCCCGCCCAGCGCATCGAGGCCATCGAGCTGCCGGGGCTGGCGGTGCGCAAGAACGACGGCGGCTGGTCGGTGAAAGACCACGAGGACGTATCGAGTGACGAAGTGCAGCGCTTCGTGGAACGCTGGCAGGACGCGGCCGCCCTGACCGTGCGGCCGATGGAAGAGAAACCCCGGGGCGACCGCATCCAGGTGCGGCTGGGCGCGCCGCAGCGGACCGTGACATTCATCGTCACCCGACGCGAACCGGAACTGGTGCTGGCCCGCCCCGACCTGGGCATCCAGTACCAGCTGGGCAACCAGGCCGACAGCCTGCTGCAACTCCCGCCTCCACCGGCCACCGACACCGGCGATCAGGCACCCCTGTAGGAGCGGGCTCGCCCGCGATCCGGCGCAGCCGGGACGACGGTCCGGTGGCCGCTGCAATCGCGGGCGAGCCCGCTCCTACAGGGGTGGGTGGAAGAAGGGGGGCGTCGGGGTGATCATTGGGGGCTGGACCCTCTCGACAGGCTGAAGCGCTCCATGCCCGAACTACCCGAAGTGGAAACCACCCGCCGCGGCATCGAACCGCATGTGAAGGGCCGCCGCGTGACCGGCGTGGTGGTGCGCCAGCGGCGCCTGCGCTGGCCGGTGCCGCGCGCCCTGGAACGGGCGCTGCCCGGCCAGGTCATCCGCGCCGTGGAACGCCGCGCCAAGTACCTGCTGCTGGTGACCGACGCCGGCACCGCCATCGTGCACCTCGGCATGTCGGGCAGCCTGCGGCTGGTGCCGGCCGACAGCGCGCCCGGACCGCACGACCACGTCGACCTGGTGCTCGACGACGGCAACTGCCTGCGGCTGACCGACCCGCGCCGCTTCGGCGCCCTGTTGTGGACACGCACCGACCCGACCCGCCACCGGCTGCTGCGCGACCTCGGTCCCGAGCCCTTCGACGCCGCCTTCGACGGCGCCTGGCTGTACCGGCGCTCCCGCGGCCGACGAGTGGCGGTGAAGAGCTTCCTCATGGACAGCCACACCGTGGCCGGGGTGGGGAACATCTACGCCAACGAAGCCCTGTTCCTGGCCGGTATCCATCCGGCGCGCCCGGCCGGGCGCATTTCCAGGCAACGGTACGAACGGCTGGCGAAGAGCGTCCGTGACATCCTGCAGCAGGCCATCGCCCGGGGCGGCACCACCCTGCGCGACTTCGTCGGCGGCGACGGCCGGCCCGGCTACTTCCAGCAGACGCTAAGGGTCTACGGCCGCGCCGGTGAACCCTGCATGCAATGCGGCGCGCCGATACGCGCCACGCGCATTGGCCAGCGTTCCACCTTCTATTGCCCCCGCTGTCAGCGCTGAAGGCTTCACGGGCGGCCCGCGCCGCGATGAGGAACCCGCCCGGTTCCAGGCCGGAGAACGCATCAATCCGGTTTTTGCCGGGACGCGTCGCGAGCAGGAAGAACCTTCACCGTGGCGGTGCCGATGCCGCGCGGGTCGGAAGCGGCGGTGACGCGCCCCGAGGCACGCTCGCGGTACAGCGCCTGCATGTTGCCGTAGCGCCCCACCTCGTGCAGCCGGTGGCCGCGCCGGCGCAGGCCCTCGGCCACGGCCGGCGCCAGCGCCCCCGGCTCGTACTGGATCTCGTCCGGCAGGTACTGGTGATGAAAGCGCGGCAGCGCCACCCAGTGCGCCGGGTCGTTGCCGGCGGCCAGATCGAGGATGGCCAGCGCCACCATGGTGATGATGCGGCTGCCGCCGGGCGTGCCCAGCACCGCCACCCCGCGTTCGCTCTCCACGAAGGTCGGGCTCATGCTCGACAAGGGCCGCTTGCCCGGCGCGATGGCGTTGGCCTCGGCCCCCACCAGCCCGTAGGCGTTGGGCACGCCCGGCTTGGCCGAGAAATCGTCCATCTCGTCGTTCAGCAACACGCCGGTGCCGGGCGCCACGAAGCCCGAACCGAAGGGGTAGTTGATGCTGAGCGTGGCGGCGACGCGATTGCCCTCGGCGTCGATGATGGAGAGATGGGTGGTGTCGAAGCCCTCGCGCCCCGGCACCCGGCCCGGCAGGCTGTCGGAAGGCGTGGCGCGATCCTCGCGCAGCGAAGCGCGCAGGCCGGCCGCGTACCAGGGATGCAGCAGCCGCGCGACCGGGATATCGACGAAGTCGGGGTCGCCCAGGTACTGGGCGCGGTCGCGGTAGGCGCGGCGCATGGCCTCCACCACCAGGTGGGTGCGGGTGGCGGCATCGAGCGCGTCCAGCGGCCAGGCCGAGACGATGTTCAGCAGCGTCGCCAGCGCGATACCGCCGGACGAGGGCGGCGCCGCCGACACGATGGTGAGATCGCGGTAACGGAAGCGCACCGGTTCGCGCTCCACCACCCGGTAGGCGGCGAGATCCTCGCGGCGCCAGATGCCGCCGGCCTTGCGCACGCCCGCCACCAGCGCCCCGGCCACCGGCCCGGCGTAGAACCCCTCGCGGCCATCGCGGGCCAACGCTTCCAGGGTACGCGCCAGGTCCGGCTGCTTCAGGCGCCAGCCCTCCGCCGGCACCTGGCCGTCGGCGAGAAACACCGACTTCGAGCCGGGCCACTTCCGCAACAGCGCGTGGCGGAACTTCGCCATGCGCCGGTAGCGGCCCTCGACCTCGAAGCCATCCCGGGCCAGGCGGATGGCGGGGGCCAGGCTGCGCGCCAGCGGCAGGCGGCCATAGTGCCGCGCGATGTGCGCCAGCGCCGCCGGCTCGCCGGGGATGCCGGCCGCCAGCGGTCCGTCCATGGACAGGCCGGGAACCACCTCACCGTCCGCGTCCAGGTACATGTCCCGCTGCGCGGCCAGCGGCGCCCGCTCGCGCCCGTCCACCATCACCTGGCGACCGTCGGCGGCCCGGTGCAACAGCCAGAAGCCGCCGCCCCCGATGCCCGAACTGTAGGGCTCGACCACCGCCAGCGCGGCGCTGACGGCCACTGCGGCGTCGAAGGCGTTGCCGCCGACCTCGAGGATCTCGACGCCCGCGGCGGTCGCCAGCGGATGAGCCGAGGCGACCGCCGCCGGCGCCGGCTGCAGCGCCGACGCCGCCGGCAGCCAGAGCAGGGAGAGGGCAAACAAAAAGGCCCCGATGAGGGGCCCCGGAGTCTTCGCGTGCCGGCCGGCAGCCCTCACGCATTCTCCCCGCTGAGCCGCTTGTACTTCTCCAGCAGTTCCTCGCGCGTCTCT
>JALSRI010000204.1 GCA_026984835.1 Thiohalobacter sp. | reverse complement strand
GCCAGCAGGTCGCGCTGGGCGGCGTGGAACACGAAGGTGAGCAGCAGGATGCCGAGTACCAGCAGGATGCCGTTGGCGAGCTGCAGCCAGTTGCTGCTGTCGGAGTCGAAATAGAACCACAGGTTGATGATGCCGAGCGCGAACAGCAGCCCGCCCAGCGCCGTCAGCAGGCGGATGAACTGGTGGGTGGTGGGCCAGTCCAGCAGCCGGCGCGCGCGCGGCGGGTTGTAGCCGGGGTGATAAATCTTGCTTGGCTGCGGATCAGAATTCATGATCCGTTCAATATACCACTGTCCGCCCGCCGGCGGCATCCCGCAGAACCGCAAAAAAGCCGCCCAATCATAGGGTAGGGCGGGATGGGTCAGCGGACCCCCATTCTTTCATTCTTGTGACTGCTGGACCGGGTCGTTGGGGTTGATGAAGATGACCTCGAACTTGCCCGGTTCCAGTTCCACGTAGTCGATGACGGTACCGTTCAGCAGGTCGAAGCTGGTCGGTGCCACCACGATGTCGATGCCCTCGGAACTGAAATGCTGGTCGCCCTCGCGCGGGACGTCGTCGAAGCCGAGCGCATAGTGGAGGCTGCCGTCGGGCTGTCTCATCGCTGCCACCCGCAGGGGCAGGCCCTGGGTGCCGCCTTTCTCGGCGGATTCGCGGATGTGGGCGGCGGCTTCGGGGGTGATGCTGATCATGATTCGGTCCTCGGATGTGCGTTGTCGTGCAGGTGACCCAGGGTGGCGCGGTCGCCGTTCTTGCAGTCGTGTACGAAGGCCAGGAAGCGTTGCACCCAGGGATCCTGGCGGGTGTGGCGGCGGTGGCTGTAGCAGGCCAGCAGGTTGTGGAACAGCAGGCCGTCGTGGCGGCCGTCGATGCCGGTGCCACGGGCCACTTCGAAGGCATAGTGGTGGTCTCCGGTGAGATTCTCCAGCCGCGAGTAGTGGAATTCGTGGGCGGCGATCTCATCGTCGGCCGCGCCCGCACCCGGCCAGGGGCTGAAGGCGGTCTCCCTCAGGCGCACGTAGCCGCGACCCTGCGGGCGATCGCACATGACGGCATCGGCGGGGATGACGCCGGCCATCTCGGCCGTACGGCCCCGCCAGCTCAGGCAACGGGCCAGGTACATGAGACCGCCGCACTCGGCGTAGGCCGGCAGGCCGGTCTCGATGGCGTCACGCAGGGCATGGCGCATGGCGCTGTTGGCACCCAGGGCCTCCATGCGGCTTTCCGGGAAGCCGCCGCCGATGAACAGGCCGTCGAGCACCGGCAGGCGGGTGTCGTGGATCATGTCCACCGGCACCAGCTCCGCGCCCAGCGCTTCGAAGGCCTGCAGGTCGCCCGGGTAGTAGAAGCCGAAAGCGTCGTCGCGGGCGATGCCGATCCGCAGTGGCGGCTGCGGGGAGGGCGGCGGCGCAGGCGCTGCGAGGGGGTGCACCGCGGGGGCGGTGGCCGCCAGCTGCAGCAGCCGGTCGAGGTCGACCTGTTTGCCGATGGCGCGGCCGATGGCGGCGATGTGGCGCCCGGCGTCGCGTTCCTCGTTGCTGGGGATCAGGCCCAGGTGGCGCTCCAGGATCTCCATGCCGGGGTCGCGCGCCACCGCCCCCAGTACCGGTACATCGGTGTAGTGCTCGATGACCGCGCGCAGCTTGGATTCGTGGCGCTGGCCGCCGAGCTGGTTGAGGATGACGCCGCCGATCTCGATATCCGGATCGAAGGCCTGGTAGCCGAGGATCAGGGGCGCGATGCCACGCGTCATGCCGCGGGCGTCCAGCACCAGGAT
>JALSRI010000203.1 GCA_026984835.1 Thiohalobacter sp. | reverse complement strand
GGTGCTGGAGACGCACCTGGGCTGGGCCGCGCACGGCCTGGGCGTGAGGATCGGCCAGATGCTGGACGAGCACGTCAAGGCCCAGGAGATCCGCAAGTACCTGGACCAGATCTACAACGCCAGCGGCCGCAAGGAAGACCTCAAGTCACTGAGCGACGACGAGGTCGTGCGGCTGGCCGCCAACCTGCGCAAGGGCGTGCCTATGGCGACGCCGGTGTTCGACGGCGCGACGGAAGACGAGATCCGCCACATGCTGCGGCTCGCCAGCCTGCCCGAGAGCGGTCAGACCACGCTGTACGACGGCCGCACCGGCGACGCCTTCGACCGCCCGGTCACGGTCGGCTACATGTACATGCTGAAGCTCAACCACCTGGTCGACGACAAGATGCACGCACGTTCCACCGGCCCGTACAGCCTGGTCACCCAGCAGCCGCTGGGCGGCAAGGCGCAGTTCGGTGGCCAGCGCTTCGGTGAGATGGAAGTGTGGGCGCTGGAGGCCTACGGCGCCGCCTACACGCTGCAGGAAATGCTGACCGTCAAGTCCGACGACGTGAACGGCCGCACCAAGATGTACAAGAACATCGTGGACGGCAATCACCAGATGGAAGCGGGCATGCCTGAATCGTTCAACGTGCTGGTCAAGGAGATCCGCTCCCTGGGCATCAGCCTTGAACTGGAACAGGACTGAGGAGACACCATGAGAGATTTGCTGAATCTGCTGAAGCCGCAGGGGCACACCGAAGACTTCGATGCCATCCGCATCGGGCTGGCGTCGCCCGACATGATCCGGTCCTGGTCCTACGGCGAGGTCAAGAAACCCGAGACCATCAACTACCGCACCTTCAAGCCGGAGCGCGACGGCCTGTTCTGCGCCAAGATCTTCGGCCCGGTGAAGGACTACGAGTGCCTGTGCGGCAAGTACAAGCGCCTCAAGCACCGCGGCGTGGTGTGCGAGAAGTGCGGCGTCGAGGTGACGCTGGCCAAGGTGCGCCGCGAGCGCATGGGCCACATCGAGCTGGCCAGCCCCACCGCCCACATCTGGTTCCTCAAGTCGCTGCCCTCGCGCATCGGCCTGCTGCTGGACATGACCCTGCGCGACATCGAGCGCGTGCTGTACTTCGAGGCCTTCGTGGTCATCGACCCGGGCATGACCACCCTGGAGAAGGGTCAGTTGCTGTCCGAGGAGGCCTACCTGGAGGCCATCGAGGAGAACGGCGACGAGTTCGACGCCCGCATGGGCGCCGAGGCCGTGTTCGAGCTCCTGAAGGAGATCGACCTCAAGGCCGAGGTCGTGCGCATGCGCGAGGAGATGGAGGCCACCAAGTCCGAGACCAAGCTCAAGCGCCTGGCCAAGCGGCTCAAGCTGGTGGAATCCTTCATCGAGTCGGGAAACAAGCCGGAGTGGATGGTCATGACCGTGCTGCCGGTGCTGCCGCCGGAGCTGCGCCCGCTGGTGCCGCTGGACGGCGGCCGCTTCGCGACCTCCGACCTGAACGACCTGTACCGCCGCGTCATCAACCGCAACAACCGCCTGAAGCGGCTGCTGGAGCTGAACGCGCCGGACATCATCGTGCGCAACGAGAAGCGCATGCTGCAGGAATCGGTCGACGCCCTGCTGGACAACGGCCGCCGCGGCCGCGCCATCACCGGCACCAACAAGCGGCCGCTGAAGTCGCTGGCCGACATGATCAAGGGCAAGCAGGGCCGCTTCCGCCAGAACCTGCTGGGCAAGCGCGTCGACTACTCCGGCCGCTCGGTCATCGTGGTCGGCCCCAAGCTCAAGCTGCACCAGTGCGGCCTGCCCAAGCGCATGGCGCTGGAGCTGTTCAAGCCCTTCATCTTCAGCAAGCTGCAGCTGCGGGGCCTGGCCACCACCATCAAGGCGGCCAAGAAGATGGTCGAGCGCGAGGGCGCCGAGGTCTGGGACATCCTCGAAGAGGTGATCCGCGAGCATCCGGTCATGCTGAACCGCGCCCCGACCCTGCACCGCCTCGGCATCCAGGCCTTCGAACCGGTGCTGATCGAGGGCAAGGCCATCCAGCTTCATCCGCTGGTGTGTGCGGCCTTCAACGCCGACTTCGACGGCGACCAGATGGCCGTGCACGTGCCCTTGTCGCTGGAAGCCCAGCTCGAAGCGCGCACGCTGATGATGTCGACCAACAACATCCTGTCGCCGGCCAATGGCGAGCCCATCATCGTGCCCTCGCAGGACGTGGTGCTGGGCCTGTACTACATGACCCGCGAGCGCATCGGCGCCAGGGGCGAGGGCATGGCCTTCGCCGACGTGCGCGAGGTGCACCGCGCCTACCAGAGCGGCAACGTGCACCTGCAGGCGCGCATCAAGGTGCGCATCCGCGACACCTGGCTGACCGAAGACGGCGACATCGAGGAAAAGACCAGCGTGCGCGAGACCACCGTCGGCCGGGCGCTGCTGTCGGAGCTGCTGCCCGATGGCCTGCCCTTCGATCTGGTCGACCGCGACATGAGCAAGAAGGCCATCTCCAGCCTGATCAACAACTGCTACCGCAACGTCGGCCTGAAGGCGACCGTCGTGTTCGCCGACCGCCTGATGTATACCGGCTTTTCCTACGCCAGCCGCGCCGCGGTGTCGTTCGGCATCGAGGACATGGTGATTCCGCCGGAGAAGGAGAAGATCATCGCCCTGGCCGAGGCCGAGGTGAAGGAGATCGAGAACCAGTACGTGAGTGGCCTGGTCACCAACGGCGAGCGCTACAACAAGGTGGTGGACATCTGGTCGCGCACCAACGACCAGGTGGCCAAGGCCATGATGGACCAGCTCGGCACCGAGGAAGTGGTGGACGCCGAGGGCAAGGTGGTGAAGCAGAAGTCCTTCAACTCCATCTACATGATGGCCGACTCCGGCGCCCGTGGCTCCGCCGCCCAGATCCGTCAGCTGGCCGGCATGCGCGGCCTGATGGCCAAGCCGGACGGCTCCATCATCGAGACACCCATCACGGCCAACTTCCGCGAGGGGCTGGACGTGCTGCAGTACTTCATCTCCACCCACGGCGCCCGCAAGGGCCTGGCGGACACGGCGCTCAAGACCGCCAACTCGGGCTACCTGACCCGCCGCCTGGTCGACGTCGGCCAGGACCTGGTGGTGACCGAGCCCGATTGCGGCACCACCAACGGCATGCTGATGAGTCCGCTGGTGGAAGGCGGTGACGTGGTGGAATCGCTCAGCGAACGGGTGCTGGGCCGTGTCACCATCGGCGACACCCTCAAGCCCGGCAGCGACGAGGTCGTCATCCCGGACGGCACCCTGTTGGACGAAAAATGGGTGGAGCGCCTGGAAGAGGCCGGCATCGACGAAATCAAGGTGCGTTCGCCGATCACCTGCGAGACCCGCTACGGCATCTGCTCGGCCTGCTATGGCCGTGACCTGGCGCGCGGTCACCAGGTCAACATCGGCGAATCCATCGGTGTCATCGCCGCCCAGTCCATCGGCGAGCCGGGCACCCAGCTCACCATGCGCACCTTCCACATCGGTGGCGCGGCCAGCCGTGCCGCCACGGTCAACAACGTGGAAGTCAAGAACAAAGGCACCATCAAGCTGCACAACCTCAAGACCGTGACCGACAAGAACGGCCACCTGGTGGCCGTGTCGCGTTCCGGCGAGATCGGCGTGCTGGACGAGCACGGCCGCGAGCGCGAGCGCTACAAGATCCCCTACGGCGCGGTCATCAGCGTGCGCGACGGCGAGGCGGTCAAGGGCGGCCAGATCGTGGCCAACTGGGACCCGCACACCCACCCGATCGTCACCGAGGTGGCGGGCAAGGTGCGCTTCGTCGACTTCGTCGAAGGCATCACCGTGCAGCGCAAGACCGACGAGATGACCGGCCTGTCCAGCCTGGAGGTCACCGATCCCAAGCAGCGCGGCTCGGCCGGCAAGGACCTGCGGCCCATGGTGCAGTTGCTGGACGAGGACGGCAAGGAGCTGAAGCTGCCGGGCACCGACCTGGCGGCCCACTACTTCCTGCCGGCCGGTGCCATCATCGCCCTGGAGGACGGGGCCCGGGTGGAGGTCGGCGACGTGGTCGCGCGCATTCCGCAGGAATCGTCCAAGACCCGCGACATTACCGGTGGTCTGCCGCGGGTGGCCGACCTGTTCGAGGCCCGCAAGCCGAAAGACCCTGCCATCCTTGCGGAAATCACCGGCATCCTCAGCTTCGGCAAGGAGACCAAGGGCAAGCAGCGCCTGGTCATCACCTCCCCGGACGGCGAGACCTACGAGGAGCTGATCCCGAAGTGGCGCCACATCTCGGTGTTCGAGGGCGAGCAGGTGGTCAAGGGCGAGACCCTGGCCGAGGGCGAGCCCAACCCGCACGACATCCTGCGCCTGCTGGGTGTGACCGTCATGGCGGACTACCTGGTCAAGGAGATCCAGGACGTGTACCGGCTGCAGGGCGTCAAGATCAACGACAAGCACATCGAGGTCATCATCCGCCAGATGCTGCGCAAGGTGGAGATCTCGGAGCCGGGCGACAGCCACTTCCTCAAGGGCGAGCAGGTCGACAAGGCCCGCCTGCTGGAGGAGAACGAGAAGCTGGAGGCCGAGGGCAAGCAGCCGGCGAAGTGGATTCCGCTGCTGCTGGGCATCACCAAGGCCTCGCTGGCGACCGAATCCTTCGTGTCGGCGGCCTCCTTCCAGGAGACCACCCGGGTGCTGACCGAGGCCGCGGTGCGCGGCCTGCGCGACGACCTGCGCGGCCTGAAGGAAAACGTCATCGTCGGCCGCCTGATCCCGGCCGGCACGGGGCTCGCCTACCACACCGAGCGCCGCCGCCGCCGCGAGCGGGAGCTGATGCCCCCGGCGCCGGAGCCGGTGGCGCAGACGGAGACCCCCAGCGACGACACCCCCGCCGATGTGACGGAAGGTTGACGCTTTCGGGCGTGGGGAGCGGCGTTTTTCAACCACAAAGGCGCGCAAGGGCGTACGAAGGAAAACCGCAAAGACCGGGTTTTGATTCTTTGTTCCTTTGCGCGCCTTCGTGGTTGAAGAGGGAGCTGACCACCCATAGCCGAATCGGCCACTGAATCCGCTTGACAGCCTCCGGGCGAATACCTACAATTCCGCTTCTCCGACAGGCCGGGCTTCCCCGGCCTGTCGTTTGTTTTCAGGACTTTAAATATCCCAACACCCGGGTTGCCGGGTGGAGTGCGAGTGAATGGCCACGATCAATCAGCTGGTGCGCAAGCCGCGCGCCCGTAAGAAAGAGAAGAGCAACGTGCCGGCGCTGGAAGCCTGCCCGCAGAAGCGCGGCGTCTGCACCCGCGTCTACACCACCACGCCGAAGAAACCGAACTCGGCGCTGCGCAAGGTGGCGCGCGTGCGCCTGACCAACGGCTACGAGGTGACCACCTATATCGGTGGCGAGGGGCACAACCTGCAGGAGCACTCGGTGGTGCTGATCCGCGGCGGCCGCGTCAAGGACCTGCCGGGCGTGCGCTACCACACGGTGCGCGGCAGCCTGGACACCCAGGGCGTGCAGAACCGTCGCCAGGGCCGTTCCAAGTACGGCGCCAAGCGACCGAAGTCGTGACGGTTTGGATTAACGGGTTAACTGGATAGAGACGCTAGACGATGTCGAGAAGAAGAGTTGCCGCGAAACGGGAGATCCTGCCGGATCCCAAGTACGGAAACGAGATGCTGGCCAAGTTCATCAACATGGTGATGAAGTCCGGCAAGAAGTCCGTGGCCGAGCGCATCGTCTACGGTGCGCTGGACCAGCTTCAGCAGCGTGGTGCCGGCGACCCCGTGGAGACGCTGGACAAGGCCCTGGACAACGTGCGCCCCATGGTGGAGGTGAAGTCCCGCCGTGTCGGCGGCGCCACCTACCAGGTGCCGGTCGAAGTGCGCCAGACGCGCCGCACCACCCTGGCCATGCGCTGGGTGATCGACGCCGCGCGCGCGCGCAGCGAGAAGTCCATGGCCCAGCGCCTGGCCGGTGAAGTCATGGACGCCTCCGAGAACCGCGGCTCGGCGGTGAAGAAGAAGGAAGACACCCATCGTATGGCGGAAGCCAACAAGGCCTTCGCCCACTACCGCTGGTAGACGGCAGGAACAGGAACGAGATACGCAACCGTGGCCCGCAACACTCCAATCGAGCGTTATCGCAACGTCGGCATCATGGCGCACATCGATGCCGGCAAGACGACGACGACGGAGCGTATCCTGTACTACACCGGTGTGTCGCACAAGATCGGTGAAGTGCACGACGGCGCCGCGACCATGGACTGGATGGAGCAGGAGCAGGAGCGCGGCATCACCATCACCTCCGCGGCCACCACCTGCTTCTGGAGCGGCATGGACCGCCAGTTCGAGCAGCACCGCATCAACATCATCGACACGCCCGGGCACGTCGACTTCACCATCGAGGTGGAGCGCTCGCTGCGGGTGTTGGACGGCGCGGTGGCCGTGTTCTGCGCCGTCGGCGGCGTCGAGCCCCAGTCCGAGACGGTCTGGCGCCAGGCCAACAAGTACGGCGTGCCGCGCATGGCCTTCGTCAACAAGATGGACCGCGCCGGCGCCGACTTCCTGCGCGTGGTGGCGCAGATCCGGGAGCGCCTGGGCGCCAACCCGGTGCCGCTGCAGCTGCCCATCGGCGCCGAGGACGATTTCGCCGGCGTCGTCGACCTGATCCGCATGCAGGCCATCTACTGGAACGAGGCCGACATGGGCAACACCTACGAGGCCCGCGACATTCCGGCCGACATGGCGGGCGCGTGCAAGGAATGGCGCGAGAAGCTGGTCGAGGCCGCCGCCGAGGCCGACGAGGAGCTGATGGAGAAGTACCTCGAGGGTGGCGAGCTGTCCGAGGACGAGATCCGCCGCGGTATCCGTATCCGCACGCTCGCCAACGAGATCGTGCCGGCGCTGTGCGGGTCCGCGTTCAAGAACAAGGGCGTGCAGGCCATGCTCGACGGCATCATCTATTACATGCCGTCGCCGATCGACGTGCCGGCCATCAAGGGCGTGCTGGACGATGCCGCCGAGACCGAGGCCGAGCGCCATGCCTCGGACGACGAGCCGTTCGCGGCGCTGGCCTTCAAGATCGCCACCGATCCCTTCGTCGGTACGCTGACCTTCTTCCGCGTCTATTCGGGCGTGCTGAGTTCGGGCGACACCGTCTACAACTCGGTGAAGGGCAAGAAGGAGCGCGTCGGCCGTATCGTGCAGATGCATTCCAATCACCGCGAAGAGATCAAGGAAGTCCGCGCCGGCGACATCGCCGCGGCGGTCGGTCTCAAGGACGTCACCACGGGTGACACCCTGTGCGATCCGGGCAACGTGATCATCCTGGAGCGCATGGAGTTTCCGGAACCGGTCATCTCGGTGGCCGTGGAACCCAGGACCAAGGCCGATCAGGAGAAGATGGGCATCGCCCTGCAGAAGCTGGCGCAGGAAGATCCCTCCTTCCGCGTCCACACCGACGAGGAATCGGGCCAGACCATCATCTCCGGCATGGGCGAGCTGCATCTCGACATCATCGTCGACCGCATGAAGCGCGAGTTCAAGGTCGAGGCCAACGTGGGCGCGCCGCAGGTGGCCTACCGCGAGACCATCCGCAAGACGGTCGAGCAGGAAGGCAAGTTCGTGCGCCAGTCCGGCGGCCGCGGCCAGTACGGCCACGTCTACCTGCGCCTGGAACCGATGGAAGAGGGCGGCGGCTACGAATTCGTCAACGCCATCGTGGGCGGCGTGGTGCCCAAGGAATACATTCCGGCGGTGGACAAGGGCGTGCAGGAGCAGATGCAGAACGGCGTGCTGGCCGGCTACCCGGTACAGGACGTGCGCGTCACCCTCTACGACGGTTCCTACCACGACGTCGACTCCAGCGAGATGGCGTTCAAGATCGCCGGCTCCATGGCTTTCAAGGAAGGCGCGCTGAAGGCCGGCCCGGTGCTGCTGGAGCCGATCATGAAGGTCGAGGTGGTGACGCCGGAGGAATACCTGGGCGACGTCATGGGCGATCTGAACCGGCGCCGCGGCATCACCCAGGGCATGGACGACGTGCCGACCGGCAAGGTCATCCGCGCCGAGGTGCCGCTGGCCGAGATGTTCGGTTATGCCACCGACCTGCGCTCGGCCACCCAGGGACGCGCCAGTTATTCCATGGAGTTCCTGAAGTATGCGGAGGCGCCGCAGAACGTCGCGGAAGCGGTCATCAAGAAAGCTTCCTGACCGAAGTCCGACAGTTGTCAGTAAACGATTTGTAACGAGGTAAGAAGTCGTGTCCAAGGAAAAATTCGAGAGAACGAAGCCGCATGTCAATGTGGGAACGATCGGTCACGTTGACCATGGCAAGACGACGCTGACGGCGGCGCTGACGAAGGTAGCGGCCGAGAAGCAGGGTGGCGA
>JALSRI010000202.1 GCA_026984835.1 Thiohalobacter sp. | reverse complement strand
TCGATATTCTGCATCAGGTGGTACATGGCGGGGTGTCGCTGTCCTTCAGCGCGTGCTTGTCACCGAAGTATAGGTGGCATGGGGTGCCATGCAAGCTTCACCAGCCCTTGCTACCACAACGTCGTTTTACCACCTACAGGAACAGGGTCAGCACCCCGGTATACCCGTACAGCCGCCGTCCCGAGATCTCACCGTTGGCGAAGAAGCCGACCAGCGGGACGTCGCCCAGCTCGCGGCGCAGGAAGCCCAGCTCGCCCGATTCGTCGCCGAACAGTTCGCGCCCCCTGCCCAGGCAGGAGAAATACAGGGCGCCGCGCGGTGGACCGTCGATGCGCTGCTTCAGTTCGTCCACCATGCGTTGCAGGTCCTGCCAGGCGCTGGCGCCGTCGCGGCGGCAGAACTGCACCTGCTGGCCGGGCGTGACCATGTCGCCGATGGCGATGCGCTTGCCGTGGGTGTCGATGCCGAGCAGGTTGCGTACCAGGTAGTCACTGCCGTCCGAATCCTCGACCGGCATGCCGGCGAAGATGTAGCCGGCGGCGCGGTTGAGGTCGCGGGCCAGGATTTCGCCGATATCCTCCTTGAACACGTCCAGCGCCGGCTGGTCGTCCAGGCTGTTGATGATGTTCTGCTCGCAGCTGGTGACGCGGTGGCTGGTGCCGATCTGCGCGCAGCCCTGGGTCAGCGCCGTGACCATGGGCACCCGGTCATTGAACACCGCCCCCGACAGGCCGCCGTCGACCACGTCCCCGGCGATCTGCGGGTGGCCGCCGTGCGAGGAGGTCAGGCCGCCGACCAGGCGGCCGCCCGGCAGCTCGTCGGCCAGCTGCTTGAGCAGGACGGGGATGTTGCCGTTCGAGGGGTCGCCGTGCACCACCGCCAGGTGTCGCCCGGAGCCGGCCAGCCAGTCTCCCCAGCCGCCGGGCAGGCGGTCGGCCGCGCGGTTGTAGAAGGGCAGCAGGCGGAAGCCGTCGTCCGGCAGGCTGGCGATCATGGCCGCCATGGCCGAGGACTGGTAGTACTCCTTGCCGGTGGCGCAGATGGCCACGCCGACCGTGCCGATCCAGTGCTCCACGCCCGTTTCCGTGCGGAAGAAGTCGAGAATCTCCGGGGTAAGGTCGGCGTAGGTGTCGGTCAGGTACAGAAAGCCCAGGTTGGCCTCGGGCGGCACGTAGCCGATCTGCTGCAGGCATTGCTCCGCCGCCTTCTCCCAGTGGGTGGACTGGGCGTGGCCGAGCAGGAAGGGGTTGGCGTCAGCCGGTGGGTTCATGCGCTGCGGGCCTTGCGGGTGCGGGGTGAGGGTCGATCCGGCAAGTATAGAAAAAAAGCGCAGGGCCGCCGGCCCCGCGCTTTCTGTGGTTTCGCAGAATCCGCCGCCTCAGGCCGATTTTCTGGCGTCCATCATGCGTTCGATGATGGGGGCCAGGATGATCTCCATGGCGAAGCCCATCTTGCCGGCCGGCACCACGATGGTGTTGCGGCGCGACATGAAGGAGCGGTCCAGCATGTTCAGCAGGTAGGCGAAGTCCACGTCCAGCTTCTTCGGGTCGCGGAAGCGGATCACCACGAAACTCTCGTCCGGCGTCGGGATGTCGCGGGCGATGAAGGGGTTGGAGGTGTCGACCGTCGGCACGCGCTGGAAGTTGATGTCGGTGCGCGAGAACTGCGGCGTGATGTAATGCACGTAGTCGTGCATGCGGCGCAGGATGGTGTCGGTCACCGCCTCGGCCGAGTAGCCGCGCTGGGCGCAGTCGCGGTGGATCTTCTGGATCCATTCCAGGTTGACGATGGGCACCACGCCGATGAGCATGTCCACGTACTGGGCGACATTGACCTTGCCGTCCACCACGCCGCCGTGCAGGCCTTCGTAGAACAGCAGGTCGGTGCCGGGCGGAATGGGTTCCCAGGGCGTGAATTCACCGGGCTTCTGGCCGAAGGGCTCGGCCTCTTCCTCGCTGTGCAGGTAGTAGCGGCGCTCGCAGGTGCCGGTCTCGCCGTAGGTCTTGAAGGTCTCTTCGAGCTTGTCGAACAGGTTGGCTTCGGGGCCGAAGTGGCTGAAGTGGGTGTTGCCTTCCTCTTCCGCCTTCTTCATGGCCTCTTTCATGGCCACGCGGTCGTAGCGGTGGTAGCTGTCCCCCTCGATGACGGCGGGGTTCAGGCCCTCGCGCAGGAAGATGTGCTCGAACGCGACCTTGACGGTGGTGGTGCCGGCACCGGACGAACCCGTGACTGCGATGATCGGGTGCTTCTTGGACATACCAGTCTCCTCAACGACAGTGCTTGAAACGCGCGGGCGCGCCGCCTCCGGCGACGCGCTGAATTCGGTGCCGCGGCGCGGCCGGCGATCGCCCGGCGCGCCCGAACGGCGTATTGAACCACTTTTCCCGCCATGCCGCCAAGAAGAGCTTATTCTTTTGATTTCAATACGAAATCAAGGGTGTGCGGTGACATGATCCGGGCCTCCGGCCGGCCTTGCCGCACGCCCGGAGGGCTGCGCATGCTACCACAGGGATGCGCCACATTCACGCGCCCGCACCGGTCGGCGTGCGGCGGTAGAGCAGGTCGTGGACGCCATGACCGAGCCGTCGGCCGCGCTGCTCGAAGCGGGTCGGCGGCCGGTCCGCGGGGCGCCCGGCGCAGCGGCCGCGGCCGGCCGTGTTTTCGAAGGCCGGGCAGGCGTCCAGCACCCGCAGCATGTGCGCCGCGTAGGGCTGCCAGTCGGTGGCCAGATGGAACAGGCCGCCGGGGCGCAGCCGCGAGGCGACCAGCTCGACGAAGGCCGGCTGCACGATGCGGCGCTTGTGGTGGCGGCGCTTGGGCCAGGGGTCGGGAAAGAACAGCAGCACGCGGTCCAGCGAGGCCGGGGCGATGCGCTGGCGCAGGATGTCCACGGCATCGTCGCAGAGCACCCGCACGTTGTCCAGGCCGCGCCGCTCCAGCTCCGCCAGCAACTGGCCGACGCCGGGCCTGTGCACCTCGATGCCGACGAAATCCTGTTCCGGCGCGGCCGCGGCCATGGCCGCCAGCGAGGCGCCGTTGCCGAAGCCGATCTCCAGGGTGAGGGGCGCGCGGCGGCCGAACAGGCGGGCGAAATCGATGAGGCCGTCGCCGTCGACGCCGTAGCGCGGCAGCAGTTCGTCCAGCGCCCGCTGCTGGCCGGCGGTGAGCCGGCCCTCGCGGCGCACGAAGGAACGGATACGCCTGGCATGCCCGGCTGTGTTATGTTTGGCTTCGTTCATGGCGTCCATCCACGGGACGGGATTATACGGCCTTGCTGCAAGACTATCTGAACCGCGCCGCGACCTGGTTCGCGCACCTGGACTACGCGGCGCTCGGCTGGCAGCTGCTGATCCTGATGCTGGCGGCCGCCGGGGCGCTGGTCGTGCACCGCACGCTGGGCCGTTTCCTGCTGGAATCCTCGACCGAGCTCGACAGCCGCAACATCCGCTACATCACCCTGCGCAGCGCCCAGCGCATCATCTTTCCGCTCAGCATGCTGCTGGGCGTGCTGGTGGGCCGCGCCGGCCTGCACCGGCTCGGGCTCGACGTGCTGCTGCTGGATATCGCGGTGCCGCTGCTGCTGTCGCTGGCCGTCATCCGCCTGACCGTGTACGTACTGCGCAAGGCATTGCAGCCCGGCCCGGCGGTCAAGGCCTGGGAGAACCTGATCAGCACCTCCATCTGGATCCTGGTGGCGCTGCACCTGCTGGGCTGGCTGCCGGACGTGGTCGAGGCGCTCGATGCCATCGGCTACACCTTCGGCGGCACGCGGGTGTCGCTGTTCACGGTGTTGCAGCTGCTGGTGGCGGTGGGCGCCCTGATGGTGCTGGCGGCCTGGCTCGCGCGCGCCATCGAGCAGGGCCTGTCGCATTCGACCTATATCAGCAGCGGCGCCAAGATCGGCATCGCCAAGACCACCAAGTTCGCGCTCTACACCCTGGCGGCGCTGCTGTCGCTGAGCGCCGTCGGCATCGACCTCAGTGCGCTGGCGGTGTTCGGCGGTGCCCTGGGCGTGGGTCTGGGCTTCGGCCTGCAGCGCATCGCCAGCAACTTCATCAGCGGCTTCATCCTGGTGTTCGACCGCTCCATCCGGCCCGGCGACGTCATCAGTATCAACGAGAAATTCGGCTGGGTGCAGGAGCTGCACGCCCGCTACATCGTGGTGCGCGACCGCGACGGCGTCGAGACCCTGATCCCCAACGAGAACCTGATCACCACCGAGGTCATCAACTGGAGCTACAGCGATCCGCAGGTGCGCATCAAGATCCCGGTACAGATCAGCTACGGCGACGACCCGGAACGGGCCATGGCCATCATGCTGGAATCCGCCGGTGCCTGCGAGCGGGTGCTGGCACGGCCCGAGCCCACGGCGCGCCTGATGGGCTTCGGCGACAGCGGTATCGAACTGGAACTGCGGGTCTGGATCAAGGATCCCCAGCAGGGTGTCGGCGGCGTCCGCTCCGAAGTCAACCTGGCCATCTGGAAGGGCTTCCGGGACGCCGGCATCACCATCCCCTACCCGCAGCGCGACGTACATCTGAGGCAGGTGTCGGGGGTCTGAAACCGTATAACCGCCAAGACGCCAGGAAAAAACAGGAATTTCATTTGTCGGCTGGCGCGCTTCGCGCGCAGCCGTGTACAAGAAAATGCTTTCTTGGCGTCTTGGCGGTTATACAAAGGCGGCGGCCACCACCCCCCTAAAAGAACATCCCGTCCAGCGGCGACGATGCACTGGCAAAGCGTTTCCTGGGGATGCGACCGGCGAGGTAGGACTCGCGGCCGGCCTCGATGGCCTTCTTCATGGCCGAGGCCATGAGCACCGGGTCCTTCGCGCCGGCGATGGCGGTGTTCATGAGCACGCCGTCGCAGCCCAGCTCCATGGCGATGGCGGCGTCCGAGGCGCAGCCGACGCCGGCGTCGACCAGGATGGGAACGCGGGCGTTCTCGACGATGGTGAGGATGTTGTAGGGGTTGCGGATGCCCAGTCCGGAGCCGATGGGCGCGGCCAGCGGCATCACCGCCACGCAGCCCATGTCCTCGAAACGCCTGGCCACGATGGGGTCGTCGTTGGTGTACACCATGACCCGGAAGCCGTCGGCGATCAGGGTCTCGGCGGCGGCCAGTGTCTGCACGATGTCGGGGAACAGGGTCTTCTCGTCGCCCAGCACTTCCAGCTTGACCAGGTTGTGGCCGTCCAGCAGTTCGCGCGCCAGGCGGCAGGTGCGCACGGCTTCCTCGGCGTTGTAACAGCCGGCGGTATTGGGCAGGTAGGTGTAGCGGTCCGGCGGCAGCACCTCGAGCAGGCTGGGTTCGTCGGTGTTCTGGCCGATGTTGGTGCGGCGGATGGCGACGGTGACGATTTCGGCGCCACTGGCTTCCACGGCCCGCTTCGTTTCGTCCATGTCCTTGTACTTGCCAGTGCCGACCAGCAGGCGGGACCGGTATTCGACGCCGTCGATCAGCAGGGGGTCGGCGGTACGGGGGCTGGCACTCTTCATCACGCTGGACATGTCGGGGCTCCTGGGCTGCTTCAACGGGCTCCACCGCCGATGGCACGCACGATCTCGATGCGGTCGCCGGGCCGGAGGACGTGGGATTCGAAGGTGCTGCGCGGCACGATCTCCTGGTTGATCTCCATGGCGAGGCGCTGGTCCGCCAGGCCGAGGTGCTCGATCAGGCCGGCGGCGCTGAGGCCGTCGGGCAGCTCGCGCGGCTCTCCGTTGAGAATCACTTCCATGCCGCTGCATTCTACCCGAAAAGTTGCATTTCAAGGGATTCTCTGCGCAAATAAGTGGTTATGGCCGAGTGGCAGGAAGACCTCATCAGCGCCGAACGCGCCGGCACCCTCGACGGCCTGTTCTTCGAGCGCGTGCGCCACAGCCCGCAGGCGGTCGCCTACCGGTACCACGATCGCCGCACCGATGCCTGGGTGGACCTGGACTGGGCGGACATGGGGCGCCGCGTGGCGCGCTGGAGCGCGGCGCTGGCCGCCGAAGGCCTGGATCCGGGCGATCGCGTGGCCCTGCGCCTGCGCAACGGTGTGGAGTGGGTGACCTTCGACCAGGCGGCCATGAACCAGGGCCTGGTCACCGTGCCGCTGTACGTCGACGACCGGCCCGACAACATCGACTATATCCTCGAGGATTCGGCCACCCGGCTGCTGCTGGTGCAGAACGTCAACCAGTGGAAGAAGCTGGTGCCGGCCCTGCGCGACAACGGCTCCCTGCAGCGGGTGCTGGTGCTGGATGCGCCCGCCGACGAGCAAGACAGGCGGACCCTGCTGGCCGGCGACGAACGCCTGCGCTTCGTCGACGACTGGCTGCCGGCGCAGGCGCCGCCGCTGGCGCGGCGCGAGGGCGACCCGCAGGCGCTGGCTTCCATCGTCTATACCTCGGGCACCACCGGGCGCTCCAAGGGCGTCATGCTCAGCCACTGGAACATGCTCAGCGTGGCGCACGCGGCGCTGGCTTCCATCGACGTCTACGTCCAGGACCTGTTCCTGTCCTTCCTGCCGCTGTCGCACACCCTGGAGCGCACCGCCGGCTACTACCTGCCCATGATGGCGGGCGCGCAGGTCGCCTATGCGCGGTCCGTGAACCAGTTGGCCGAGGACCTGCTCCAGGTGCGGCCCACCGTGCTGATCGCCGTGCCGCGCATCTTCGAGCGCGTGCACGGGCGTATCGTGCAGCAGCTGGAGAAACAGTCCCCGCTCGCGCGCAGCCTGTTCGCGGCGGCGACCCGCGTCGGCTGGCACCACTTCCTTCGCCGCCAGGGCCAGGCCGGCTGGCGGCCGCGCCTGGCGCTGCACCCGCTGCTGCGCCGGCTGGTGGGCGACAAGGTGACCGCGAAACTGGGCGGGCGGGTGCGCTACGCCGTCAGTGGCGGCGCTGCCCTGCCGGTGCCGGTGGCGCGTACCTTCATCGCCCTGGGGCTGGAGATCCTGCAGGGCTATGGCCTGACCGAGACCAGCCCGGTGATCAGCGTCAACCGCCCCGGCCACAACGACCCGGCCAGCGTCGGCGAACCGCTGCGCGGCATCGAGGTGAAGATCGGCGACCAGGACGAGCTGCTGGTGAAGAGCCCGGGCATCATGCTGGGCTACTGGAACAACCACGCCGCCACCGCCGAGGTCATCGAACCGGGCGGCTGGCTGCATACCGGCGACCAGGCGCGCATCGAGGACGGCCGTATCTATATAACGGGGCGCCTGAAGGATATCCTGGTGTTGTCCAACGGCGAGAAGATCCCGCCCGGCGACATGGAGTCGGCCATCTGCCTGGACCCCCTCATCGATCAGGCGCTGGTGGTCGGCGAGGGCCGGCCCTGGCTGGCGGCGCTGGTGGTGCTCAATTCCGACCTCTGGTTCGGGCTGGCCAGGGAGCTGGGCCTGGATCCCTTCCAGCGTGACAGCCTGGCCGACGAGCGCCTGCAGAAAAGGATCCTGGAGCGCATCCAGGTGCAGCTGCACGATTTTCCCGGCTATGCGCGCATCCGCCGGGTGGCGCCCATGCTGGAGCCCTGGACGGTGGACAACGGCCTGCTGACGCCGACCCTGAAGGCCAGGCGGGCCCTGGTGCTGGAGCGCTTCGCAAACGAGGTGGCCGGGCTCTACCAGGCCCTTTGAGCCCGCGGCCACGCCCCGCGCTGGCGGGAATCTTTGACAGCCTGCGCCCAAGGACTTATAAAGGCCGCAATCCGCGGGTGTAGTTCAATGGTAGAACCTCAGCTTCCCAAGCTGATGACGTGGGTTCGATTCCCATCACCCGCTCCAGTTTCGCCCTGCGCCCGCTCACCGCGTCGAAGGATGTTCTGATGGGAAAGATTCTCCGCCCGCTGCTGTACCTGCTCGGTGCGCTGGTCGCGCTGCTGCTGGTCGCCGCCGTCGTGCTGCCGCTGGTGGTCGACCCCAACGACTACAAGGACGACCTCACGGCGCTGGTGCAGGAGAAGACCGGCCGCCGGCTCGATATCGAAGGCAGGCTGGCGTTGTCGGTGTTTCCCTGGCTGGGCGTGGAGATCGGCCCCACCCGGCTGGGCAACGCGCCCGGTTTCGGCACGACACCGTTCGCCGAGGTGAAGCAGGTGCAGGTGCGGGTGCGCCTGCTGCCGCTGCTGCGCGGCCGGCTGGAGATGGACACCCTGCTGCTGGACGGCCTGCGGCTCAACCTGGCGCGCAACAAGCGGGGCGTGAACAACTGGGACGACCTGGCGGCCGGCGGCGCCGGCGCGCCGGCGGAAAAGGGCGGCGGAGGAAAGGGCGGGGCGCTGGCCGGTTTCGCGCTGGGTGGCATCCGCATCGTCGACGCCAGCCTGACCTGGGACGACCGCCAGAGCGGCGCCCGCTACACCATTGCGCCGGTGTCGCTGGAGACCGGCGCCATCGAGCCGGGCCGTCCGGTCGA
>JALSRI010000201.1 GCA_026984835.1 Thiohalobacter sp. | reverse complement strand
TATTCCGGTAACCCTCTCGGCAGTATAGCCCGCTCCGGGCGCGAGGACAGGGGAGGAACCCCGCTAGCCCAGCCGCACCCGCGCGAAGCGCCGCTTGCCCACCTGGCAGACGTGGCTGCCGCCCGGCGGCAGCACGAGCTTGCGGTCCTCGATCCGCTGGCCATCGATGCGTACCGCGCCCTGCTGGATCATGCGCAGGGCCTCCGAGGTACTGGAGGTCAGGCCGGCCTCCTTGAGCAGGTTGGCCACCGGTATGCCCTCGGCCGGGACGGCCAGGCCGACTTCCGGCATGTCGTCGGGCAGCGCCCCCTTCTGGAAGCGGGCAACGAAATTCCGGCGGGCACGCTCCGCATCCGCCTCGCTGTGGAAGCGGGCCACGATCTCCCGGGCCAGCTCGAACTTGACGTCACGCGGGTTGCGCCCCCCCGCGACTTCCCGCCGGAGGGTCTCGATCTCGTCCAGCGGACGAAAACTGAGCAACTCGAAATATCGCCACATCAGCTCGTCGGAAATCGACATCAGCTTGCCGAACATCTCGTCGGGCGGTTCATCGATACCGATGTAGTTGCCCAGCGACTTGGACATCTTCTGCACCCCGTCCAGGCCTTCCAGGATGGGCATGGTCAGCACCACCTGCGGCTTCTGGCCCCAGGCCTCCTGCAGCTGCCGGCCCACCAGCAGGTTGAACTTCTGGTCGGTGCCGCCCAGTTCGACGTCGGCCTTGAGCGCCACCGAGTCGTAGCCCTGCACCAGCGGGTAGAGGAATTCGTGGATGGCGATGGGCTGGCCCGAGCGGTAGCGCTTGCTGAAATCGTCGCGCTCCAGCATGCGCGCCACCGTGTGTTTCGCCGCCAGCTGGATCAGGTCGGCGGCCGACATCTCGTTCATCCAGCTCGAATTGAACATGACCAGGGTCTTCTCCGGGTCGAGGATCTTGAAGATCTGCTGCTCGTAGGTCTTCGCGTTCTCGATCACCTCGTCGCGGGTCAGCGGCTTGCGAGTAACGTTCTTGCCGGTCGGGTCGCCGATCATGCCGGTGAAGTCGCCGATCAGAAAGATCGCCTCGTGGCCTAGATCCTGGAACTGGCGCAGTTTGTTCAGCAGCACGGTGTGGCCGAGGTGCAGGTCGGGCGCCGTGGGATCGAAGCCGGCCTTGACGCGCAGCGGGCGGCCGCTCTCCAGGCGCTCCACCAGTTCCGGTTCGACCAGGATCTCCTCGGTACCGCGCTTGATCTGCTGCAGTGCTGCTGACTCTGACATGTCCGCGTGCCGCCCTCGGGCTGTTTCAGGGGAGGCGAAGGGTACCACAGCGGCCCGGGCTCTTGGAGGCAGGCACCTAAAAAGGCACAGTTTTTTCGCTTTTCGCCGATACAGTCACGGCAGCTGGCACAAAACCTGCTATCGGAATCACGACCGTCGGAATTATGTTGACCGGCAACCATTTGAACAGTAAGTTGTTCTGATCGATTTACAAGGATTTTCCGTGGATTACACACAGGCTTCCCTGAGGGACTACCAGCCACCCCTGCACAGCGGCCGTCGGTGCGGCGGCGCCCGGCGCGCGCTGCGCTGGCTCCTGCCGGCGACCTTTGCCGTGGGGGGCATCGCCGTGTTCCTGCTCTCCTCGCTCGACGCCAATGCCCTGCGGGTACAGGAAGTGCCGCTGGAACTGCCTGCGCCCAGTATTCCGCAGACGGTGGAAATCGAACAGGAGGGTGCCGACGGCCTGGTCGCCAGCCGCGCCCCCGCCGCCGGACCGACCGCCGGCCGGGGCGAATGGAAGACACTCACCATCCGTGAAGGCGACAGCCTGGCGCGCATCTTCTCCGAACAGGGCCTCAAGGCCAGCGAGCTGCACAAGATCCTGAAAAGCGGTTCGATCGCCAGGAAACTGACCCGCATCTACCCGGGCCAGACGCTGAAACTGTGCCTGTCGGACGACAGCCGCCTGCAAGAGCTGGTGTACGAGATCGACGCCATGAACAGCGTGCAGATCCGCCGCCAGGACGACGGCTACGACGCCCAGCTGGTCGTCAAGGTGCCGGAACGCCGCTCCCGGCACGCCACCGCCACCATCGAGAGCTCCCTGTTCGAGGCGGCCCAGAAAGCCGGCCTGCCCGAGAGCATCGCCGCGGAACTGGCCAACCTGTTCGGCTGGGACATCGACTTCGCACTGGACATCCGCCGCGGCGACCAGTTCACCGTCGTCTACGAGGAGTTATACCTGGACGGCGACCGCATCGGCACCGGCAACATCCTGGCCGCCGAATTCGTCAACCGCGGCAAATCCTACCAGGCCATCCGCTACGCCGACGCCAGCGGCCACGTCGACTACTACACGCCGCAAGGCCGCAGCCTGCGCAAGAGCTTCCTGCGCACCCCGGTGGCCTTCTCGCGCATCAGCTCGCGCTTCAGCCTCGGCCGCAAGCACCCGATACTCAACCGCATCCGCGCCCACAAGGGTGTGGACTACGCCGCCCCCCGCGGCACCCCCGTCAAGTCCACCGGCGCCGGCCGCATCGTCTGGCGCGGCCGCAAGGGCGGCTACGGCAAGGCCATCGTCATCCAGCACGGCAGCAAGTACAGCACCCTGTACGGCCACCTGTCGCGCTACCGCCGCGGCCTGAAGGTGGGCAGCCGGGTGCAGCAGGGCCAGGTGATCGGCTACGTCGGCAGCACCGGCCTGGCGACCGGTCCGCACCTGCACTACGAATTCCGCGTCAATGGCGTACACCGCAACCCGCTGACCGTGCGTCTGCCGGCGGCGGCCCCGCTGCCGGCCCGTTTCATGGACGACTTCCGCCAGGTCAGCCAATCCTCGCTGGCCCTGCTGCGGCTGGCGAAGACCAACGCCGTCGCCCTCAGGGAGTAGGCGCACGCGCCGCACGCGCCGTCGCCGTGTCCGACTACTTCATCGGCCTCATGTCCGGCACCAGCCTGGACGGCATCGACGCCGTGCTGGTGGACTTTGACCTAGCGCCGCTGGAGCTGGCCGCCACCCTGCACCAGGCCTTCGCGCCGGCGCTGCGCGAGCGCCTGCTCACCCTGGCCGAAAGCCGGCAGGCGCTGGACCTGAACGACTATGGCGAACTGGACGCCGCCCTCGGCGAGGCCTTCGCCGAAACCGTGAGGGCATTGCTGGGAGAGTCCGGCATCGCCGCCGGTGAAGTGGTGGCCATCGGCAGCCACGGCCAGACCGTACGCCACCATCCACACGGGCCGCATCCCTTCAGCCTGCAGATCGGCGACCCGGCGCGCATCGCCGAACGCACGGGCATCACCACCGTCGCCGACTTCCGCCGCCGCGACCTGGCCGCCGGCGGCCAGGGCGCGCCGCTGGTGCCGCCCTTCCACCGCACCGTGTTCGCCCGCAAGGACGAACACCGGGCCGTCCTCAACGTCGGCGGCATGGCCAACCTGACCCTGCTGCCCGCCGCCGACGGCCCGGTGACGGGTTTCGATACCGGACCGGGCAACGTGCTGCTGGACGCCTGGTGCCGGCGCCACCAGGGCAAGGCCTACGACCGCGATGGCGCCTGGGCCTGCGCCGGCAGCGTCGATGCGGCGCTGCTGGAACGCCTGCTGGACGACCCCTACTTTCGCCGGCCGGCGCCGAAGAGCACCGGCCGCGAGCACTTCTGCGCCGACTGGCTCGACCGGCAGCTGCGGGCGGCCGGCGGGCGGCCGGCGCCGCAGGACGTGCAGGCGACCCTGCTGGAACTGACCGCGCGCAGCGCCGCGGACGCGCTCAGGGCGGCGGCGCCCGACACCGGGACGCTGCTGGTGTGCGGCGGCGGCGCCCACAACCTGTGCCTGATGGAAGCGCTGGCGCGGGCCCTGCCCGGCGTCGCCGTCGAAACCACGGGCGCCTGCGGCCTGCCCCCGGACTGGGTGGAGGCATCCGCCTTCGCGTGGCTGGCGAAACAGACCCTGGAAGGGAAACCGGGCAACCTGCCTTCGGTGACGGGCGCGGCGCGGGCGGTAGTGCTGGGGGCGGTGTATCCGGCCTGAGTAACCAAGACCTGACCCCCCTTGAGCTCATGAGAGTCCTGCGTTTCGTTCAGCGTTGCTCGATCGGCACGTAGTCGCGTTCGCTCTCGCCGGTGTAGACCTGGGTGGGCCGGAAGATGCGGTTGTCCTTGAGCTGTTCGCGCCAGTGCGCCAGCCAGCCGGCCGAGCGGGCGACGGCGAAGATGGAGGTGAACTGGTCCGGCGGGATGCCCATCTCCTTGTAGAGGATGCCGGAGTAGAAATCGACATTGGGGTAGACGCCCTTGGGCGCCAGCTTCTCCTCGCAGGCCTCCTCCAGCGCCAGGGCCGTCTCGAACAGCGGCCCCATGCTGCCGCCGCGCTGTTCCATCAGCTCCCGCATCATGCCCTGCAGGATGGTGGCGCGCGGGTCCTTGACCTTGTATTCGCGGTGGCCCATGCCCCAGATCTTGGCCTTCTTCGCCAGCTTCCCGTCCAGCCAGGCGCGCACGTTCTCCGGCCGGCCGATCTCTTCCAGCATCTCCACCACCCGCTGGTTGGCGCCGCCGTGCAGCGGGCCGGCCAGGGTGCCGATGGCGGCGGCGATGACCAGGTAGGGACTGGCCAGGGTGGAACCGGCCACCAGCGCCGCGAAGGTCGAGGCATTGATGGTGTGCTCGGCGTGCAGGATCAGGCAGGCATCCATGATGCGCGCCAGCAGCGGATCGGGTTCCTCGCCGTTGAACATGTAGAGCAGGTTCTCGGCATAGCCCAGGTCCTTGCGCGGCGGGATGGGGTCGTAACCGTTGCGCACGTGCTCCCACATGGCCACCAGGGTCGCCATGCGGGCGATGATCTTGACCGACATATTGTGCACGTAGTTGAGGTCGCCGCACACATCGCCGCCGGTCAGGCACTCGTCACCGGGATAGAACATGCCCAGGCTGGCCACCGCCGTCTGCAGCATTTCCATGGGGTGGCCGGTGGCCGGCAGGTATTTCATGATTTCGCGGATGTTGTACTTCACCACCCGGTTGCGGCGCAGGTCGGCGTCGAAGGCGGCCAGTTCCTCGCGGGTCGGCAGCCGACCGTCCAGCAGCAGCAGGGCGGTCTCCTCGAAAGTGCTGCGGCGCGCCAGGTCGCCGATGCGGTAGCCGCGGTAGGTGAGGATGCCGCGGGTGCCGTCCAGGTCGGAAATATTGGATTGCGTGGCCGGGACCCCTTCCAGGCCGGGCAGGTATTCACTCATGGGTGTCTCCTGAAATACGGGCCGCAAGGTAACACATCGGCCGACCCGTTTCCCAGCCAGCAAAAAGGGGCGCCGCGCGCCCCTGGTCGGCTGGAGCGGCGGGATCTAGACCGAGAAGGAAGAGCCGCAGCCGCAGGTGGTGGTGGCGTTGGGATTGCGGATGACGAAGCGCGCGCCCTCGAGATCGTCCTTGTAGTCGATCTCGGCGCCCACCAGATACTGGAAACTCATGGGATCGATCAGCAGCTTGATGCCGTTCTTCTCGACCTCGGTATCGCCCTCGTTGACCTTCTCGTCGAAGGTGAAGCCGTACTGGAAACCGGAACACCCCCCACCGGTGATGTAGACGCGCAGCATCAGACCGGGATTTTTTTCCTCTTCGATCAAGCTCTTGACCTTCTCGGCCGCGGCATCGGTGAAGACCAGCGGGGCCTCGGTCTGGGTGCTTTCCTGGGTTGCAGTGTCGCTCATGGGTGATTCTCCGAACGCGTGTCCCTGAACATGGACGATGCAGCCATTATCTATTTTCCGACTAATACGGTCAAGTATTGGAGGCGCGCGACAGGCCGGCGGGCAGCACCGGCTCTTCGTGCGCCGGGCCGGCCTCCGGCTCGCTGGCGCCTTCGTGCACCAGGCTGCCGTTCACCTGGGCGCCGGCGGCCATTTCGATGAGCCGGTAGTAGAGATTGCCGGTCACCTGGGCGCGGCAGGCCAGTTCGACCCGCTCGCTGGCGTGCACCTCGCCCCGCACCGAACCGTTCAGCACCAGTTGCGGCACCCGTACGTCGCCCTCGATGCGGCCGCACTCGCTGACCGTCAGCACGGCGCCACTGCCCGGCTCGGCGATGACATCACCCTTGACCGTGCCGTCGATGTGCAGCCCGCCGCTGAAATGCACGTCCCCTTCCAGCACCGTGTGTTCGCCGATGACCGTATCGATACGCGTCGAATTGCCTTTCCTGCCCATCCCAAACATCACGTCCTCCTTGCCGGACCGCCTTCAGGCCGGCCAGTCCAGGCTTTGCTCGATACCCGCCGGCTGCCCCTTGCCTCGCGGCCGCAGCCGGAGGGTGACCCGCTGCGGCCGGAAACCGGCCGGCAGCTTCAGTTCGCCCTCGAAGTGCTGGAAATAGCGGAAGCGGTATTTCAGCACCTTGCCCGCGCCGCTGGCAATGGCGGACAGCGGCAGTTGTTTCGTCTTGCCATTTTCGACGCCCTCGACCTTCAGATCGATGACGCCCGTCGCATAACGGTTGTTGCGCTTCACCTGGGTCAGTGTCAGGCTGTAGAACCAGCAACCGGCGCAGTCCCGCGGCTCGAGCTGGAAGCGCTGGATGCGCAGGCCCGGCTTCACGTCCCCCGGCGACACGATGCCACGATAGAACGCCAGCTCCTTGCGCAGCTGGCCCAGCTCCTCCTGCAGCTTCGCCAGCTCGCGTCGCACCCCCTGGGCGGCCTCGCGGTCGATCTGGCTGGACCGCTCCAGCACAGCGACCCGCGCCTGCAGGCGGCGCTTGTCTTGGCCGGCCTGCTGCAAGGCCTCTTCCAGCCGCGCCTTGTCGTGGCGCAGCTCGGACAGCTCCACCGCGCCGCGCCGCTTGCCGAAGTCGAACAGCCACCAGGCCGACAACAGCAGCGCCGACAGCAGCAACGCCAGCAGCAGCCACAGCTGCCGGTCACTGTACACGAGAATTCTGCGGCCGGCGGATTCCATTCAGTTATGAAATAGAGGCAACAATCGTGCCTAGGGGAGCAGCGCCACGGCCTGCAGGCCGCTGGTCTCGTCCAGCCCGAACATCAGGTTCATGTTCTGCACCGCCTGGCCGGCCGCACCCTTGACCAGGTTGTCGATCACCGACAGCACCACCAGCGTATCGCCGTCGCCGGGCCGGTGCACGGCGATGCGGCAGTGGTTGGCGCCCTTGACGCTGCGCGTCTCGGGGTGGGCGCCGGCCGGCAGCACGTCCACGAAGGGTTCGTCGCGGTAGTGCTGCTCGAACAGGGCCTGCGGGTCCGCGCCTTCATCGCGCAGGCGCGCATAGAGAGTGGCGTGGATGCCGCGGATCATGGGGGTCAGGTGAGGCACGAAGGTCAGGCCTACGGCGCCGGCCGTGGCGGCCTCCAGACCCTGACGGATTTCCGGCAGGTGCCGGTGTCCCGGCACCGCATAGGCCTTGAAGTTCTCGCCGGCCTCCGCCAAAAGGGTGCCGACGCTGGCCTTGCGGCCGGCGCCGCTGACGCCGGACTTGCAGTCGGCGACGAGCCCGACGGGTTCCACCACGCCGGCCTGCAACAGGGGCAGCAGCCCCAGCTGCACGGCCGTCGGGTAACAGCCGGGGTTGGCCACCAGCCGCGCCGCGGCGATAGCGGTCCGGTTGACCTCGGGCAGGCCATAGACGGCCTCGGCCAGCAGTTCGGGACAGGCGTGCTCCATGCCGTACCAGCGTTTCCAGAGCGCGGCGTCGCGAAGCCGGAAGTCGGCCGCCAGGTCGATGACCCGCACGCCGGCCGCCAGCAGCTCCGGCACCAGGGTCATGGCGATGCCGTTGGGGGTGGCGAAGAACACCAGGTCGCAGTCGGCCAGCCGGCCGCTGTCCGGCGCGCTGAACGCGATATCCAGGTGGCCGCGCAGATTGGGGAACAGGTCGGCGACCGGCCGGCCGGCCTCGCCGCGCGAGGTGATCACCTCGACACGGGCCTGCGGATGCCCGGCCAGCAGCCGCAACAATTCGACACCGGTGTAGCCGGTACCGCCCACAACGCCGATCCTGATCATCTGTCCTTCCCGTCCACGCGGCCAGTCGCTCGAAACAAGCCGTATTGTCCGTTTTCACCGCGCCCCTGTCCATGCACGGCGCGCCACCCCCATTTGCATGCCGGCGTGCGAAAAAATACCATGGCCGACACGCCTGCCTGCGGACGACCCATCATGCTGCACCACCTGCGCCGATCGGGACGCGAATTCATGTCGCCCGATGCCTGGAAGATACGCTTCCTGTTCTGGAGCGGCGCCATCATCGTCGGCCTGGTGGCAACCGGCTTCGCCATCGCCACCGAGCACGTCAACAAACTGTTCCACGACATGCTGGCGCACTCTGACTACCTGCCCTTCCTGCTCTGCCCGCTGGGGCTGGTACTGGTGTCCTGGCTGACGCGCACCTGGTTCCCGGGCTCGCAGGGCAGCGGCATCCCGCAATCCATCGCCGCCCTGCAAATGAGCGAGCACGTGGCGCGCACCTCGTTGCTGTCGTTCC
>JALSRI010000200.1 GCA_026984835.1 Thiohalobacter sp. | reverse complement strand
CGACATCCGCGTGCGCAAGATGCTGTGCGGGCGCACCCACTGCATCCGGCTGCCGGACGGCGAGCTGTTCACGCGCAGCCTGATGCTGGCCGACCTCGACGTCGAGGAGGCCGTGCGCCTGCAACAGCACGGCATCGGTGAACACCAGACCCTGGGTTGCGGCCTGTTCCTGCCGCACAAGGGCATCAAGGCCGTGCACGAAACGGTGCCCGACAACCGGGGCTGACAGATTTCCGCGCCACATCTGTTAAGGGTGTGGGTTAAACTTAAATTACAATCTATTGATTCAAATGGAGAAATAGAAATGGCAATTGAAGTGGATGGAAAGACCATCGAGCTGACGGAAACCGGCTACCTGGTCAATATCGACGAATGGACCGAGGCGGTCGCCGAAGAAATCGCCAAGAAAGAGGGCGTCGACCTCACCGAACAGCACTGGGACGTCATCAAGTACCTGCGCGACCAGCACTACAACAACGGTGGCAACGAGCCCAACGAGCGCACCATCCTCAAGGACATGGCCAAGCTGTGGGGCAGCAAGCCGACCAGCAAGGACATGTACCGCCTGTTCCCGGGCATGCCCAGCAAGCAGGGCCGCAAGATCGCCGGCCTCAAGGAGAGCACCCGCAAGGGCGGTTACTGAGACCCGGCCAAATCCTGCCCAATGGGGATATGGCGATGCCGGCCCGCCCGTTCTATAGTTCGCGCCAGTCTTTGAACGGCGCAGGCCGGATGCAATCGAACGCTTTGGAGGCGAATACCATGAGCGAAAGGCAAGAAATCATCAGCAAGCTTCTGGAAATGCAGAAGAAATTCATGGAATATGAACACGAGCATGGTGTCGATCCGGAAGAGTACTGGATGGCCGACGAAGGCCACCCGCTGCACAACTACCGGAAGGAATACAACGAGCTGGCCATGAAGCTGGTGGACGTCGCCCACGCCGAGAAGGGCTCACACCGCTAAGCCTGCGCGTTCTCGCGTCAGAGACGGGCCCTGTCCTGCGACACGGCCCGTTTTTTATTTGGTTCTTCCCCCGGCCGGTACAGCCCCGCCGACGCCGCGGTGACCCACCCGCCCGGACGGCAGCCCGGCCCGGTGGCGCGGGGCTAGAGTTCCGCCCACAGGCGCATCAGGTTGACGTAGACATGATCGACGCGGGTGGTCTCCTCCGCGTCCGGTTGCCGTTCCAGCAGGCTTTCGCGGGCCTGGTAGAGCTGGTACAACAGCTCCCGACGCTGCGGGTCACGCACCATGCTCTGGGCCCAGGTCACCGCCACCAGGCGTTCGCCGGCGGTCACTTCGGCCACCTGGTGCAGGCTGGAGGACGGGTAGGCCGCGACGGCGCCGGCCCCGGGCTTGACGCGCTGGTCGCCGAACGCCGTGCGGATCACCAGTTCGCCGCCCTCGTACTCCCCGGGGTCGTTCAGGAACACGGTGGTGGACACGTCGCTGCGGTACTGGCCGCCGGGTGGTCCCATGACCGGGTCGTCGACGTGGTCGCCGTAGCGCATGCCGCGGGTGTAGCGGGCGTAGAAGGGGGTGGCGATGCGGTGCGGCAGCACCGCGGCCTGGTACAGCGGGTGCTGCACCAGGGTGGCCATGACCAGCTCGTTGAGGCGTTCGATGCGCGCGTCGCGCGCGTCCAGCTCCTGGTTGTGCTTGACGCGCTGCGCCGATTTGCCGGCCGACAGGCGGCCGTCGACGAAAGGCGCGTCGGCGAGCAGGGCGCGCACCTGTTCCAGCGTGGCGGCGTCGAGTACGCCGGGAATGACGATGAGCATGGCGGCCGGTTTCCTGCAGTGACTGTGATCGGAGAGCAACGATGATATTGAAACTCTGCGTCGATGACCAAACCTACGACATCGATGTGCCCGAGGATCTGATGGCCGAGGCGCAGCCATTCTATGCGAAGATGGACCGGGACATGGACCGTGGCTGGCAGATGAGCCGCTTCTGGGTGGAGAAGCCGGACCTCTACCAGCGCTGCCAGATCGTCGCCGACCGCGTGCTCGGCGCGCTGCATACGGAGAACAAGAAGATGCTGCTGCTGATGGCGGGCTACATCCTGGCCCGGGTGCCGCAGGTGCGCGAGGTGGTGGTGGACACCAGCGGCGACATGACGCAGACCGAGATCGTGGCCTGAGCGTCCGGCCCGGACCGTCATGGCCGACCTGTTCTCCGTCACCGCACCCCTGGCCGTCCGCTTCCCGGACGGCAGCCGCGACATTCTGGCCGAACGCATGGCCTGGCGCTGGGGGCTGGTCTACCTGCCGCCGTTCTGGACCGGGCTGCCGGTCGCCGAGGCGCTGCGCTTCCTGCCCGGCCCGCTGCGCGGCGACGGTCCCTGGAAGGTCGGTGACGCCGTCGTCACCGTGCTCGGCTGCCACGGCACCGACGCCGAACTGGCGTCCCGCTGGGCCGAATGGCAGGACTACCTTCACCAGCACCCCGACTACCCCGACCCCGAAACCCTCCACGAGCTCATGCAGACCCATGCCCGCCGCCGGTTTGCGTGATCCCGGGCCGGGCCCGGGAGTCGACGCCCCGGCGAACGCGGTGGGGTGACCGAAGGGAACCCCGCCATGGCCATCCGGCGGACACCTCCGAAACGAAGCATACCGACGTGGGATGTCCTGGTGGAGCGAAGGGCTTCGAGTCCATGCAGCGGTATCCACCGTGCCGGTGTTCCGGTGGGGTTCGCTGCACTCACTCCACCCTGCGGATGGCTTCGATTCAGGTAGGGTGGGGTGAACGAAGTGAACCCCACCACGATTCCACGGCGTTGTACTCGAACACCAGGGTGCAAAGACGCAAAGACCACCGGGGCGGAATGAAACAAACACCTTTGCGTCCCTGTGTGTTCTCCGCGCCTTTGCGTCAGGTTTTACGACAGCCGCCACCAGAAAGGCCGCTCTGGTGGGGTTCGCTGCACTCACTCCACCCTACGTATTGGCCGGCGTGTTCGGGGGGAGGTGTTTTTCCATTCGCCAGTGCCGGATTTCTCCGTACAGGGTGTGTGAGGGTCCCAGCAGCCGGTAGCCGGCGTGTTCGTAGAAGGCGACGCTGGCCTCGCGGGCGTGCAGGACGATGCGGTCGAGGCCGGCTTCGCGGGCGGCCTGTTCCAGGCTCCGGAGCAGCAGCCGGCCCAGGCCGCGGCCGCGCCGGTTCGCTTCCACCGCCATGTAGCGGATCTGGCCGGTGGCGTCGTCCAGCCGGTGCAGCCGGCCGGTGGCCAGCACGCGGCCGGCCTCGACGACGACCCGCTGGACGGCGTCGCCGTCCAGCGCATCCCGCTCGCTGCCGCGCGGCTGGCCCCAGGGCGCGCGCAGGATGCGCCAGCGCAGTTCGAGAGCCGCCTCGTACTCCGCGGCGTCGCGCGGTGCGCGCACCTCGGGGGTCATGGCTTCAGGCGAACACCACCCAGGTGGTGGCGATGTACTTGACGCCCTGCTGCAGGGTGACGGCGCGGTGTTCGTGGGTCCAGAAGGGGGGGAACAGCACCAGCTTGCCCCGTTCGGGGGTGACCTTGATGTCCTGGTACAGGAACTCGGTCTCGCCGCCGGGGCCGGGCACATCGTTCAGGTACCACAGCGCCACCAGCTGGCGCTGGCTGAACTCGTGGCTGCCGCCGTCGATATGCCAGTGGTAGTGCTCGCCGGGCAGGTAGCGCTGGATACCGTAGCCCATGTCCTTGAACGGCCCCTTGAAGTAGGGGAAGGTCTCGCGGAACTCGAGGATGGCGCGGCCCAGGGAACGGAACAGCGCCTGGTCGATGTCCTTCCAGTGCGGCTTGCCGCTCACCACGAGGTCGGTGGTCTTCTTGATGCTGCGGTCCTTGCTGACCGTCTGGCCGATGCGGCCCTCGTACTGCTCGTCGGTGTGCGCTTCGAAACGCTGGATGGCGTCCTCGCACAGGGCCGGATCCAGGGCATTGGCCTGTTCGAAGATGAAGGTGTCGGGCCTGATCTCGCGGATGCTGCGCAGGGGTACCTGGGTGCGGGTGGGGGACATGACGACGACCGGCGGGAGAGAACGACTGAATTGTCTTACAGCTTGCTGTGCCCGATCAAGGTCTCGATGGCGCTGGCGGCTTCGTCGCCGCGCTGGGCGTGCAGTTCCATTATCTGTCGCGCGACCGCCAGCCAGTGCGCGCGGCCGGCCTCGACCTGGCGCAGCAGGGCCGAATCGTCGCCGTCCTGCGCCCAGTGTTCGTAGGCGGCCAGCAGGGCCGGGTAGAGTTCCCGGCGCATGCCGCCGAAGTTGGCGAAATAGAAATGGAGGCTGGGCGGGTGGCCGCGCTCCAGCAGCGTCGGCAGGGTGCTCAGGGCATCGGCCAGGTGGTCGCGCACCGCGCGCGCCATGAGTTCCACCCGCGAACGCGGGAAGCCCAGGATGAGCGCGTGCCAGGCCTCGCCCAGTTCCCGGCCGGCCTGCACCTCACCGATCTCGTGCAGCACCAGGGTGTCGATCTCGCTGTCGGCCATGCGCTCCAGCGCGTCGTGCAGGTCGGCGTCGAAATCGTAGCAGCCCAGCGCCCGGCCCATGGCGTTGTCGGGTCGGTTCCAGCGCCATTCCTCGACCCGCTCCCAGAGCATGCGGCGCAGCGACTCGCGCCGCACGTAGATGGCCTCGCCGGCCGCCATGGCCGGTGGCGCGGTCAGGTCGCGCGCCAGCTCGGCGCCGGCCACGTGCACGCGAAAGCCGTTTTCCTCGACGCTGCGCTCCAGCCGGGCGAGGAAGAACAGCGGCTTGGACTTGGCGCCGTAACCGCCGCTGTAAAGCAGGCCGTGCGGCATCAGGGCGGCGTTGATGGCGTCGTCGTCGAAGGGATCGTACTCGCTGCCGTCGATGGGCAGCGGCGCGAAGGGTTCGTCCTCCAGGGTCTCCCACAGCGCCTCGCGGCTGCTCAGCCAGTCGCCGACCTCGTCGCCCGACAGCGGCTCGCCGAGGCCGCGCCCGCATTCCCAGCGGTAGAACTCGCGCATCTTCAGCAGGTACACGCACAGGGTGTAGTCGCTGGCGAAACGCGCGTCCGAGATGTGGCAGTTGCGCTGTACCGCGGCCTGCAAGGCCTGGATGTCCGGTTCGGAGATGCCGTCGCTCATGGGCAGGGGGTGTCCTGTGGCCGTCTAAATCCTGACTAATTTAGTATAGTATTGCACGGCACGCTGCGGTATTCTAGCGGCCGTTTGAACGGTCGTTGGGGAGAAAGACGTGCGGGTCAAGAGTCGCTGGAAGAAACGGGGCAAGCCACGCAGCCTGGAAGAGATCGCCGGAGCGCTGGCCTTCATCGAATGGCGCATCGCCGGCGACACGGTGCTGAGTCTGGAGAACGAGGGCTTCGAGACGGTCAGCAACGCCCAGCGCCTGGATGTGTTCCAGGAGTTGTGCGCCTTCCTCGTGCATGTCACCGACCGCCTGGTGCACGCGCGCATGAGCGACGAGGAACGGCAGAAGTTCATCGTCGCCCTGGCGCTGAAACTGGCCGACACCTACCACGACAACCGCGTCGACGCCGAAGGCAGCGGCCCGGACTACCGCCAGGCCTTCATCGACATCCTCAATGCCCGCCTGGCCGACTACGCCGGCTTCGGTTTCAGCGACGGCGAACCCGGCTATGCCTTCAAGCGCTACCTCGGCGAGCGCGTCACCCGCACCATGGGGCCGAAGGACAGCAAGTGGATCTGCGACCAGGTCATGGATATCGAGATCCCCAAAATGATGAAGCCGCTCAACAAGGGCCTGAAAGAGCTGTTCGAGACCGCCGACGAATCCGCCTGACCGAACGTCCTCGCCCGCCCGCGGCCAGGCGCGGCGCATCCATCGCATTCCGCCCCCGAATGTCTCGGCCCTCCCTGCGGTACAATATCCCCGCACAACAACAAGTACGGCGGATTGGGGGCTTCCATGTACGAACGTTTCTACGGTTTCCGGGAGCGGCCGTTCTCGCTGCTGCCCGACCCGGACTTCCTGTTCCCTTCCGCGGCTCACCGCGAGGCGTTGGAAAAGCTGGAGCGGGCGGTGGCCGACCGGTCCGGTTTCTGCGTCGTCACCGGCGAGGTGGGCGCGGGCAAGACCACCCTGGTGCGGGCGCTGCTGTACCGCCTGGACGACGATATCGCCGTCGCCCTGCTGAGCCACACCGGCGTGGTGTCCGGCAGCCTGCCCGAAGCGTTGCTGGCGGCCTTCGATCTGCCGGCGAGTGCCGATCCCGCACAGGCCCGCCAGGAGATCGCCGGTTTCGTCGCCCGCCTGCAGCGTGAAGGGCGCCGGGGGGTGCTGATCCTGGACGAGGCGCAGGGCCTGCAAGCGGTCGACTACGAGGCGCTGTTGCAACTGCCCGGCACCGGGCCGGGCGGGGCACTGCAGCTCGTCCTGCTCGGCCAGCCGGAGCTCGCCACGCGACTGGACGCGCCGGCGCAGGCTGCCTTTGCCCGGCGCGTGGTCTGTCGCCAGCACCTGCCGGCGCTGGATGCCGGCGAGACCGGCGCCTATGTCCGCCATCGCCTGGCGCACGCCGGCGGCCGGGACGACCTGTTCACCGACGAGGCCGTGCAGCGCATCCACCACTACAGCGGCGGTATTCCGCGCCTCGTCAACCGTATCTGTGACCTGGCCCTGGTATACGGCTACGCCGGCAAGAACCAGACCATCGACGCGACTGTCATCGAACTGGTGCTGCGCGACCAGCGTGCCGGCAGTCTGCTGCAGACGGCGCAGATGACCAGTGACGGCGCCCTTTCCGGGCCGGTGGCGGAGGCGTCGCCGGGACGGCGGCCGGCGGCCGGGACCTCGCCGGAGGCGGCGGAGGCTGCAGCGGCCGGGCCGACGTTGCCGGCCGGCACCCGGCCGAAGGGGGAGAAGGCACCCGAAGCCGGCCCTGCGACCACGGACACGACGGCGGGCGAACCGGCTGCAGCGGTTGCCGGCTCCGGGCGTCCGGCGATGCGACGGATTGCCGTGGCCGGGCTGCTGCTGGCGGCGCTGGGCGTGGCGGGCGCCGCCTGGTACGGCTGGTCACCGGCTGTGCCGCCGCAGGCCGGGTCGCAGGAACAGCGGCGCCAGCCAGTGGGGGAGGCGGCGAAGAGGGCGAAAGCAGAAAAGAGAGCGGTGGCAACGCAGCAGGCAGAGGCGGCAAAGCGGGCAGAAGCGGCGCAGCAGGCAGAGGCGGCGCAGCAGGCAGAGGCGGCGCAGCAGGCAGAGGCGGCGAAGCAGGCGGAAGCGGCGAAGCAGGCGGAAGCGGCGAAGCAGGCGGAAGCAGCGAAGCAGGCGGAAGCAGCGAAGCAGGCAGAGGCAGCGAAGCAGGCAGAGGCAGCGAAGCAGGCAGAGGCAGCGAGGCAGGCAGAGGCTGCGAGGCAGGCTGCGGAAGCGGCCCGCAAGGCGGCGCAGGCGGAGGCCGCCCGCCTGGAACGGTTGCGTCAGGAGAACCGTCGCCTGGCCGAACTGCGGCGCCTGGCCCGGCAGCGGCTGGAGGCGGAACGCGCCGCGGCCCGGCGGGAACAGGCGCGCGCCCGGCAGGCACGCGAGGCAGCGGCCCGGGCGCAACGCGAGGCCGAGCGGGAGCGGCGGCGCCGCGCTTCGGAGGCGGCGCGCGCCCGCTTCCTGCAGGAGGCGCAGACGGCGCCGGAGGCCTTTGCCGAGGACGAGGAGCTGGACGAACCGCTGGTCGACACGTCCACCGCGCCTGCAGCACCTGCAGCGCCTGCAGCGCCTGCAGCGCCTGCAGCGCCCGCGGCGCCCGCGGCGCAGGGCGGCGCGCCAGGAGATGCGCCAGCGTCTGCCGGCGCGGCGACGGCCGCTGCGCTCCCGGACAGTGACGCGGGTGCGCGGGACGGGGAGGGCGAGCCGGTGTTTTCCTCCAACCCCTGCAAGGGACCGGCGGCGCGCTACCTTTCGACGTGTCGATGAATCTGCGTCAGGGGGCGGGGATGCGCAGCAGCACCTTGATGTCGTCGTCGAGTGAGTCGGCGTCGATGTAGCCCACGCCGCCCGGCGTGTGCTTGACCCGGTCGACCACGGCGGCGTCGTCCGCCAGCACCCGCGGCGGCCGGCCCTTGCCGGCGAAGGTGCGCCGCGACCAGTACTGGGCCAGTTCGCGTTCGGACATCTTCAGCACCTCGCGCACGAACACCCGCCGCGCCGGACTGGATGCCGGCTGGTCGAAGGGCACCAGCCGCAGTCCCCCGGGGAAGCGCCCCGGCCGGGCCAGGTAGAGGCGCCGCGCCTGTTCCGGCGTCAGCGCGTCCAGCGCCAGCGAGGCATCGGCGACCAGCACGACGTCGGCCTGCGCCAGGCCGCCCAGCAGGGCCGCGAGCAGGGCCAGGCAGGACAGGGACGTTTTCTTGATCAGGTTCATGTTCGCGTCCCCCTAGAAGATGACGTCGACGGCCAGGCTGAAGACGTTGATGTCGTCTTCGGCCGCCATGAACAGGCCGCGCGAGCCGTTCTGCGGCTCGACCCGCTGCGCTTCCAGCTTGAGCGCCGCGCCGCTGCCCAGTTCCACCCGCAGTCCCAGCGTCAGCGAGTCCTGTTCCAGCCCGGTGCCGGGGTCGCCGCTGTCGTTGTCGTCGCGCAGCTGCGCCCAGGTCAGGTGCGGCAGAAAGCGCGCGATGCGGTAGCCGGCGGTGGCGTACCAGCCCTTCTGGTTGGGGAAGAAGGCGTTGGCCTGGCCGTCGATGTCGCGGCGGAAGGCCTCCGTATAGACAATGGCGTCGTGCCAGTCGATGCTGGCGCCGATGCTGGCGAAGCGGACGTCGTCCTTGGAGGTGACGCCGAGCGACGGGGCGCTGACCCCGGTGCGCAGCCAGCCGCCGCGCAGGGTCAGCCAGTCGCCAGTCAGCGCCAGGTTGATGCCGAGCATGTTCTCGGCGTCGAAGCCGGCGTATTTCACCGTTCCGGGCGCCAGGCCCAGCATCGGCAGCACTTCTTGCGGCACCAGGGCCTCGTCACCGCTGCTGGTGCCGGCGTAGGGCTGCACCAGCAGGTCGAGCGGTCCCAGGCGGGTGCGCAGCAGCAGGTCCAGGCCGGTGATGGCGGTGATCGGATTGCTGGCGTAGACCTCGGCCGGCGGCCGGATCCAGGGATAGGCGTAGCCGACCTCGATGTATTCCGACACCAGGAAGGTCGGGAACTTGAGCTTGCCGCCGCGCACCGTCAGGTCTTCGCTGAGGGCATAGCTGACGAAGCCCCAGTCGAACCCGGCGTCGAAGTTCTGGTTGCGGTCGGCGCGTCCGAGCAGCTGGGCGGTGACGCTCATGCGATCGTTGATGTCGGCCGAGATCTGGATGCCGACACGGCTGTCCTCGTCGAAGCCGACGTCGTCGGTGATGTTGCCGTTCCCGGATGCCGTGGTGGAGTTGCTCTTGGTGGCGCCGACGGTGAGAAAACCGTTCAGGGTGATGTTCTCGACCGCCAGGCTGCCGGTGGCGGGCAACAGCAGGCTCGCGGCCACCAGCCAGGTGCTCAGGCGTGTATGCATGGATCCATTTCCTCTCGAAAGCGGGCGTCTTGTTGTTCGCCGACGGCCTCGGGGCCGTTCTTGCTGTGTCGTCCATGATACGCAGGGCCTGAAGGGAAGGCCACTGGCGGCCGTCTCGCCAGCCGGCGGCGGGCCCCAAAAAAAACGGGCCCGCGGGCCCGTTTTTCCTGCAGCGGTCGGGGCGACCTACTTGTTCACCCAGTTGCTGTAGTTGTCCATGTTGCGGGCCTTGCCGTCCTCGTAGCCGGCTTCGTAGGCCTCCGTCAGGTGCTGCTCCTCGCGCGGCGGGTTCAGCACGTAGCCGCTCTGCCAGCCCTCGATGTAATCCGGATTCACGGAAGCTTCTTCCATCTTGGTGGTGAAATCGTAGTAGGTCTGGTCCATTGCTGTCTCCTTCGACAAATAAGAAATAACGCGCGCGGCACCTTTGCCCCGTGCGGAAACCAGTTTTTCGACGATGGCACCACTCGTTCGGGCCGAAACCAGTGTGTATGCCAGTCAGCGACGGAGCGCCCTGCGGGGGCTTCCATCGGTAAACGGCCCGGAAGTATACAGCCCTGCAATGGGTGTCAGTATATCCCCATGGAGGGGTATACCCATGATTTTTTCATGGATACAGCCCGGCCGGGATATTGCCTGCGCCGCCACCACGCGCCACCCTTATTACCTGACCAATTTGGTCGGAAACCCGAATCACCCTATAATACGTCATTTTCCGGAGGCGACCATGACCGACGAACAGGACGTAGAATTTGCCAGCGGCATGGCCGCGTTCGAGGCCAAGCACTTTTCCCGCGCCGCCCAGCTGCTGTCGCCCTTCGCCGAGCAGGGCAACGCCGAGGCCCAGCACCGGCTGGCCATCATGTACCAGAACGGCCTGGGCGTGGCCCGGCACGAGGGTCTGGCGCTGCGCTGGATGAAGGCGGCGGCCGAGAGCGGCTACCCCATCGCCCAGCACGGCCTGGGCTTCATGTATCTGGAAGGGGAGTGCGTGGAAAAGAACCCGGCCGAGGCCGTGAAATGGTTCCAGAAGGCCGCCGAGCAGGGCCTGGCCGGTTCGCTCACCACCCTGGCGCTGATGTACGAGCAGGGCAACGGCGTGGAACGCGACCAGGCCAAGGCCGACGAACTCTACAGGGCGGCCGGCTTCGAGCGTTGATGGACCTGTCGGCCGAAGACGCGCTGCGCCTCAACGTGCTGCTCGCCAACCCGCTGCAGGCGGTGCGCATCGACGAGTCGTCGATGACCGTGCACGCCCTGTCGGAAGACGGCGAGGCGAGCGTCAAGCTCAATCCGCGCGGCCGCGACGACCAGTATCTCAAGCGGGTGCGCGAGCTGCTGTCCAGCCAGATCCTCGGTTCGCCCGGTGGCTATCCGGTGTTCCTGCGGCGCTGGACGCGCATGGGCCAGGCACGCGACGACAGCCTCGAACAACTGCTGTTGCTGGGCGAGCCCGAAGCGGTGGTGGCGGTGGTGCACGCCGCCGGCCTGACCGACGAGATCGCGCGCCGCGCCTGGTGGGCCATGCCGGTGGCCGACAACGCCCGCCGCATGCTGGAGAAAACCGATATCGTCCGCGGCCGCATGGGCCCGGTGCTGGCCGAGTACCTGATCGACTACCTGCCCTTCGAGACCGAGCACCGCTGCATGATCGAGACCATCCGCCTGGTGCTGCAGCCCGGCCTGGTCGACGACGCCACCCGCGAGCGCCTGTGGAAGGCGGCGAAACGCAAGAACACCTATTACGTCGGCTTTCTGGCCGCGCTGCCCGACGACCTGCCCGAGCAGGCAGCGGCGCGCGCCGACCACGACGCGGTGCGCGCCGGCCTGGCACCGTTGCTGGCGGCCGGCAACCCGGTGGCGACCCTGCTGGATCGGTGCCTGGGCGAACGCGGCCAGGCCTTCATCCGGGTAGCGGAGATGGCCCTGAACAAGCCCAACAACCAGGACGTGGTGGTCGAACTGCTGAACGCCATCCAGGACTACTTCCGGCCCGCCTGTCCCACCAGCGACCCGGCCGCCGACATGCAGACCGTCCTGGACGACGCCGACGCCCTGTGCGACGCACCGCCGGTGTGCAAGACCACCACGGCCGTCCACGAGGTGCTGCAGCGCATGCCGGCGTTGCGCGACGATGTGCGCGCCATGCTGGTGCTGGCGATGGCGGGCGAAGCCGTGGTGACGCCCATCTTCGCCCGCACCGACGCCATCGGCTCGGTCATGCGCAAGAAGATCGAACCGGTCAGCGTGCCGCTGCGCGAACAGTTCGCCCGCCTGCGGACCGGCAACGCCTGATTCGTACCCGTTTTCAAACCTGGAGTCGAGAAGTTTCCCATGTCTGAAGTCATCATGTACTGCACCCGCTTCTGTCCCTACTGCATCCGCGCCGACCAGCTTCTGACCCGCAAGGGTGTGCCGTTTCGCAAGATCCCGGTGGACAACAAGCCCGAACTCTGGGACGAGATGCAGCAGCGCAGCGGCCGCGACACCGTGCCGCAGATCTTCATCGGCGATCGCCACGTCGGCGGCTACGACGACCTGGTCGAGCTGGACATGGCGGGAGAGCTGGATCCGCTGCTGCAACCCATACTCGAAGCCGCCGCCCGCTAGGCGGTGCCGCGCGGCCGGGCCGCCCAACCGAACCGAGGTACTGCATGGACTTTCTGCCCGTTTTTCTCGACATCCGCGAGCGCCCCTGCCTGGTGGTGGGGGGCGGCCCGGTGGCGGCGCGCAAGGTTGCGCTGCTGACCCGGGCCGGCGGCCGGGTCACCGTGGTGGCGCCAGCGCTGTGTGACGAGCTGCAGCGCCGCCTGGACGACGGCGCCATCCGTCACCTGGCCCGGCAGTTCCGGGACCAGGACCTGGACGCCGGTGTGCTGGTGATCGCCGCCACCGACGACCAGGCCATCAACCGCCAGGTGTCGGAACTGGCGCGCGTACGCAACCTGCCGGTCAACGTGGTCGACCAGCCTGAGCTGTGCACCTTCATCATGCCGTCCATCATCGACCGCTCGCCGGTCCAGGTCGCGGTGTCCACCGGTGGCGCCTCGCCGGTGCTGGCGCGGCTGCTGCGCGCGCGCCTGGAAAGCTACGTGCCGGCCGCCTACGGGCGCCTGGCGAAACTGGTGGAAAGTTTCCGCGATCAGGTGAAGCGACGTTTCGCACCGGAGCAGCGCCGCCAGTTCTGGGAGAACGTGCTGCAGGGCGAAGTGGCCGAGGCGCTGTTCGCTGGCCGCGACCAGCTGGCGCGCGAGCTGCTGCAGAAGGCAGTGGACGAGAGCGCCGACGAACCCCGGCCGGCCGGCGAGGTGTACCTGGTGGGCGCCGGGCCGGGCGACCCCGACCTGCTCACCTTCCGCGCCCTGCGCCTGCTGCAGATGGCCGACGTGGTGGTCTACGACCGGCTGGTGGCGCCCCCCATCCTGGACCTGGCGCGTCGCGACGCCGAGCAGATCTACGTCGGCAAGGAGCGCGACAATCACACCCTGACCCAGGAGAACATCAACCAGTTGCTGGTGCGGCTGGCGAAGGAGGGCAAGCGGGTGGTGCGCCTCAAGGGCGGCGACCCTTTCATTTTCGGGCGCGGCGGCGAGGAGATCTCAACCCTGATGGAGAACGGCATCCACTTCCAGGTGGTGCCGGGCATCACCGCCGCTTCCGGCTGCGCCACCTATGCCGGCATCCCGCTCACCCACCGCGACTACGCCCAGTCGGTGGTGTTCGTGACCGGCCACCTGCAGGACGGCACCGTGGACCTGAACTGGAAGGCGCTGGCGCACCCGGGCCAGACCATCGTCTTCTACATGGGGCTGCACGGCGTCGGCGTGGTGTCGCGCGAACTGATCGCCCACGGCCTGCCGGCCGGAACCCCGGTGGCGCTGGTGCAGCAGGGCACCACCCAGAACCAGCGCGTCGTCGTCACCGACCTGGCCGACCTGGAAGCGACGGTCAAGCGCGAGGCCATCAAGCCGCCCACCATCATCATCGTCGGCGAAGTGGTGGCCCTGCACGAGAAACTGCACTGGTTCGAGCCCCAGCCGGGCGCCGACCCGCGTCCCTTCGGCGGCACGCCGCGCAGCTGATGGACCCGGATTTCTGGCACCAGCGCTGGCGGGAAAACCAGATCGGCTTCCACCAGCCGGACGTCAACCTGCACCTGCAGGCCTTCTGGCCGCAGCTCGGCGTGCCCGGCGGCGGCCGGGTGTTCGTGCCCCTGTGCGGCAAGAGCCTGGACATGCGCTGGCTGCGCCAGCAGGGCTGCCGGGTCGTGGGCGTGGAGATCAGTCCGGTAGCGGTGCAGGACTTCTTCCGCGAGCAGGGCCTGCAGCCGGACTGCACCCGCACGGCGCATTTCGAACGCTGCAGCGCCGACGGCATCGAGCTGCTGTGCGGCGATTTCTTCGATCTCACCCGCGCCGACCTGGATGGCGTCGCCGCCGTCTACGACCGTGCTTCCCTGATCGCCCTGCCGCCGTCCCTGCGTGTGGACTATGCCCGCCACCTCACCGGCCTGCTGGCGCCCGCCACGCCCGTATTGCTGGTCACCCTGGAGTACGACCAGGACCAGATGCAGGGCCCGCCGTTCTCGGTCACGGAGAGCGAAGTGCGGCGGCTGTTCGAGGCCGGCTTCGAGGTCGGGCCGCTGCACGCCGACGACGTCCTGGCGCGCGAGCCCCGTTTCCGGGAGCGCGGCCTCACGCGCCTGGACGAAAAGGTCTACCTGCTGCGTCGTCGCGACTAAGCATCTGAATCTCAATTCATTCTGTGTCCTGCCGCTAACGATTCCAGGGTCGGGAGAAGGTCTCCGGCCATAACAGGATTCATAGCATAAACAAGCGGTTATAGGGACATTCTCCATGAACAGGTCATTCTTCGCGGGTGTCGCCGGCGTTATCTTCGGCGGGCTGCTGGCGGTCCTTGCCCTGACCGTCCCGGCGTCGGCCCTGGCCGCCGGGGGCGGCGTCGACGCCGTGCTGCTGATGGACAGTTCCGGCAGCATGGCCAAGAACGATCCCGGCCGGCTGCGGGTGCCGGCGGCGCGGCTGTTCATGTCACTGCTGGCCGGGGACGACCGCGTCGGCCTGATCAGCTTCAGCGACAACGGCTACCCCGTGCTGCACCTGACTGCGGCGACCCCGGCCAACGAGCCGCGCATGCTGGCCTCCGCCGACCGGGTGTCCTCCCGTGGCGTCTATACCAACCTGTACGCGGCGCTGGACAAGGGCCTGGCCATGCTCGCGAAGGAAGGCCGCCCGGGCCAGCGTCCCATGCTGATCCTGATGTCGGATGGCAAGATGGATGTCGGCGATCCCGACCAGGACCAGGCCCTTCGCCTCAAGGTACAGGACGAACTGCTGGCCAGGCTGCTGGACGAGGGCGTCAAGGTGTACAGCATCGCCTTCACCGAGGCTTCCGACACCGAGCTGATGAAGGCGCTCGCCGATGCGACCGGCGGCCTGTTCCGGCTGGCGCGCAGCGACGAAGACCTGCACGCGGTGTTCGCCGCCATCTTCGAGAGCGCCAAGGATCCCGACATGCTGCCGGTCGAGGGCGGCGAATTCACGGTCGACGCCTCCATTCGCGAAGTGACCCTGGTGGCCTCCAAGGAACGCGAGGACGTGCGCGTGTTCCTGCAGACGCCGGACGGCCGCAAGCTCGGATCGGAAGATGCCGGTGACAAGCTGAAGTGGTTCGTGTCGCAGCACTTCGACATGATCACCGTGCACGACCCGCAGCCGGGCACCTGGAAACTGCTGTCCACGGCCGGCCACAACCGTGCCTACATCGTCACCGACATGAAGCTGGCCCACAACCCACAGCAGCCGCGGCTGGAAGTCGACCGCGACATGGTGCTGGAGGCCTGGCTGGAAGAGAACGGCCGGCTGCTGGACCGCGAAGCCGTCCTGACCAACACCCGCTTCGAGATCGGCATCGAAGCGCCCGACGGCGCCGGTGCGCACTTCGAACTGTTCGACAACGGCGAGTTCGGCGACCGGCGGCCGGCCGACGGCGTCTACAGCAACACCCTGGCCTACGCCAACCCGGGTTCCTACCGACTGGACATCCAGGTCAGGGGCGAGACCTTCGAACGCCAGAAGACCGTCTATTTCGAGGTCGCCGCGCCGGCCAACGCAGTCGCGGAGGCGCCGGCCGTGCCGGCGGAGGAAGCCGCGCCGGCCGCCGAGGCGGACGTAGCGCCGGCGGTGCCGCCTGCTGCCGAGCCCACGGCCGGGCCGGCCGCGGACGCAAACCCGGCGGCAGCGGAACCGGAGCCGGAGCCAGAGCCGACCCCAGCGCCGAAGAAGAAAAGCGTGAGCCTCGCCCTGGTCGTCGGCGTGTTCGTCGGCATCAACCTGCTGCTGGGCGCGATCGGTGCCGGTATCTGGTGGTTCCTCCGCAGGCGCCGCGCGGCAGCGGAGGACGGCGAAGACGACGAAGAAGAGGCCGACACGGACGGTGTCGAAGAGAAGGCTGAAGAGAAGGCCGAAGAGAAGGCCGAAGAGAAGGCCGAAGAGAAGGCCGAAGAGAAGGTCTGAGTCCGGCCGGTTCCGATCCCGTGCAGAGTTTCCAGATCACCATCTACGAACTGCTTGGCGCGCT
>JALSRI010000199.1 GCA_026984835.1 Thiohalobacter sp. | reverse complement strand
GAAGAGAAGGCCGAAGAGAAGGCCGAAGAGAAGGCCGAAGAGAAGGCCGAAGAGAAGGTCTGAGTCCGGCCGGTTCCGATCCCGTGCAGAGTTTCCAGATCACCATCTACGAACTGCTTGGCGCGCTCGAACTGCTGCTGGTGCTGGTGCTCGCCGTGGCGCTCCTGGGCTGGCGCAACCGGCGTTCGTCGCGGCGCGTACAGTTGCTGGAGGCGGCCCTGCGCCGGTACCGCCAGCAACCCGAACCGCCGGCCGCCCAAACGGCCGCGGCAGCGGAGGGGGAAACGGTCTCCGAACCCGAACAGGCCGGGGACGGGGTCGAGGGCGAGACCGAAACTGAAGCTGAAACCGGGTCGGAACAGGGCCGCACCGCCATCGACACCCACGAGCAGGAGTTCTGTCGTCTCAAGGAAGTGATCGCCAACCAGCACGGCGCCATGCGGGCACTGCGTGCCGAACTGGAGGCGCAGCAGCAGGCATCGTCCGGCGTCGACGCGGCCGCCGGCCTGCTGGACGAATACGAACGTCAGAGCCGGGAACTGGAAAACTGCGTGCGGGTGCTGGAAGACGAAAACGCGCGGCTCAAATCGCATCGGACCCTCAGCCTGCCGGGCGAGACGCCGCCGTCGTCCGGTACGGCCGATCTGCGTGAGCTCGTCTCCGCCCAGCAGGATACCATCGAGGGCTTGCGCTCTCTGGTCACGGAACTGGCGCCGGACGAGGCGCAGGCGCAGGAACTGGCTGCCGCGCTGGACGCGATCCAGCACAGCAGCGGACAACTGGCCGGTTGCGTGGAACGCTTGGAGGACGAGAACCGGGTACTGCGTTCGGAACTCGAACAGGTGCGGGAACAGCTCGAGGCCGGAGCGGCACAGGCGGCCGACGTGGATATCGCCGTTGCCGCCGCGCCGGCGGACGACAGCGCCGGGGCGTGCAAAAAAGCCGGATAAGCGGGGTCGGGATCGGGTACACTTGGCGGTCACGAATTACGCCAATCCGATTCGATGGCCCGCAAAAAGACCCGCAAGACACGCTCGCGCCGGCGCCGCAAGGGCCGGCGTTTCCCTATACCCTGGATCAAACTGGCGTTCGCCGCGCTGGCGCTGCTGGCCGCTTACATCGCCTTTCTCGATTTCCAGGTCTACCGCCAGTTCGAGGGCAAGCGCTGGTCGCTGCCGGCGCGCGTCTATGCCCGCCCGCTGGAACTCTATGTCGGTCTGGCGCTGTCACCCTCGGCATTCGCCGACGAGCTCAGGGCGCTGGGCTACCGCTTCGTCAGTCGGCCACGGCGGCCGGGCGAAGTGGCGCGCGACGGCAGCCGCTTCCGGCTGGTGACCCGGCCGTTCCGCTTCTGGGACGGGGCGGAACCCTCACGCGACCTGCGGCTCGAGTTCTCCGGCGCACGGCTGGAGAGCCTGGGCGACGGCGCGCGCCGGCCGGTGGCGCTGGCCCGGCTGGACCCGCTGGAGATCGGCAGCATCCACACGGCGCGTCAGGAAGACCGCGTGCTGCTGCGCCTGTCCGACGTGCCGCCGGAACTGGTGCAGGCGCTGATCGCGGTGGAGGACCGGGACTTCTACCGCCACCACGGCATATCCCTGCGCGCCATCGGCCGCGCCCTGCTGGCCAACTTGCGCGCCGGCAGCGTGGTGCAGGGCGGCAGCACCCTGACCCAGCAACTGGTGAAGAACTTCTTCCTCAGCAGCGACCGCAGCCTGTGGCGCAAGCTCAACGAGGCGTTGATGGCGCTGCTGCTGGAACTGCGCTACGACAAGGACGAGATTCTCGAAGCCTATATCAACGAAATCTACCTGGCGCAGGACGGCCAGCGCGCCATCCACGGCTTCGGGCTGGGCAGCCGCTACTATTTCCAGCGCCCGGTCGAGGAGCTGGACACGGCGCGCATCGCCCTGCTGGTGGGGATGGTGAAGGGGCCGTCCTACTACAATCCGCGCCGCCATCCCGAACGCGCCCGCGAGCGCCGCAACCTGGTGCTGCGCATCATGCGCGAGCAGGGCATCATCAGCCGCGCCGAGGAGCAGCGGGCGCGCACCGCGCCGTTGGGGCTGGTGGAGGCCGCCGAGGGCACCAGCAAGACCTTCCCCGCCTTCGTCGACCTGGTGCGGCGCCAGTTGCGCCGCGACTACCGCGAGGACGACCTCACCAGCGAGGGACTGAAGATCTTCACCACCCTCGATCCGCAGGTCCAGTGGGCGCTGCAGAAGAGTCTCGCCCGCCGTATCGCTGCCTTTGGCCGCGCGCAGCCGGAGCTACAGGGCGCGGCGCTGGTCACCAGCGCCTCGAACGGCGAAGTGCTGGCGCTGGCCGGTGGCCGCCGGGCCGGTTTCGCCGGCTTCAACCGGGCCCTGGACGCCCGCCGCCAGGTCGGCTCGCTGCTCAAGCCGGCGGTCTACCTGACCGCGCTGGAGCAGCCCCGGCGCTACACCCTGGCGACGCGCATCGACGACGGGCCGCTGGAGATCGAATCCGGCGGTGAACTCTGGCGGCCGGAGAACTACGATCACAGCTTCCACGGCGAAGTGCTGCTGTACCAGGGGCTGGCGCATTCCTACAACGTCGCCACCGTGCGACTGGGCCTGGAACTCGGCGTCGAAGCGGTGATCCGCACCCTGCGGCGGCTGGGTGTCGGCGGCCCGTTGCGGCCCTGGCCCTCGCTGTTCCTGGGTGCCACCGAACTCAGCCCGCTGGAGGTCACCCAGATCTACCAGACGCTGGCCAGCGGTGGCTTCCACACGCCGCTGCGCGCCATCCGCGCCGTGCTGGACGAGACCGACCAGCCCTTGCAACGCTACCCGCTGAGCGTGCAGCGGGTCGTCGATCCAGTACCGGCCCTGCTCATCACCCGTGCCCTGCAACTGGTGGTGGCGGAGGGCACGGCCCGTTCCCTGGCAGGTCGTTTCCGGGCCGATGCCGGCCTGGCCGGCAAGACCGGCACCACCGACGGCCTGCGCGACAGCTGGTACGCGGGCTTCGACGGCGAACGTCTGGCGGTGGTGTGGCTGGGCCGCGACGACAATCAGCCCATGGGACTGACCGGCGCCGCCGGCGCCCTGCAGGTCTGGGCCGACCTGTTCCGGCGCAGCGGCGTCAGTGTGCTGAGGCCGGCCGTCCCCGAGGCCATCGAATGGCACGCCATCGACCGCGAGACCGGGGGGCTGGCGGACAACGGCTGCGGCGATCCCGTACAATTGCCTTTTTCCACCGCCAGTGCCCTGCCCGAACCGGTGTCCTGCCGCGCCGCGCCGCGCCGCTGGCTGAAGAGGCTGCTCCGATGAAGACGCTTCCCTTGCTGCTGCTCGTCCTGACGACCCTGGCCGCCTGCACGTCCACGCCACGGCGATATTACCCGCCGGTGGTGGAGCAGGGCGACGCGGCCGCCGGCCGCGACGAAGTGCCGCCGGGCGAGCCCCTGGAGCCGGGTGCATCGCGCCCCGCACCGCGCGCCACCCGCGCCGTGGTGGCCTTGCTGGACCAGGCGCGGGCGCAACTGCGCGCCGGCGATCCCGACGCGGCCGCCGCGGTGCTGGAGCGGGCGCTGCGCATCGAGCCCCGCAACCCGCGCCTGTGGAGCCAGCTGGCCTGGGTGCGGCTGCGCCAGGACCTGCCCGCGCAGGCCGAGCAGATGGCGCTCAAGTCCAATGCCCTGGCCGGGGGCGATGCCCGCCTGCAGGCGGCCAACTGGCGCATCATTGCCAAGGCGCGGCGGCTGCGCAATGATGCCGACGGTGCCGTGGCCGCCGAACGCATGGCACGCGACCTGGAGGCGCGCCGGCCCTGAGTCCGGCGCCGCACCCGCCGCGGGTGTACAATGAGCGCGACGGGACCTGCACCGCAAATCGACAACGAGAACCCCAGCCGTGGGCATCTATTCGGTCGAAAAACTGATTTCCGAGGCGCGCCGGCTGGCGGTGGAGTACCGCCGCACCACCGGCAAGCCGCTGCCCGGCATCAGCGGCGAGATCGCCGAGCACGATGCGGCGCGCCTGCTCGACCTGCAGCTCTGTGATCCACGGCCCGGCGGCTACGACGCCGTCGGCCGCGGCCGCCGCGAGGGGCGGCGCGTGCAGATCAAGGGTCGCACCATCTTCGACGAGGGCAAGCCCGGCCAGCGCGTCGGCCAGCTCAAGCTCGACCAGGACTGGGACAGCGTGGTGCTGGTGCTGCTCGATGAGAGCTACGAGCCGTTCGAGATCTACGAAGCCGGCCGCGAGGCGATCCTGGCCGCCATGGACGAGGCCGGCGCCAGCAGCCGCAGGAAACGCGGCGCCATGTCGGTGGCGCGGTTCCGCATCATCGCCGACCTGGTCTGGACCCGCGAGGAAGGCGAGATCGACGACGAGATCTGGGAGAACCGGCCGGGTGACTGAGCGGGCGTTCGTGCCAGGGGTGTCGTTCGATGCAAGAGGCTTCGTTGAAAACAACAACCCTCGGGATGCCACCACCGCATGATTCCAGCCCGTGACTGAGACGGAATTTGAAGACTGGCTGGGGCCGGACGGGCCGCTGGCGCGTGCGGTGCCGGGCTTCGCGCCGCGCGTCCAGCAGCAGCGCATGGCGGCGGCGGTCGCAGAAGCGCTGCGCGAGCGGCACACACTGGTGGTCGAGGCCGGCACCGGCACCGGCAAGACCTTCGCCTACCTGGTGCCGGCGCTGCTGTCCGGCCAGCGCATCCTGATCTCCACCGGCACCCGCCACCTGCAGGACCAGTTGTTCCACCGCGATCTGCCGGTGGTGCGCGAGGCCCTCGGGCTGCCGGTGCAGGTGGCCCTGCTCAAGGGGCGCGCCAACTACCTGTGCCAGCACCGCCTGTCGGTGACGCGCGCCGAGGGGCGCCTGGCGGCGCGCGAACAGATCGACCAGCTCGCCGCCATCGCCGACTGGGCGGGCCGCACGCGTTCGGGCGACATCGCCGAGCTGACCGCCATCGGCGAGGACGCCGCCATCTGGCCCCGGGTTACCTCGACGGCGGACAATTGCCTGGGTTCGGACTGCGACTGGTTCGGGGAATGCCACGTGCTCAGGGCGCGCCGCGAGGCGCAGGAGGCCGAGGTGGTGGTGATCAACCATCACCTGCTGTTCGCCGACATGGCGCTCAAGGAGGAGGGCTTCGGCGAACTGCTGCCGAGCGTCGACGCGCTGATCATCGACGAGGCCCACCAGTTGCCGGCCACCGCTTCGCAGTTCTTCGGTTCCAGTCTCGGCAGCCGCCAGTTGCAGGAGCTGGCGCGCGACGCGGTGGCCGAGTACGTGCGCGAGGCGGGCAGCGCCAGCGGTCTGCCCGACACGGCGCAGCGCCTGGAGAATGCCGTGCAGGACGTGCGCCTGGCCCTGGGCCGGGGCGAGCAGCGCGCCGCCTGGAAACAGGTGGCCGCCAGCCGGCCGCTGCAGGCCGCCCTGCGGACGCTGGCCGAACAGATCGAGGCGCTGGCGGCGCAGCTGGAGGCGCAGGCACCCCGCAGCCGCGGTCTCGACGCCTGCTGGCGTCGCGCCCTGGCGCTGCGCGAGCAGCTTCGCCAGAGCACCGAGACGCCGCCGGCCGACCACGTGCACTGGTTCGAGACCCATCGCCGGTCGTTCCGCATCCAGCTCACGCCGCTGGACATCGCCGACCTGTTCCGGGCGCGCCGCCAGGCCCTGCCCGACACCTGGATCTACACCTCCGCGACCCTGTCCGTGAACGGCAGCTTCAGCCATTTCGCCGCCCGCCTGGGGCTGGACGACCCGGTCAGCCTGCAGCTCGACAGCCCGTTCGATTTCGCCCGCAATGCGCTGCTGTACCTGCCGGACGCCATGCCCGACCCCAACAGCGCGCAGTACGTGCAGCGCGTGCTGGAGGTGGCGGAGGGCGTGATCGAGGCCGCCTGCGGCCGCACCTTTCTGCTGTTCACCAGCTACCGCGCCCTGCACGAGGCGGCGCGTCGCCTGCGCGGCCGCTGCCCCTTCCCGCTGCTGGTGCAGGGGGACGCGCCGCGGTCGGAACTGCTGGAGCGGTTTCGTGAACTGGGTGACGCGGTGCTGCTCGGCACCAGCAGTTTCTGGGAAGGGGTGGATGTGCGCGGCGAGGCACTGTCGTGCGTGCTCATCGACAAGCTGCCGTTCGCATCGCCCGGCGATCCTGTGCTGCAGGCGCGCATCGAGGCCTTGCGCAAGCGCGGCGGCAACCCCTTCGTCGAGGAGCAGCTTCCGCACGCGGTGATCACGCTGAAGCAGGGTGTGGGACGCCTGATCCGCGACGTCGACGACCGCGGCGTACTGGTGCTGTGCGACCCGCGCCTGACGAGCCGCAGCTACGGCCGGGTGTTTCTCGACAGCCTGCCGGCCATGCGCCAGACCCGCGACCCGGGTGAGGTGCTGGCCTTCTTCGGCTGCCGGCCGGCGGCGCTGGCGCGCCGCTAGCGGCGGCAGGCCGTCAGGCGCTGCCGCGGTTCGCCACGGCGCGCGCTGCCGGCCGCGGCGGCCGTGCATCCAGATCCCCGAGCGGCTGCGGCCGGCCGATGCCGAATCCCTGCACATAGTCGACGCCGAGCGCTTGCACGCAGGCCAGGATGGCGTCGTCTTCCACGAACTCGGCGATGGTCTGCTTGCCCATGACGTGGCCGATGTCGTTGATGGAACGCACCACGGCATGGTTGACGGCATTCCCGGCGATGTCGCGCACGAAGGCGCCGTCGATCTTCAGGTAGTCCACGGGCAGGCGTTTCAGATAGGTGAACGACGACAGGCCGCTGCCGAAATCGTCCAGCGCGAACAGGCAGCCTTCGCGTTTCAGGCGTTCGATGAACTCCAGCGCCGTTTCCAGGTTGCTGACGGCAGCGGTCTCCGTGATCTCGAAGCACAGGCGCGTGGCCGGCAGCCGGCTGCCAGCGATGCGTTCGACGATGTAGTCCAGCAGTTGCGTGTCGCCCAGGGACTGGCCGGACAGGTTGATCATGAATGTCGGCAGCGCGGCGTCCGCCGCCTGTTCTTCCAGCCAGTCCAGCGTGCCGCCGATCACCCGGCGATCGACGGCGGTCATCAGGTTGTAGCGCTCGGCCACCGGGATGAAGATGCCGGGCGGCACCAGTTCGCCGTTGTGATCGATCATGCGGGTAAGGATCTCCACGTGCGTGGGTGCTCGCGCCGGCTGGCCGGCCGGCTTCAACGGCTGAAACCAGAGGCTGAAGCGGTCCTCTTCCAGGGCGTCGCGGAGTCGGTTGACGTAGCGCACCTCGCTGCGGTGCCGGACGATCTGCCGGTCGTCGACGGCGGCGACGTGAACCCGGTTGCGGCCCGCCTCCTTGGCCATGTAGCAGGCGGTATCGGCCGTGCTGAGGACCACCGCCCGGTCGATGTTGCTGCTGGCGATCGGCACCACGCCCAGGCTCATGCCCACGGTGAAGGTGCGTTCGTCGCGGTAGAAGTGGAACCGCTCCACGGCGGCGCGCAGCGCTTCGCCGATCTCCGTCGCCTTGTCCAGCGGGCAGTCCAGCAGCAGCAGGCCGAACTCGTCGCCGCCGAGGCGGGCCAGCACATCGGTCCTGCGGCGCTGTTTCTTCATCACGGCTGCGAGCTGGCGCAGGAATTCGTCACCGGCCAGGTGGCCGCAGCTGTCGTTGATGATCTTGAAGCGGTCGAGGTCCATGTACAGCAGGGCGTGCTCGTGCAGGCCGGGGGCCACCGAATCGATGGCTTCCTGCAGCCGTCGTTCGAATTCCCGCCGGTTGATGAGGCCGGTCAGTTCGTCGTGGCTGGCCTGCCAGGAGATCCTGAGGTTCTTGTCGCTGATGCGGCGCACCATGAGCCAGGCGATCAGGGAGGCGAACACGAAGGCCGCCAGGGCCAGCAGGAAGATCTTGCGGCGGGTGTCCCGGTAGTGCGCATCCGACCGGTCCAGCGCGGCGGCTGCATTCTGTTGTTCCAGGGCGACCAGTTCGTCGAGCAGGTCGAGCAGCACCGCCTGCCTGGCGCCGGCCTCGGCCATGGCCTCCGCCACCTGTTGCGCCGGCGCGTCGGCCAGCAGCAGGTCGGCCGCCGCTTCGTTGACGGGCTGGGCGGCCCGGGTGGCGACGGTGAGGCGCCGGTGCAGATCCACCTCGCGGGGATCCATGGCCTTGGCCATCAGGGTTTCGCGCGCCTTGCGATAGGGACCGGCGTGAGCCAGGTAGCGCAGGTATTCCGCGTCGCGCTCGAAGGGGTCGTCGCTCAGCGCCATGGCCTTCAGGCTGTTGGCGCGCAGCCGGATGGCGTCGCGCATGGTGTGCGCCGCCTCGGTCTTGGTGTTGGTTTCCTCCACCAGGTCGGAGATGCTGTGGTTGAGTGCCTTCATCTGTTCGATGGCGATGAACACCAGCGCGAACATGAGCGCCAGGATGGTGCCGAAGCCGAGTGTCACGAGAGTGCGGGTGTTGTCGGTCGGTGCGTCCACAGGGTTTCCGGACATCTGCATTGGCCACTGCAACGGCCAAATACAGGAGAAATTAAGGGTTTTTGACCCCGCCAGGGCGGTTTCGGGTACCCTGTCAGCGATTTTTCCCGACCCCGTGGGCGCAAACATGAAGATTCTGGCTCTGGAGACTGCCACCGACGCCTGTTCCGCGGCGCTGTGGCTGGACGGTGAAGTGGAGGAGACACTGCGCCTGGCACCGCGCGAGCACGCGGCCCTGCTGCTGCCCATGGTGCAGTCGCTGCTGGCCGGCGCCGGTCTGACGCTGGGGCGGCTCGATGCCCTGGCCTTCGGCCGCGGGCCGGGTTCCTTCACCGGCCTGCGCATCGCCGCCGGCATGGCGCAGGGCCTGGCCTTCGGCGCCGGCCTGCCGGTGGTGCCGGTGTCCACGCTGGCGGCACTGGCGCAGGGCACGGCGCGCGAGCAGGGTGTCGACCGGGTGCTGGCGGCGCTGGATGCGCGCATGCAGGAAGTCTACTGGGGGGCGTATCGTCTGCAGGGGGCGCACGTGGTCGCCGCGGCGCAGGAGATCGTCTGCCCTCCGACGGCGGTACCGCCGCCGCCCGGCGCCGGCGAGTGGGCGGGCGCCGGCAGCGGCTGGCTCGCCTGGGGCGAGGCGCTGCGGGCGGCGACCGGCGCGAGCCGCGTCTTCGCCGACCAGCGGCCGCAGGCCAGGGACGTCGCCTCGCTGGCCGCGACCGGGCTGGCCGCCGGCGAGGCCGTGGCGCCGGAGCAGGTCCGCCCGGTCTACCTGCGCGACCAGGTCGCCATCAAGCCCGGAGCCGGGGCATGAGCCCGGACGATGTGCTGGAGCGCCTGGTGGCGCGGGTCGAGGCCGACCCGCAGGGCGGCGACGGCCTGTTGCTGTATGCGCTTGCCAGCACCCTGCGCATGGAGAACAGCGGCTACCTCTACCTGCTGCGCAAACTGCGGGATCTGTCGCCCGAGGGACGTCGGCTCGCCTATGACCTGATGGAGCTGATGGCGTGCGGCGGCAATGCCGGTCCGGCCTGGGAGGCGGCCCTGGACAGGCTGGATGCCGCCATCCGGGGTGACCGGCGGGCCTGAGCCGGCCGGGGCGCCGCCTCTGGAACAACCTGACCCGTGGGCCGGGCAGACCGGGATGGCCGCCGGGTGACAGTCAGGGAAGCAGCCGCCGGATGGCTGCGCCGATCTCCACCGGGTAGGGCGGCGCCGGATCGGGTTCACGCAGCGCCGGGGGCAGGGTGTCGAGCTGGCGCTGCAGCCGTGCGCGCAGCACCGGCAGCGTTTCGTCGTGCAGCCGCCGGCCCGCACGCATCACCGGTTGCAGCAGGGGGGTGCCGGTGCCGCTCTCGTCGTGCAGGGTGATCCGGTCAGCCGTCATGCGCCCGTCCTCGAACCGGCGCCAGACCTGCTTGCGGCCGGGCAGGGTGGCCTTGCCCTCGGACGACTTGAAGCGTGGCGTGCCCGCGTATTCCACCAGCTTGTAGGCGCAGTTCAGATAGGGCGCATCCGCCGAGGTGACCAGGCGGGTGCCGACGCCGAAACCGTCGATGGGTGCGCCGTCCGTCACCAGCTCTCGCAGCCGGTACTCGTCCAGGTCCCCACTGGAGAAGATCGTGGTGTCGCGCAGCCCGCCGTCGTCCAGGATGGCGCGCACCTGGCGAGCGCGCAGCGCCAGGTCGCCGCTGTCGATGCGCACGCCGCGGATGCCGACGCCTTCGGCATGCAGGACGGGGGCGATGTCGACCACCCGGCGGGCGGCGGCCAGCGTGTCCCAGGTGTCGATCAGCAGCACGCTGTTGTCCGGGTGGCTGCGGGCGAAGTGCAGGAAGGCCTCGGCTTCCGAGTCGTGCGCCTGCACGAAGGAATGCGCCATGGTGCCGAATACCGGTATGTCGAAGCGCATGCCGGCCGCCAGGTTGGAGGTGCCGGCGAAGCCGGCCAGGTAGGCAGCGCGCGCCGCCAGCAGGCCGGCCTCGGCGCCGTGGGCGCGGCGCAGGCCGAACTCCACCAGCAGCTTGCCGGGCGCGACCAGGGTGCAGCGCGCCGCCTTGGACGCCACCAGGGTCTGGTATTGCAGGATATTGATGAGCCGGGTCTCGATCAGTTGGGCGATCGGCAGCGGCGCGGTGACGCGCAGCAGCGGTTCGTCGGGGAAGAACAGCGTGCCTTCCGGCAGAGCGTCGACCTCGCCCTCGAAGCGCAGCTCCGCCAGCCAGTCGATGAATTCACGCGGCGCCCGGCGTTCGCGGGCGTACCAGTCCAGCTCCCGATCGGTGAAGTGGAAGCGCTCCAGGAAATCCAGCGCCTGATCCAGGCCGGCCGCCACCAGGAAGTTGCGCTGCGGCGGCAGCCGTCGCACGAACAGTTCGAAGCTGGCGGTGTCGGTCAGGCCGTGCTCGCGGTAGGCCTGCACCATGGTGAGCTGGTAGAGGTCGGTGAGCAGGGCGCCGGCTTCGCTGCTCATACGGCCAGCTCGTCGCTGCGGATGAAGCGGGCGCCGGCCGCGCGCATGGTCTCGATGGCGCGTGCGCCGTCGCCGGGCTCGACATCGACGGCGCGGATGGCGTCTTCCAGCACCCAGACCGCGAAGCCGGCCGCCAGGGCATCGCGCACCGTGTTCAGCACGCAGTAGTCGGTCGCCAGTCCGCCCACCACCAGCGTCCCGACGCCCAGCGCCCGCAGGCGCTCGGCCAGGCCGGTGTCCTGGAATCCGGAGTAGGCGTCCCGGTCCGGCCTGTCGGCCTTGGAGACGATGAGCGCATCCGGGGGCAGCGCCAGGGCGGCGGCGAAGCGGGCGCCTTCGCTGCCCTGTACGCAGTGCGGCGGCCAGGGGCCGCCCTGCGCCGTGAACGAACAGTGGTCGGGCGGGTGCCAGTCGCGGGTGGCGACGATGGGCCGCCCACGGGCCCGGAAAGCCTCGATGGCGCGGTTGAGCGGCCCGACCACGGCGTCACCGTCGGGCACCGCCAGGCGGCCGCCGGGCAGGAAGTCGTTCTGCACGTCGACGATCAGCAGCGCCGAACGGTCGTCGGGAAGTCGCGGTGGTCGTTCTGTCATGGTGGCCCTTCGTTCCGGTTGTCCATCTGCGGCGCCCTGCAGCCGTTGCCACCCTACCAGAGGCGGCGGCGTTCCTCATCTGCCACCGGGTGGCGCGGTTTTGCCCCACCCCCCGTTTGCGGCTAAGCTGCCGGTTCTTTCACCGGCATCGAGGGAGTGACGCACATGAAACCCCTGTTCATCGGCCTGTTGTCCCTGCTGTGGCTTGCCGGCGCCCGCGCCGGCGCCCCGGGCGTGCTCACCTGGGATATCGACCAGGACCTGGAATCTTCCTACAAAATAGTTTACAACACCCTGGAGGAAAACAAGTTCTTTGTAGTATTCGAGCCCGACATCCAGGCCAACCTGGCGCACTTCGCCGAGCGCTGGGGCGACGACTACAACCGCAACAAGCTGCAGGGCATTCGCGCCATGGTGTTCTGCAACGGCTGGTACGCCAACGCCGTCAGCAATGCCGATCCGGACCTGCTGTCGCTGTGCCCGCTGCACATCACCCTGATCCAGAAGCAGGGCCGGACCCGCATCCTGTTTTCGCGACCGACCGTGGTGGCCAAGGGCAGCACCGCCGAGGCGGTGGCCGCGGAACTGGAGAAGGACGTGGCGGACGCGCTCGACGCGGCGGTGGCGCGGGCGGGCGCCGGCCGCTGAGGGTCAGCCGGCCCGGATGCCCGGGCACCCGTTCGCCGCGGCCCGCAGGCGCCTTGCGGCCGCCACCATATTCTCCAGCGCCCTCGTCACTTCGGGCCAGCCGCGGGTCTTGAGACCGCAGTCGGGGTTGATCCACAGGCGTTGCAGCGGGATGCGGCGGGCGGCCTGCTGCATCCGTTCCACGATCTCCTGTACCGAGGGCACGTTGGGCGAGTGGATGTCGTAGACACCGGGGCCGATCTCGTTGGGGTAGTGGAAATCCTCGAACACATCCAGCAGCTCCATGTCGGAGCGCGAGCTCTCGATGGTGATGACGTCGGCGTCCATGGCGGCGATGGCGTCCATGATGTCGTTGAACTCGCTGTAGCACATGTGGGTATGGATCTGGGTGTCGTCGCGCACGCCGCCGGCTGTCAGCCGGAAGGCGCGCACCGCCCAGTCCAGGTATTCCGCCCAGGCCGTCCTGCGCAGCGGCAGGCCTTCGCGCAGTGCCGCTTCGTCGATCTGGATGATCCGGATGCCGGCCGCTTCCAGATCGAGCACCTCGTCGCGCAGCGCCAGGGCGAGTTGCGCGCAGGTGTGGGCGCGCGGCTGGTCGTCGCGGACGAAGGACCAGTTGAGCAGGGTGACGGGGCCGGTCAGCATGCCCTTGACCGGACGTGTCGTGCAAGACTGGGCATAACGTGTCCAGTCCACCGTCATGGGGCCGCGCCGCTGCACGTCGCCATACAGGATGGGCGGCTTGACGCAGCGTGAACCGTAGGACTGCACCCAGCCGTTGACCGTGAAGGCGAAACCGTCGAGCTGTTCGCCGAAGTATTCCACCATATCGTTGCGTTCGGGCTCGCCGTGCACCAGTACATCCAGGCCCAGCGCCTCCTGGCGGCGGATGATGTCGGTGATTTCGGCGCGCATGCGGCTTCGATAGCCGGCCGCGTCCAGCCGGCCGTCGCGCAAGGCGCGCCGCGTGGCGCGGATGTCCGGCGTCTGCGGGAACGAGCCAATGGTGGTGGTGGGGAGCAGGGGCAGCTTCAGCCGGGCCTGTTGCAGCGGCGCGCGTTCCCGGTAGGGGCGGTTGCGGCGTGCCTGGGCATCGTCCACGGCGGCCAGGCGCCGGTGCACGGCCGGTCGGTGGATCAGCGCCGAGTCACGGCGCGCCTGCAGCGCCGCGCGTGTGTCACCGAGCGCTTCGGCCACCGCCTCGGCGCCGGCATCGAGGGCACGGCCGAGCAGGCGGACTTCGTCGAGCTTCTGGACGGCAAAAGCCAGCCAGGCACGCAGTTCGGCGCCAAGGCCTGTTTCCGCCGCCAGGTCGACGGGTACGTGCAGCAGTGAACAGGAAGGCGCCAGCCACAGGCGTTCGCCGAGGCGCGCCCGGGCCGGTTCCAGCAGGGTCAGGGCCTGGTCCAGGTCGGTACGCCAGACATTGCGACCGTCGACGACGCCCGCCGAAAGAATCTTGTACGGCGGCAGACGGTCCAGGACCGTCGCCAGTTGCCGCGGGGCGCGCACGGCATCGACATGCAGGCCGTCCACCGGCAGGCCGCAGGCCAGCCCGAGGTTGTCGTCCAGGGCGCCGAAATAGGTGGCCAGCAGCCGCTTGACGCCGCCGCCCTGCCAGCGGCTGTAGGTCGATTCGAAGGCCTGCTTCCAGTCCGGCGGCAGGTCGAGCACCAGGATGGGTTCGTCCACCTGCACCCATTCGACACCGCGCGCGGCGAGCGCCTCGACGAGTTCGCCATAGACCGGCAGCAGCGCATCGAGCAGGCGCAGACGGTCGAACTCCCCGCCCTTGCACTTGCCCAGCCACAGGAAACTGAGCGGGCCGAGGATGACCGGCTTGACGGCATGTCCGAGGGCCCGCGCCTCGTCGACCTGGTCGAAGAGCTGCGAGGAGGACAGCGCAAAGCTCTGGCCGGCGTGCAGCTCGGGCACGATGTAGTGGTAGTTGGTGTCGAACCACTTGGTCATCTCGCAGGCCGTCACCGGCTCGCCCGACGGCGCACGGCCGCGTGCCATGCGGAAGCGGGTATCGAGATCGACCTCGCCGCCTTTGTGCCCGAAGCGCGGCGGCACGGCGCCGAGCAGGCAGCTCATGTCCAGCACCTGGTCGTACCAACTGAAATCGCCGACCGGCAGCAGGTCCAGTCCGGCGGCCGCCTGCAGTGCCCAATGGCGGGCGCGCAGCTCGCGTCCGGTTCGTTCCAGGGCGGCCCGGTCGCTGTCGCCGGCCCAGTAGGATTCGAGGGCGCGCTTGAGTTCGCGCTGCACGCCGATGCGCGGAAAGCCCAGGTTGTGGGTGAGGGTCATGGCCCGTTCCTTGTGGTTCGTCGAATACGGCGGCAGTATGCTAAGCTGTCCATATTGCTTCAAACTCATATTCCTACTAATGATTATGAAAAGGATTCATTGAATTGCTGGAGCTCAGGCACCTGCGCAGTTTTCTCGCCATCGAAGAGACCGGCAGCCTGGCGCGCGCCGCCGAGCGTCTGCACCTGACCCAGTCGGCCCTGTCGCACCAGATCAAGGCGCTGGAGCACTACTACGGCACGCCGTTGTTCCTGCGCTCCAGCAAGCCGCTGCGGCTGACCGCGGCCGGCCGCAAGCTGCTGGAGCTGGCGCAGCGGGTGCTGCCGCTGGTGGCACGCACCGACGCGGAATTGAAGCGGGTGGCGGGTGGGCGGGCCGGGCGCCTGCACATCGCCATCGAATGCCATGCCTGTTTCGAATGGCTGCTGCCGCTGCTGGACCGCTACCGAGAGGACTGGCCGGAGGTGGAGGTGGACATCCGCCTGGGGGTGAGTTTCGATCCCATACCCGCCCTGCAGGCGGGTGAGGTGGACCTGGTCATCAGTTCGGACCCGGTGGCGGCCGACGACCTGGCGTTCGAGCCCTTGTTCGACTACCAGGCGCTGCTGGTGCTGGCGCGCGACCACGCGCTGACCGCTAAGGACCGTGTGGAGGCCGAAGACCTGGCCGGCGAGACGCTCATCACCTATCCGGTGCAGCGCCGCCGGCTGGATGTGTTCACCCGCTTTCTGCAACCGGCCGCCGTCGAACCCGCCGCCCACCGTCACGCCGAACTGACGGCCATCATCCTGCAACTGGTGGCGGCCCGGCGCGGGGTGGCGGTACTGCCGGACTGGGTGGTGCGCGAACCGGTGCGGCAGCGCCGCCTGTCGGTGCGGGCGTTGGGCGCCGAGGGCTTGTTCGGTACCCTGTACGCCGCCGTGCGGTGCATCGACCGGGAAGCCGGCTACCTGGCTGCCTTCATCGCCCTGGCGCGGCGCGCGGGGCCGGCGCGGCGGAGTGGTCCGCTCTCACACGACGCCGGTTCTCGTCGTCGCGGTACACCTCGTGGCGGGCCCAGCGGGCGAACTCGCGGCGCGTCGTGACGCTGGTGCTGCGCAGGCCGGCGGCGGTCTTGCAGATGATCGGGTCCGGATCGGGATCGCGGCTTTCGCCGTTGATCCGGCGCACCGATCACGCCTGGCCACATTGGTGCTGTTGCAGGAGACGCCCGGCTTCAGCTGGTCGGGGGTGATGGCGCATGGGGCCGAAGGGTGGGCATGGGCTACAATCGGGTCCTGACGCAGTCGGGGAAGAGCGGTGACAAAGGTGACCAGAAGTACAAGCAGGCAAACACGGCCACGGGGCCGGACATGACGATGGGCGCCCGCGCCCGCTTGCCGGATGCCCTGTTCGAGGCCATCGTCCGGGAGCTGGACGCCCATCCCGAGGGCCTGTGCGAACAGGCGTTCATCCGGGCCCTGCACGAGCAGGGGTTCTTTGCCTTCCTGCCGCCGCCGCCCGCGCCACCAGAACCGTTGTTCCAGGCCCACTTCATCCTCTTTCACGCCCTGTACCGGCTGGACGAACGGCTCGTTTCGGAGCGTCGCGGCCGCCTGCAGATCGATCCCCTGTGCATCCGCCGCCTGCCCGGGTCTGCGGGCGGCGGCAGTGCCCTCGGCCGCCCGGACGGGCTGCGCGACTACTACCTGGACTGGCGCAACCTCGCGGGCATGAGCGAAGGCGGGGTACAGCGGCTGCTCGACAGGTTCTGGACCCGCTTCGGGCGCCGTGGCCGGCGCGAACAGGCCCTGGCGGAGCTGGGGCTGGCCGACCCGGTGTCGGACGAGGCCATCAAGCGCGCCTGGCGGCGCCTGGCCATGATCCATCATCCCGACCGTGGCGGCGACGGGGTACGGCTGCAGGCCATCAACCAGGCCGCCGACAGCCTGCTCGGCCGGCCATGAACGGCCGGGAACGCCAGCCCGGCGTCAGCCGCGGGACGCGCCTCTCCGACCAGGGCCTGGAACGCCTGGAGCGGCAGCTCGAGGCCGGCACCATCGCGCCTGCCGTGCTGGAACAGTGGGTGCGCCGCTATGGCGACGCCGCCAGGGAACTGATTGCCCGTTACCGCGGCAAGGTCCCCGGATCGCGCAGCTGAAGCGCCGGCCGGCCGCACTTGCCAGCCCCTTCCTTATCCGCTATCTTGTGTTCAGGCTCCAGCAAAGGCACAAGATCTAGTGCCAACTGCAACAGGGGAACCCGGTGAGAATCCGGGACTGTCGCGCAGCGGTGTGGGGGCGGGGTCCGGCCGGATCCCGTCCCCGAGTCCGAATACCTGGGAGCCCGGGGTCCACCTGACCCCGTGACCCGGGTCTCGCGTCAAGGCCGCCGGGTGGAGACGCGCCGTGCACCGGCCGCTGCCATACCCTCTCCACTCCGCCTGCGCCGTCCCGGTTGCCACCACCACAACGGGACGAGGAGCGCAGATGCACACAGACAGCCAGTACGACACCGGCCTGCCGCCACAGCCGCCGGCGGACGCCGTTTCCGCCGCCACCAACGAGGGCGACACGGTCGCCACCCCCTACCGGGTCATCCGCCGCAACGGCAAGATCACCGGCTTCGACCGGACCAAGATCTCGGTCGCGCTGACCAAGGCCTTCCTGGCGGTCGAGGGGGGAAGGGCGGCCGCTTCCAGCCGCATCCACGAAACCGTGGCGCGGCTCACCGACGGCGTGGTGGAAGCCCTGTTCCGGCGCTCGCCGGACGGCGGCGTGGTGCACATCGAGGACATCCAGGACCAGGTCGAGCTGGAGCTGATGCGCAGCGGCGAGCACAAGGTGGCGCGTGCCTACGTGCTGTACCGTGAACAGCAGGCGGCGCGGCGGGCCGCCGAGCGCGAGGCGGCCGGCCAGGACCGCAGCGAGCCGCCCCTGCACCTCGTCACCGCCGACGGTGGACGGCGGCCGCTGGACACCGCCGCCCTGCGGCGCCTGGTGGAAGAGGCCTGCCAGGGCCTCGAGGACGTCGACGCCGGACGGGTGCTGGACGACAGCCTGCGCAACGTCTTCGACGGCATCAGCGAGAAGGATCTCGGCACGGCGCTGGTGATGAGCGCCCGCAGCCTGATCGACCAGGAACCGAACTACAGCCAGGTGGCGGCCCGCCTGCTGTTGTCCAGCCTGGGCCGCGAGGCCTTCGCTTTCCTGGACCTGCCGCCGGTCGACGGCAGCCTGTCGGCACTGGATGCGGCCTATGCCGGCTATTTTACCACCTACGTGCGCCGCGCCGCCGAACTGGAACTGCTGGACCGCGAACTGACTCTCTACGATCTGGATGCCCTGGCCGCGGCGCTCAAGCCGGAGCGTGACCGGCAGTTCACCTACCTGGGCCTGCAGACCCTCTACGACCGCTACTTCATCCACAGCGCCGACGGCGTGCGCTTCGAGCTGCCGCAGGCCTTCTTCATGCGCGTGGCCATGGGCCTGGCCATCAACGAGGTCGACCGCGAGGCGCGCGCCATCGAGTTCTACGAGCTGCTGTCGAGCTTCGCCTTCATGAGTTCCACGCCGACGCTGTTCAACGCCGGCACCCTGCGCCCGCAGCTGTCGAGCTGCTACCTGACCACCGTGCCCGACGACCTGGACGGTATTTTCAGCGCCATCCGCGACAACGCCCTGCTGTCCAAGTTCGCCGGCGGCCTGGGCAACGACTGGACCCGGGTGCGCGGCCTGGGCGCCCACATCAAGGGCACCAACGGCAGCAGCCAGGGCGTGGTGCCCTTCCTCAAGGTGGCCAGCGACACGGCGGTGGCGGTCAACCAGGGCGGCAAGCGCAAGGGCGCGGTGTGCGCCTACCTGGAGACCTGGCACATCGACATCGAGGAATTCCTGGAACTGCGCAAGAACACCGGCGACGAACGCCGCCGCACCCACGACATGAACAGCGCCAACTGGATCCCGGACCTGTTCATGGAGCGCGTCGAGCAGGACGGCGACTGGACCCTGTTCTCGCCCGACGAAGTGCCGGACCTGCATGAGCTGACCGGCCAGGCCTTCCGGGAGCGCTACGAGCACTACGAGGCGCTGGCGCAACGGGGCGAACTGCGCATCCACAAGCGCATGAAGGCGGTCACCCTGTGGCGCAGGATGCTGGGCATGCTGTTCGAGACCGGCCATCCCTGGATGACCTTCAAGGACCCCTGCAACCTGCGCTACACCAACCAGCACGTCGGCGTGGTGCACTCGTCCAACCTGTGCACCGAGATCACCCTGCACACCAACGACCACGAGATCGCGGTGTGCAACCTGGGCTCGGTCAATCTGGCCGCGCACGTGGACGAGAGCGGCCTGGACATGGCGAGGCTGGAGAAGACCGTCGTCACCGCCCTGCGCATGCTCGACAATGTCATCGACTACAACTACTACTCGGTGCCGCAGGCGCGCAACGCCAACCTGCGCCACCGCCCGGTGGGCCTGGGCATCATGGGTTTCCACGACGCCCTGTACCGGCAGGGCATCGCCTATGCTTCCGCGGAAGCGGTGGAATTCGCCGACCGCGCCATGGAGGCGGTGAGCTGGTTCGCCATCAAGGCGTCCACCGACCTGGCCGGGGAGCGCGGCCGCTACCCCAGCTTCGAGGGTTCGCTGTGGAGCCGTGGCATTCTGCCCATCGATTCGCTGGATCTGCTCGTCGAGGGTCGCGGCGGCAACCTGGAGGTGGACCGTTCCAGCACGCTGGACTGGGACGGCTTGCGTGAGCGGGTGAAGGCGGTCGGCATGCGCAATTCCAACGTCCTGGCCATCGCGCCCACCGCCACCATCGCCAACATCTGCGGCGTGTCGCAGTCCATCGAGCCGACCTACCAGAACCTGTTCGTCAAGTCGAACCTGTCGGGCGAGTTCACCGTGGTCAACCCTTACCTGGTGCGCGACCTGAAGGCGGCCGGCCTGTGGGACGAGGTCATGGTCAACGACCTCAAGTACTACGACGGCTGCCTGGCGCCCATCGACCGTGTGCCGGAAGCGCTCAAGCGCAAGTACGCCACTGCCTTCGAAATCGACCCCCGCTGGCTGGTCGAGGCCGCCAGCCGGCGCCAGAAGTGGATCGACCAGGGCCAGTCGCTGAACCTCTACATCGCCGAACCCAGCGGGCCGAAGCTTGACGCCCTGTACCGGCTGGCCTGGAAGCGCGGCTTGAAGACCACCTACTACCTGCGCACCCTGGGTGCCACCCACGTGGAGAAGAGCACGGTGCCGGAAGAGGTGCCAAAAGCCTGCTCCCTCCTGGACCCCGATTGCGAAGCCTGCCAGTAATGAATCAGGGAAAGCGCCCCGCCGGAACCCGGTACATCCGTCCGGCGGCCGCCGCCCTTGCCCCCGTACCCCAAGCAGACCCGGAGGAACCACCATGCTGACCTGGGAAGAGAACGAACCCGCCCCGCCCCCACCACCGCCGGCCACGGATCCCGCCCCGGAGGCCGCCCCCGAGATCGCCGCGCCGGCCATGGCGCCGGTGCGCGCCGCCGACAAGCGCGTCGTCAACGGCGACACCGACATCAACCAGCTCGCGCCCTTCAAGTACCCCTGGGCCTGGAAGTACTTCCTCAACGCCAACCGCAACCACTGGACGCCGCTGGACATCAACATGACCCAGGACGTGCATGACTACCACCACGCCCTGACGCCGGCCGAGCGCCACGTCTACGAGAACGTGCTGTCCTACCTCACCACCTCCGACATCCTCGCCATGCGCAACATCGGCCTGGCGGTGATGGAGAAGATGAGCGCCCCGGAGCTGCAGATCTACCAGGCGCGCCAGGTCTACGAGGAGGCACTGCACACCTGGACCTACCAGCACTGCATCGAGACCATCGGCCTGGAGCAGGGCGAGATCTACAACCGCTACCGGGTGGTGCCGGAGATCAACGCCAAGATCCAGATCGCCAACCGGCGCCTGGAGTCGGTGCTGCGTCCCGACATCGATCTCTCCGACCGCGACGAACTGGAGAACTTCGTCATGGCCTACCTGTTCTTCGCCGCCGTGTTCGAGGGCTGCTGGTTCTACAACGGCTTCTCGCCTGTCTTCGCCCTGCAGCGGCGCGGCCTGATGAAGGGCACTGCCGAACAATTGCAGTACATCATGCGCGACGAGGTCATGCACTGCGGTTTCGGCATCCGCACCGTCAAGCAGATCATGGTGGAGAACGACCTGGTGCCGGACCCGCGGCGGCTGCGCGACATGTGGGACGAGTGCGAGGCGGCCGAGGCCGGCTACGCCCGCTATATCCTGCGCGACGCCATACTCGGCTACAGCGCCGAAGACCACATCGAGCAGTTCCGCTACATCGCCAACCGCCGCGCCCATCAACTGGGCCTGCCCGAGCCCTTCCCCGGCGCCCGCTGCGCGCTGCCCTGGCTGGACGAGCAGGCCAATCTGCGCAAGGAGAAGAACTTCTTCGAGACTCGCGTGACCGAGTACCAGACCGGCAGCGCGCTGAGCTGGGATTGAGGCCAGGCTGCCGGGCTTGCGGCGGGCGAGCGGGGCGACGGGTCGGTGGCCGCCGGGCCCATCGCGGCCGGAGGCCGCTCCTACACAGCGGTGCTGCGAACAGGGATGGTCTCCTGTAGGAGCGGGCTTGCCCGCGATCCCGGCGCAGCCGGGGCGACGAGTCGGTGGCCGCCGGACCCATCGCGGCCAAAGGCCGCTCCTACAGGGTGGTGCTGCGAACGGGGGTGGTTTCTTGTAGGAGCGGGCTTGCCCGCGATCCCGGCGCAGCCGGGGTGAGGGGTCGGTGGCCGCCGGGCCCATCGCGGCCAAAGGCCGCTCCTACAGGGCGGTGCTGCGAACGGGGGTGGTCTTCTGTAGGAGCGGGCTTGCCCGCGATTCACCTCCACCACAGCGACAGCGCCGGCAGATAGGTCACCAGCCCCAGCCACGCCAGCATCATGAGCAGGAAGGGCAGGGCGGCGGCGAACAGCGACAGGATGGGGCGCCCGAAACGCTGGCTGGCGATGAACAGGTTGATGCCGACCGGCGGCGTGCTGTAGCCGATCTCCAGGTTGGCCAGGAAGACGATGCCCAGATGCACCGGGTCCACGCCGAAGCGCGCGGCCAGCGGCAGGATGAGCGGCACCACCACCACGGTGGCGGAGAAGATGTCCATCATGGCGCCGACCGCCAGCAGGAACAGGTTGAGCAGGATGAGGAAGCCGAGCTGGGAATCGACGTGGCCCTCCATCCAGCCCAACAGGTGCATCGGGAGCTGGGCGTCGATGAGCAGGTTGGTCAGCCCCATGGCGACGCCGAGGATGATCAGGATGCTGCCCACCAGCACGGCGGTGTCGGTCAGCAGGCCGCCGAGCTGGCGCCGCAGGCGGATGTTGCG
>JALSRI010000198.1 GCA_026984835.1 Thiohalobacter sp. | reverse complement strand
TACGCGGCGGCCATGTTCTATGTCATCACCTACGCCCTGATGGCGGCCGGCGCCTTCGGCATGATCATCCTGCTGTCCCGCGCCGGTTTCGAGGCCGACGAGATCAGCGACTTCCGCGGCCTCAACCAGCGCAGCCCCTGGTACGCCTTCCTGATGCTGGTACTGATGTTCTCCATGGCCGGCGTGCCGCCCACACTCGGGTTCTACGCCAAGCTGGCGGTGCTGGAAGCGGTGGTGGACCTGGACATGATCTGGCTGGCAGCGGTGGCGGTGCTGTTCTCCGTCATCGGCGCCTTCTACTACATCCGCCTGGTCAAGGTCATGTATTTCGACCCGGCCGGAGACCAGCCGCCGCTGGCACAGGACTTCGAACTGCGCTTCGGGCTGTCCGTCAACGCCCTCGCCATCCTGCTGCTGGGCCTGTTCCCCGGCGGCCTGCTGGCGCTGTGCAATTCCGTCATCGCCTGACATGACCACCGATCTCGCCATCTGGCTGCTGCTCGCCATCGCCGTGGTGGCCGCCAACCTGCCCTGGCTGAGCGACCGCCTGCTGTTCGTGAAGGAACTGCCGGGCGGCAAGCCGCTGTGGCTGCGGCTGCTGGAATGGCTGCTGCTGTACCTGGTGGTGGGCGCCGTCGCACTGGGCCTTGAGCGCAAGACCCTCGGCGACATCCACCCGCAGGGCTGGGAGTTCTACACCGTCACCCTGTGCCTGTTCCTGGTGTTCGCCCTGCCGGGCTTCCTGTACCGCTACGATCTGAAGCACCACCTGGACCGCGCCCGCCGCCGCAACGCCTGAGCCCGGCGCGCAAAAACCCCGCCCTTTTAGGCCCTTGCAGAAAGGACTTCGAGCCATTAGAATGCCCGACTCCAGATGCGGGGTGGAGCAGCCTGGTAGCTCGTCGGGCTCATAACCCGAAGGTCGTAGGTTCAAATCCTACCCCCGCTACCAATTCAAAAAGCCCAAGTGATACAATCACTTGGGCTTTTTTCTGCCAGCGGCGCCGAGCCGGATCCGCTGGCGGGGGCGAAGCATGGATACCGAAATACAGGTCGAACGCGATATCGAGGGTTACCTGGTCGATCCGGACGACTGGAGTGAGGATCTGGCCCGCAAGCTGGCCGCGGCCGAGGGCCTGGAACTCACCGACGCCTACTGGGAAATCATCCGCTTCATGCGCGACTACTGGCGCGAGCACAAGGTCATTCCCGACGTGCGTCATGTGGTGGCCTTCCTGGTCGATACCCACGGCTACGACAAGAAGGCCGCCAAGAAACGGTTGTTCGAACTCTTTCCCTATGGCTACGTCAAGCAGGCCTGCAAGATCGCCGGCATGCAGCGGCCGCGCGCCTGGAGTACGGGCTGACCCGGGTCTGTCCGACGATGTGGTCGGGTCTCAGCGCCGGAACAGCGCCACCCAGCCCGCCAGCCGGTCGAGCAGCCAGCCGCCCTTCTGGCGCTTGTTGAGTTTCTTCAGTTCGACCACCGCGCGGGCGTGGCTGATGCGTTCGCCGGCCAGGTCGCGGTAGATGCGGTCGGCGCGCTTGCGGCGCTTGACGGCGTCGCCGGCGTCGAGGAAGGATTCGATGGCGTGCACGATACGGGTCAGCCGGTTGCCCGGGCCGCCGGCCCTGGCGGTATCGGCGGCCGCTTCCAGCTGCTCCTGCAGGGCCGACTCGACGAGGTTGAGCTGGCCCTGGAAGCGTTCGCTCTGGGCGACTTCGGCGTGGCGCACGGCGGCGATGGTGCGGCGTACATGCTGTTCGCACAGCGGGCCGAACTCCTGGAAGGCGGCCAGGGTCTGCAGGCCGTTTTCGGCGGTCGCCTCGTCGTCGGCCGCCAGTTGCCGGCAGGCCTCGTGGCAGGCTTCCCAGGCCTGCCAGCGGTACACGAAGTCCAGGCCCGGTCCCTTGATGTTCTGGCAGCCGAGCAGGCGGTTGTGGAAGCCCGGCGGCGTCTCCTCGCAGATGCGCTCGATGATGGCGTTGCCGCTGGCGTGCACGTCGTCGATGACCACCAGGCGCGCCTGCAGCCAGTCCCACAGCAGGGCGGCGGCGGCCTGGTCCAGGCCGGGGCGTGCCCCGGCGCCGGCGTCGTCCAGGCGCCGGGCCAGTTCCGCGAAGGCGGCCTGTTCGCTGCGCCAGCGCTGCAGGTGGGTTTGCAGCGCCGGCGCGTGTCCGGCCAGGCCGTGCGCTTCCAGTCCGGCAGCCAGCGAATCCGGGGCGGCGGCCAGGCTGGCGGCATCGCCGGCCTCCAGTCCCAGTCCTTCCAGCGCCGCCCGCAGTCGGCCGGTGATTCCGTCCTCGCTGACCGGGACGCCCATGCGGCGCGCGTCGTCGGCGAAGCGTTCGCGTGGTCCGGCGCCGGCGTCGTCGATGGCCGGCCACAGGGTGTAGCCGGCCGCGAAGTCGTGCCACGATTCCTCCAGGTAGTTGAGAAAGCCGGTCAGGTTGCTGCCGATCAGGAAATGGCGGTCGGCGCGGATGTCGCGGGCCAGGATGTCGGCGAACACGCGCGAGCGCGGCACCCGGTCCTCGCGGTTGTTGATGACGGTGCTGATCCAGGTGCCTGGTGGGCGCCGGGTCTCCTGGTCGGCGAAGTCCATGCGCTGCCAGTTGCCCATGAAGCCGAGGCGCTCGTTGGCGGCCATGCCGTTGATGAACTCCAGGGTGCGGCCGCGCAACCGGGCCGGCGGGTAGCGCTTGAGCACGCCCAGGTCCGGCACCACGCGGTCGGCCATCTCTTTCAGCGCGAAGTCGCGGTCGATGCCGAGTTCGTCGGCCAGCGCCAGCACCAGGGCGATGTTGTTGGGGTGTTCGTCGTAGGGGAAGCGCGCCAGCACGTCTTCGGTGAGCAGGCCCGCCTCCAGCCAGCCGCAGCTCTTCATGCGCGTGCCCTTGCGCCGTGCGTCCTCACGCAGGATGGGGCGCATGTGCTCCTCCGATGTGATGAGGATGGCGCCGCGCGGGATGAACTCGGTCATCACTTCGGGAATGTCCTTGCCGGCCGGACCCTGCAGGTCCTCGTGGTCGGGGTAGGTGTTGGTGATGGTGGCGATGTCGTCGCGCATCCAGTCCTGTTGCAGCACCCGCACGTAGGACGGCGTCAGCGCCATGCACTCCCACAGGAACACGTCGGTGCCGAGCCGGTCGGCGATCCGCACCAGGTTGGCCTGTTCCCAGATGGTGGCCTTGTCGTAGGGCCGGAACAGGAACATCTCGCCCAGTTCGCCGTAGCGGTAGCCGTGCAGGAACATGGCCTCGGTGCCGGTGGTCTTGCTCACCACGCTGTAGCCCAGGGCATTGAACAGGGCCGCCTTGATGCGCTCGGTGCCGGACTTGCCGCGCGTGCCCCAGCCGCCGATGACCAGCGGCAGGCGCGCCCGCGCCTTGCGGATGGCGCGGTTGATGTACAGGTGGCGGCCGAAGAAGAAGCCGCTGACCAGCAGCAGGAACACGCTGAGTTCGTAGAGGGTGTTCTCGTAGACGGAGAAGAAATACTCGCGCAGTTCGCCCAGCACCCCGGGCCCGGGCAGTGACACCGGCAGCACGGCCGGGAAGAAGCGCGTGACGGCGGGATCGGGGTTGCCGGGGCTGCCGTCGTCGCGGGCATGGGGCGTGAAGCGCAGCCCGAAGCCGAGCTGGCGCAGTGCGGCGGCATAGGCGTCCGGCGCGCCGCCTTCCTGCTCGCGCCAGTTGCGCAGGCGCGCGTAGCTGGGAAAGCGGCGCGTCAGCAGCAGCCGGGCGCGCAGGCGCTGGGCCAGCCGCGGCGGCGCCGTCAGTTCCGTCACGCCTTCGCTGGTGTAGAAGCGCACCGTCGCCGGGCCAAGCTTTTCGTCCAGGCAGGAGATGACTTCGTCGACCAGCGGCAGGTAGGGCCGCCAGCCGTCTTCCTCTTCCACGTACAGCGGTTCGCCGGGCACCCGCGTCTCGGTCTGTTCGGCCAGGTAGGCGGCCGGCGCACGCAGCCCGCCGTAGGCGATGCGCCCGGTGGTGTGGCGGAAGGCCTGGCGCTTGTCGGTGGCCGGGTTGCGCAGTTCATGCAGCGCCCGCCAGGTGCGGAACCCGAACTTCAGGCCGCGGTGCAGTCGGGCGCCGAAGCGGCCGCGCTGCAGGCTCAGGGTGAAGTCGTCTTCTGCCAGCAGCGACAGCACGCGGCCCAGCTCCGTCTCGTCGGCGTGCTGCAGCAGTGGCGCCGGCAGCCGTCGCGCGCTGCCGGGCGCGATGCGGTGCCCGAGCCCGGCCAGTTCGCGCTTCAGCGCCAGGCGCTGTTGCTCCGACTGGCACCACAGGTGCTCGCGGGCGCGCGCCGCCCAGCGCCGCACGGCGACGGCGTCCGCCTGTCGGTGCAGCCGGTCCAGCGCCGGCAGCAGGCCGTCGCGCCAGTGCGCCGCCGCGGCGGGCGGCAGCACGGCGTGGGCCTCCGCCAGTTTCTGCAGGCACACCCGCAGCACGAAGCGGTCGGTCTCCTGTTCCAGCACCGCGTCGGTGGCGGCCAGCAGGGCGTCGCGCAGGGCGTCGCGCTGCACCAGCGCCGGCAGTTCCACCAGCGCGGCGCCGCGCACCGCCGCCTCGTCGTCGCCGTGCGCCAGTTTCCGGAACAGGGCCAGGCAGGCATCGGGCGGCGCATGCACCAGGGCGGCGGCGACGGCCTGGCGCACGAAGGGGCTGGGGTCGTCGCTGGCCCGTTCCAGCAGGCCGGTCAGTTGCGGCCGCTGCGCCAGGTTTTCGCCCAGCAGCCGTACCACGCGGCGGCGCACGAACAGGGTGTCGGCGCCGCCCGGCGTCTCCAGGCGGTGGCGCGCCGCGCGGGCGAAGGAGTCGGCCGACAGGTGTTGCAGCAGCGCCAGCGCCTCGCACTGGATCCACAGGTCGTGGCGCTCGTCCAGCGCCGCCCGGTAGATGTACTGCAGCACCGCCGACTTCACCTGGCGCTCGCGCGCGTGGGCCGGCAGGCCGCGCAGCGCCGCGGCCAGGCAGCCGAAGGCGCGGATGCGCAGCCGCGGGTCGCCGTCGTAGGCGAGGATGGGCTCGATGCGGGTGTCCAGGCGCAGCGAACGGAACAGACGCACGCGCAGCGCTTCGTCGTCGATACTGCCGATGAGGTGGCCGGCCAGGGCGCCGATCCGCTCCAGGCAGAAGGCGGCGTGCTGCTCCTTCTCGCCGTGGCGGCGCTGGAAGCGGTCGGTGACGGCGTCATGCCCGAACCAGCGCGCGAAGGCGGCTCGGTCGGCCTTGAGCGTGGCGGCGTCGGCTCCCAGGATGCGGGCGAAGTCGAGCACGTGCTGGCGGCGCTCGCGCCCGGTCACCGCGTGCGCGTAGCGGCTGTCGAACTCCACCCGCTGGCCGCGCAGGTAATAGATGGCTTCCAGCGTCTCCTCGACTTCGTGCAGCAGGAACAGCAGCAGGGCCTCCACCTGTTCCGCATCGTCCTCGCCGGGGCGGCTCAGGTCGCTGTTGGCCCACCAGCGCCGGAAGCCGGACTCCAGCGCCGCCAGCTTGTGGCGCTCCAGCCGTCGCAGCAGCGGGCTCAGCCCGGTGGCCAGGGTGTCGGCGAGGCTCTTCATGGCGACGGCACCCGGTTGGCGTCGTGCGGCGGGCGCAGTTCGCGCAGCCCGGGGAAGCGCACTTCGTTGCCGCGGAAGTCGCGCAGGCCGCGGCCGTTGCCGCCGTGCAGGAACAGGCCGAGGTAGACGGAGTTGTCGCCGTTGTCGATGTCGCGGTCGACGAACAGGCGCAGTTCGGCACGCTGCCGGCGCAGGTTCCAGCGCATCCAGTTCAGCCGCAGGCGCAGGTCATGACGGGTGCGGCTGCTGCCGCGGTCGTCGTCGGCCAGGTAGTGACGCAGGCGGTAGCCGGCGTCGATATCGAAATCGCCCAGCAGTTGCCGCCAGCCGACGCGCGCCTCCAGGTTGTCGGGTCGGTTGAGCGAAAAGTCCTCGTTGCCGGTGACGGCGAACCGCCCGTACCACTCGGTGTCGCGCCAGGGCTTGTGCACCAGGCTGTCGGTCAGCCGCAGGCCGCGGCGGTGCTGCGCCTTGTAGCGGCTGAAGACGTCGCGGTCCAGCGCGGTGCCCGCGTAGCGGTCGTTGCGGTCCAGGCTGAGGGCGCGGCCGAACAGCGTCAGCGCCGGTTCGTGGTAGCTGCGCGGGCCGAGCGGAACATGCAGCAGCGCGCGCAGGCTGGCGTTGACGGCCCATTCGGTGCCCCCGTCGCGCCCCGCCAGGGCGTCGCCCGGCCGCTGCACGAAACCGCTCAGGTGCGCGCTGGTCTGCAGCCGCGGCCAGCGCGCCAGCGGTCGGGCGTAGAGGTGCTGGCCGAGGCCGAGCACCGGTCCGCCGTCGTCGCGCCGGCGCACCAGCAGTTCGCTGCGCCAGTAGCGGTCGGCGTCGGCGTCGAAGTACCGGTACTCGCCGCGCAGCTCGGCGAAGTCCTCGCGGAAGCGGTCGCGCGGGCCCTGTTCCTCGTCGTCGACCCGGGTACGGCTGACCAGGCGCAGGCCGATGCCGGGCGTGCCGTCCTCCTGGCCACCGAGACGCAGGTCGTCGGCCGGCAGCGTCCAGGGGTGGCGGACGACGGCCAGTCCGGCCGGCGGCGGTGCCGGTGTCGGCGCGGCGGCGGGCGGTGCCGGGCGCGACGGCCCGGGCACCGGGCCGGCTGCGCGCCGGAACAGGCGCAGCAGCGCCTCGTCGCGCCCCGCCGCGGGGGCCAGTTCCAGCGTCTGCCAGCCGGCCGCCACGGCCAGGTAGCGGACGCGGGTGACGCCGTCGCGCAATTCGTCCACGCGCAGCCAGGCCGGCCCTTCGATCTCCAGGCGCACGGGTTCGTCGCGGGTGGCGACCTGGTAGGCGCGCTCCGTACGCGCCGGCGTGGCGGCATCGAGGATGCGCACGCCCAGGTAGCGGTTGACCGGCGGGTTTCTCAGGCGCACGCGGATGTCTTGCTCGCCGCGGCCGGTGCGCAGCCTCAGCCGGCGGCCGCCGTTTTCCAGCGCCGGGCTGGCGACGCGCCGGCCGTTGAGCACCACGTCTGCCTGCAGGGGCAGCGGCCGTTCCCAGGCCGGTGCGCAGGGGGCCAGGTCGAGCTGCACGGCGGCGGGCCGCAGGTTGAACAGGGCGTACACCAGTTCGTCCCGGCCGCCGAGCAGGCGGCGGCCACGGCAGTCGCCGGCGAACAGCGCGGCGCGGGTACGCAGCGCCGGCGATTCCGGTTCACCGGCCGGGCACTCCAGGTAACGGATGCCGGCGCTCTCCGCTACGTAGTCGACGGGCTGCCAAGTGGCGCCGCGGCCGAGGCGCAGCAGCAGCGGACGCACCAGGGCGGCACGCGGTCCGCGCCGCGCCGCGGCGGCCAGGGCCCCGGCACGGGCCAGGCTGCGGCCGGCGTCGGCACCCTGCCGTTCCCGGCGCCACAGCAGCCGCACCAGTTCCCGGTAGGGGGCGGTGTCGGCGCCGGCGTCGAGGGCCACCAGCGGTGCTTCGGCCGGCGGTCTTTCCGCGTCGCCGGGTGGCGTGGACGGCAGCGGTGTCGTCAGCCAGCGCTCGTCGATGGCGGCCCTGGCCGGCGCCGACCGCGGCGGCGTTGCGCGGTCGCAGCGCAGGAAGCGCTCGCCGATGCAGCCGACGCCCTGCGCCACGCGCCGCCAGTCCCCAGCCGGCGGCCGCGCAGCGGCCCGCGACAGGCCCAGGTCCAGCAGCGGCGCTTCCACGTACAGGCGCACCAGCAGGTCCCGGTCGACGCCGGCGAGGGTCAGTTCGTGCAGCCCGGCGCCCAGTTGCAGCTCGCGCCGTTCCAGCCGCCCCGGCAACTGTGAGGATCCGGGCCATTGCAGGCCGGCGGAGGGGCGGTTGGCATTGAAGGGGCTCAGCCAGCGCCGCCCGCCGTCGTCGATCCGCAGCCAGCCGTCGACCGGCGGTTCGCTGTCCGCCGCGTGCAGCGGCCGGATGTCCAGGCGCAACCGGGCCGGGCCGGCGATGCGCAGCCGCAGGGGTTGCTTCGGGCTGGCGCGCCAGGCATCGAAGCCCAGGTCCAGCGCCGGTGAATACAGCCAGGCCATGCCGGCGCCGCCCGCGGCCAGCGCGTTGGCCGGCCGCCAGGCGCGCGGGCCGGGCAGGGCCTGCCGCCATTCGGCCAGACGCTGGCTGGCCAGCGACCGCTGCCGTTCGTCGCCCTGCGCCATGACGTCGAGCAGGCGCTCGCCCGTGTCGGCGGCGCGCAGCAGGCGGGCACCGTCGGTGCCGGCCTGTCGCCACTGGCGGCGCGCCGCGTCGGGTCTGTCCAGGGCCCAGGCGCGGTAGCCCCGCCACAGGGCGCGCCGGCCGGGGTCGTCGACGTCGGCGAGCAGGGCGTCGAACAGCGGCCAGGCGCGCAGCCGCACGGCTTCGGCCAGCAGCCGCGGGACCGGGCGCTGGCCGTGCGGCAGCAGCAGGCCCGCGGCCAGGGCTTCGCGGCCGCGGCCCGACGCCGCCAGTGCCTGCACCAGCCGGGCCGTCAGATCCGGCGTGGGCGCGCGCGCCAGGGCGCTGGCCAGCAGGCCCTGCCAGGCGATTCGGTCGCC
>JALSRI010000197.1 GCA_026984835.1 Thiohalobacter sp. | reverse complement strand
TCTGCGCAAGGAGAAGAACTTCTTCGAGACTCGCGTGACCGAGTACCAGACCGGCAGCGCGCTGAGCTGGGATTGAGGCCAGGCTGCCGGGCTTGCGGCGGGCGAGCGGGGCGACGGGTCGGGGGCCGCCGGGCCCATCGCGGCCGGAGGCCGCTCCTACAGGGCGGTGCTGCGAACGCGGGTGGTCTCTTGTAGGAGCGGGCTTGCCCGCGATCCCGGCGCAGCCGGGGCGAACGGTCGGGGGCCGCCGGACCCATCGCGGCCAAGGCCGCTCCTACAGGGCGGTGCTGCGAACAGGGATGGTCTCCTGTAGGAGCGGGCTTGCCCGCGATCCCGGCGCAGCCGGGGCGAACGGTCGGGGGCCGCCGGGCCCATCGCGGCCGAAGGCCGCTCCTACAGGGCGGTGCTGCGAACGCGGGTGGTCTCTTGTAGGAGCGGGCTTGCCCGCGATCCCGGCGCAGCCGGGATGAACGGTCGGCGGCCGCCGGACCCATCGCGGCCGGAGGCCGCTCCTACACAGCGGTGCTGCGAACAGGGGTGGTCTCCTGTAGGAGCGGGCTTGCCCGCGATCCCGGCGCAGCCGGGGCGAACGGTCGGGGGCCGCCGGACCCATCGCGGCCGGAGGCCGCTCCTACACAGCGGTGCTGCGAACGGGGGTGGTCTCTTGTAGGAGCGGGCTTGCCCGCGATCCCGGCGCAGCCGGGGCGAACGGTCGGGGGCCGCCGGACCCATCGCGGCCGGAGGCCGCTCCTACAGGGCGGTGCGGCGAACACGGGTGGTCTTTTGTAGGAGCGGGCTTGCCCGCGATTCACCTCCACCACAGCGACAGCGCCGGCAGATAGGTCACCAGCCCCAGCCACGCCAGCATCATGAGCAGAAAGGGCAGGGCGGCGGCGAACAACGACAGGATGGGGCGGCCGAAACGCTGGCTGGCGATGAACAGGTTGATGCCGACCGGCGGCGTGCTGTAGCCGATTTCCAGGTTGGCCAGGAAGACGATGCCCAAGTGCACCGGGTCGACGCCGAAGCGCGCGGCCAGCGGCAGGATCAGCGGCACCACCACCACGGTGGCGGAGAAGATGTCCATCATGGCGCCGACCGCCAGCAGGAACAGGTTGAGCAGGATGAGGAAGCCCAGCCGGGAATCGACGTGGCCTTCCATCCAGTCCAGCAGGTGCATGGGAAGCTGGGCGTCGATGAGCAGGTTGGTCAGCCCCATGGCGACGCCGAGGATGATCAGGATGCTGCCCACCAGCACGGCGGTGTCGGTCAGCAGGCCGCCGAGCTGGCGCCGCAGGCGGATGTTGCGGTGCACGAAGCGCTCCAGCACGAGGACGTACAGGGCGGTGCAGGCGGCCGCCTCGGCGATGGTGACGTAGCCGCCGAAGATGCCCACCACCAGCAGCAGCGGCAGCAGCAGGTCGCCGATGCCCTCGCGCAGGGCGCGGCGCAGCGCGACGGCACTGAAGGCATGCCGCGGCACATCGAAACGCAGGCCGGTGAAGAAGGCATACAGCCCCAGCATCAGCATCAGCACCAGGCCCGGCACGATGCCGGCCAGGAACAGCTCGTCGATGTTGACGCCGGCGACGATGCCATACAGCAGGATGGCCAGGCTGGGCGGGAACAGCAGGCCCAGGGAACCCGAGGTGGTCAGCAGGCCGAGCGAGAAGCGCTCCGGGTAGTGCACGCTGGTCAGCATGGGGAACAGCAGCCCACCCAGGGCCAGGATGGTGACGCCGGAGGCGCCGGAAAAGGAAGTGAAGAAGGCGCAGGCGGCCAGCGCCACGCCCGCCAGGCCACCGGGCAGCCAGCCGATGAGGGCGTTGAACAGCCGGATCAGGCGCTGCGGCGCGCCGCCCGAGGCCAGCACCACGCCGGCGAAGGTGAACAGCGGAATGGCGGTCAGGTTGGGCGAAGCCGCCAGCCGGTTCAGTTCCACGATCAGCACGGCCGGATCCAGCCCGTCGTGCCAGGCGTACAGCAGGCTGCCGGCGCCGAGGGCGGCGAACAGCGGCAACCCGAACAGCGCCAGCAGTACCAGCGCGATGACGGCCAGCGCCATCAACAGCAGTCGTCCCCGGCATCGGGATTCGGACCCAGCAGGGCGGCCAGGCCGAAGTGCAGGCTGAGCAGGACGAAGCCGACCGGCACCACCAGCCCGATCAGCGTGTGCCAGCGTTCATAGTCGGCGGCCCAGGTCCATTCGTCGCGCCAGAAGCGGATGGCGGCGTCGGCCAGCAGCAGGCAGACCAGTGCCGCGGCCGCGTGCATGGGGCGGAACAGGCGCGCCAGGGCACGCCGTGACAGCAGGGTGCAACAGACGTCGATGCGGATGTGACGGCGCCGTTCGACGGCCAGCACGGCACCGAAGAAGGTGACATAGAGCACCAGCTGGCGGGTCAGGGTATCGGCGGCCGGCAGGCCGGTGTCGAAGAAGTTGCGCGCTGCGATCTGCGCCAGCGTCAGCAGCAACAGCAGCAGCAGGCTGCCGCCGGCCAGCCAGCTCTCCAGGGTGACCAGCAGTCGCCGGAGCTGTTGCAGCCGCTGCATGCCGCTCAGGGCTTGCCGGCGGCGGCTGCCCGCGCGGTGCGGAACTGCTCCAGCAGCTGGCGCGTGCGATCGATGAGGTCCGCCGGGATGTAGCCGCTGGCGGTCAGGTCTGCGGCCGCCCTGTCGCGCAGCGCCAGCAGTTCGGCGTCGCTCATGCCTTCGCCGGGTGGCACGAACACCAGGCCGCGGCGCTTCAGTTCGGCGGCGCTCTTTTCGTTGTCCGCCCGGGTCGCCGCGATCAGGCGTTCGCCGGCCGCTTCGCCGGTCTCGCGCAGCAGGGTCTGCAGGTCGGCGGGCAGGCGGTCGAAGAAGCGCCGCGTCACGACCAGGCCGCCCATGCCGTTGGTCAGGGCCGTTTCGCTGACGTACTTCGTCTGGGTGAACCACTGCAGCGCGATGGCGGCCAGCGGCGTGCAGTAGACGGTGTCGATCAGCCCGGTGGACAGGCTGGTGTAGACGTCGATGATGGACAGCGGCACCGGCGAGATGCCGCTGGCCTTGAAGAAGGCCTGGCCCATGGGATCGCCCTGCCAAAGCCACACGCGCCGCGATTTCATGTCCTCGATGGAGCGGATGGGTTCGCGCGAGAACATGTGCACGAAGCCGATCTCCATCCAGCCCAGCAGTTCGTAGCCGTGCTCGCGGAAACCCTGCCGGAACCCGGGCATGAACTGCGCGCGCACGTGGTCGATCTCGTCGAAGTCGCGGAACAGGAAGGGCAGTTCCATGACCCGCGCCGGCGAATAGATCTGGCCGATGCCATAGCCGGTGAAGGCGCCGCCCTGCAGCTGGTTGAAGCGCATCTTTTTCAGCACGTCGGGCTCGTCGCCCTGCACGCCGCCCGGGTAGAACTTGAACACCAGGCGGCCACCGCTGCGTGTCCTGACCTCGTCGCCCCAGTCCGTCAGCAGCTTCATCCAGGTGGAGCCGGCCGGCGCCAGGGTGGCGAACTTGAGCACACGGGGGCGTTCGGCCGCGGCCGCGGCACAGAACAAGAGCAGGACGACGCCCAGGCAGCGGACAAGCGAACGCATCAGAACCAATCCTCTTCCTTGCCGAGCAGCCAGCGCGCCCGCTCGCGGGCGATCTGGTTGACCAGCGCCATTTCGGGGAACACGCCCTGCGGCGTGGTGAGCACGCGCGTCAACAGCTCATGGAAGCGCTGCCGGTCCAGTCGCTGGCGTTCCAGGTATTCCGCCTGCAGCACGTCGACGATCAGCAGCCTCCCCTGTGTGACAGCGCGGGCGCGGTCGAAGTTTTGCGCCGATCTGTCATAGTCTCCGCCGAACATGGGCGCCCGGCCGCCATAGTAGACCCCGTAGTAGAGGTAGGGACTGCCGTAGTAGTAGTCCGGCTGCAGCTCCAGCACGCGGTGCATGAGGATCTCGGTGCTGGCGAGCTGGGCGATGCGGGCCGGGTCGTCGCGGTTGAGATCGATTTCCTTGGCCCAGCAGGAGGCGGCCCAGAACAGGGCCGGCACCGACTTGCGGCCGAGCCGGGCGACGGCCTGCCGCAGGCGGTCCGGCGGGCTGTTGAGGAGATCGAGTGCCAGGCCCTGGCGTTCCAGCACCCGCCGGGCGTAATCGAAGCCGCGCCGGTACAGGGCGGCGGCGCGGGCCGGGTCCGCCAGTTCGACGAAGCCGAAGGTATAGCCGTAGAAGCCCTGGGCGGCGTACACCGGCAGCTCGTCGTTGGCCGGGTCCTCGACGATCAGGCCTTCCATCAGTTTCAGGTTGGCGGGCATGGCGGTGGCGGCCAGCGCCAGGTCGGTCTCGCGGTTCATGGCGTCTACGCCGCCGTCCAGGATGGATACCGAGGACCGGGCCACGATCTGGCCCATGGAGCAGGCCGCCAGCCACTGGGTCAGCAGCAGTAGCAGGGCGAACAGCTTGTGCGGCCTCGGTCCCGGCATCCGGATCAGTCCGTGAGCAGCCGTTGCAGGATGCCGAGGTAGATGCGCGACAGCTGGTCCAGCGCCTCGACCTCGACGCATTCGTCGACCTGGTGGATGGTGGCGTTGACCGGCCCCAGTTCCACCACCTGGGCGCCGGTGGGGGCGATGAAGCGGCCGTCCGAGGTGCCGCCGCTGGTCGAGAGTCCGGTCTCGAAACCCATGACCTCGCGGATGGCGCCGCGCGCGGCGTCCACCAGTTCGCCGGCCGGAGTCAGGAAGGGCTGCCCCGACAAGCGCCAGCGCAGGTCGTAGTCCAGGCCGTGCGCATCGAGCAGGGCGGTGATGCGCTCGCGGATCTGCGCCTCGGTGATGCCGGTCGAGAAGCGCAGGTTGAACTGCGCCTCGAGCTCGCCGGGGATGACGTTCTCGGCGCCGGTGCCGGCGTGCAGGTTGGCGATCTGGAGGGTGGTGGGCGGGAAATGATCGTTTCCCTGGTCCCATTCGACGGCCACCAGCTCGGCCAGCGCCGGCAGGGCCCGGTGCACCGGGTTGTCGGCGAGCTGCGGGTAGGCGACGTGGCCCTGGCGGCCCCGCACGGTCAGGTGGCCGTTCAGCGAGCCGCGCCGGCCGTTCTTGATGGTGTCGCCGACGACGCGGCTGCTGGAGGGTTCGCCCACCAGGCACCAGTCGATGCGTTCACCGCGGGCCTGCAGGTGTTCGACCACCTTGACGGTGCCGTTCACCGACGGCCCTTCCTCGTCGCTGGTGATCAGGAACGCGATGGATCCCCTGTGATCCGGGTGCTGACCGACGAAGGCCTCGCAGGCCGTCACCATGGCCGCCAGGCTGCCCTTCATGTCGGCGCTGCCGCGCCCGTACAGGCAGCCGTCGCGCACCTCGGGCCGGAAGGGGTCGCTGTGCCACTGCTCGCGTGGACCGGGTGGGACCACGTCGGTGTGGCCGGCGAAGGCGAGCACGGGTCCCCGGTCGCCGCGCCGCGCCCAGAAGTTGCTGACCTCGCCGAAGGGCAGATCCTCGACCTCGAAGCCGATGGCGCGCAGGCGTTCGGCCATCAGCGCCTGGCAGCCGGCGTCCTCGGGCGTCACCGAGGCGCGGGCGACGAGCTGCTTGGCGAGTTCCAGGGTATCGGACATGGGGTGAAGTCTACCGGGTTTGGGTGGCGGGGCGCGACCCTATTCTGCCGGGCGGATGCGGCGGGGGCGGCGGCTGCCTTTTTCGGATCCGCTGTTGATCACCACGACGAGCGAAGGGATACCTTTTGTCAACCACGAAGGCGCACGAAGGGGGCTTTCGTCAACCGCGAAGGACGCGAAGGGAACGGATTCCGGTCGGGAAAGGCCGGCCGTTGTCGATGCCGCGCCAGGCCCGTCGAATACCGCCGGCGCTGCCGCGGTCAGCCAGCCGATGCGGGGAAGAGGGCGGCGTAGGTGTCGGGTTGGAAGCCGAGGATGCGGCTGTCGCCCAGGTCGAGGAGCGGACGCTTGATGAGGGCGGGGTGCTCGAGCAGGATGTCGATGGCCGCGTCGCGGTCGATGTGGTTGCGCACCGCCTCCGGCAGTTTGCGCCAGGTCGTGCCGCGCCGGTTCAGCAGGGCTTCCCAGCCGAGTTCGTCGGCCCAGGCTTCGAGCTGCTCCCGTTCCAGGCCGTCCTTGCGGTAGTCGTGGAAACGGTAGTCGATGCCGTGCCCGTCCAGCCACTTGCGTGCCTTCTTCATGGTGTCGCAATTGCGGATGCCGTACAGGGTGATCACGATCGTCGCTCCACGGTGTCCCTCCACGCCTCGATCACGGTCCAGCGCATCGGCGCCCGGCCGTAGCCGTCGCCGAAGGCTGCGGCGATGCCGCCGGCCACGTGTTCCACCACCCTGTCGATATCGATGTCGCCCCGCTGTTCGATCTCGACACGCAGCGGCGAGCCGGTCACCATGCCCAGCGCGGCCTGGCGGGGAGCGGTGATGCGGCACTCGCCTTCCAGGGTCGTCAGCTCCACCGTTTCGAAACCGGCTTCCCGCAGATCGGCGCGCAGGCGCTCCGGTTCGTGGTAGCTGAACGGTACCCGCAGGAAGGCGGGGGCGTCGCCGGCGAAGATTTCGTCCAGGAGGGCGTTCACGGTGCGCGGCAGGGTGTTGTCCTCCAGATCGTTCCAGACGCTGAACAGCAGCCGGCCGCCCGGCGCCAGCACCCGGTGCGCCTCGGCCAGGGCCTGCACCTTGTCGGTGCAGAACATGATGCCGAACTGGCACAGGGCCAGGTCGAAGGCTTGGTCGTCGAAGGGCAGGGCCTGGGCGTCGGCCACCTCGAAGCGCATGTCGTCGTCGGCCCCGAACTTGCCGCGGGCGTGCGCCAGCATGTCGGCGTTCAGGTCGGTGGCCAGGATGTGCGTCCCGTCGGGCAGGCGGTCACGCAGCGCCCGGGTGAGTATGCCGGTGCCGGCGGCGGTCTCCAGCACCCGGCGTGCCGGGTGCGCCGCCGCGCGTTCGGCCAGGTCGCCGGCGCAGCATTCGAAGAACATCGGACCCAGGTAGCGGTCGTAGTCCTCGGGGATGCTTCCGGTGAAGGCCGTGTTGACGTCGTTCACCGGCTCAGATGTCCCGCAGCAGTTCGTTGATGCCCACCTTGCTGCGGGTCTTCTCGTCGACGCGCTTGACGATGACGGCGCAGTACAGGCTGTAGCGGCCGTCTTTCGACGGCAGGTTGCCGGACACCACCACCGAACCGGCCGGCACCCGGCCGTAGAGGATCTCGTCGTTCTCGCGGTCGTAGATGCGGGTGCTCTGGCCGATGTAGACGCCCATGGAGATCACCGAGCCTTCCTCGACGATGACGCCTTCGACCACCTCGGAGCGCGCACCGATGAAGCAGTTGTCCTCGATGATGGTGGGCGCGGCCTGGACCGGCTCCAGCACGCCGCCGATGCCGACGCCGCCGGACAGGTGTACGTTCCTGCCGATCTGGGCGCAGGAACCGACCGTGGCCCAGGTGTCGACCATGGTGCCGGAGTCGACGTAGGCGCCGATGTTGACGTAGGAGGGCATCAGCACCACGCCCGGCGCGATGAAGGAGCCGAAGCGCGCCGTCGCCGGCGGCACCACGCGCACGCCGGCGCCGCGGAACTCGCGGGCATTGTAGTCGGCGTACTTGGACGGCACCTTGTCGTAGTAGTTGGTGAAGCCGCCCTTCACGAACTGGTTGTCCTCGATGCGGAAGGACAGCAGCACGGCCTTCTTGAGCCAGTCGTTGACCACCCACCGGCCGTCCTTCTTCTCCGCCACCCGCGCCTCGCCGGAATCCAGCATCCGGATGGCCTCCAGCGTGGCCTCCTTGACGTGGGTCTCCACGCTGCGCGGCGTGATGTCGGCGCGGCGCTCGAAGGCTTCCTCGATGGTGGCCTGAAGGTCGTTCATGTGGGGTCTCCTTGTGTCCGGATGCTATGGCTGTCGGGACGGTGATTATACGGGGGGAGAGCCATGGACTTCACCCGCCCTCCATGAAACAGCGTATGCGCTGCGCCGCTTCCACGCACTCGTCCAGCGGGGCCACCAGCGCCATGCGCACGTGGCCGCTGCCGGGGTTGCCGCCGGCGGTGTCGCGGGACAGGAAGCTGCCGGGCAGGACGACGACGTTCTGTTCGGCATACAGGCGGCGGGCGAAGTCCCGGTCGTCGCCGGGGACCCTCGGCCACAGGTAGAAGCCGGCCGGCGGCGCCTCGACTTCCAGCACCGGCTGCAGGATGTCGAGCACGGCGGCGAACTTCTCGCGGTACAGGCGGCGGTTCTCGCGCACGTGGCGCTCGTCGCCCCAGGCCAGGGCGCTGGCATCCTGGGTGGCCGGCGGCATGGCGCAGCCGTGGTAGGTGCGGTAGCGGAAGAAGGGTTCGATCAGTTGCGCGTCGCCGGCCACGAAACCGGAGCGCAGCCCCGGCGCGTTGGAGCGCTTGGACAGGCTGTGGAACACCAGGCAGCGGCGGTAGTCGTCGCGGCCGGCGCGGGCGCAGGCCGACAGCAGGCCGGGTGGCGGGGCGTCCTCGTCGAGGTAGATCTCCGAATAGCATTCGTCGGAGGCGATGACGAAGTCGTGCCGGTCGGCGAGCTCCAGCAGCCGGTCGTAGGTGTCGAGGTCGAGTACGCGCCCGGTCGGGTTGCCGGGCGAGCAGACGTACAGCAGCCGGCAGCGCGCCCAGGCGGAATCCGGCACCGCATCGAAGTCCGGCAGGTAGCCCTGTTCGGCGGGGGTGTCGATATAGAAAGGTGCGGCGCCGGCCAGCAGCGCCGCGCCCTCGTAGATCTGGTAGAAGGGGTTGGGCATCATGACCAGCGGTGCGGTGGTCGGGTCGACCAGGCACTGGGCAACGGCGAACAGGGCCTCGCGGGTGCCGTTGACCGGCAGCACCTGGTGGTCCGGGTCGAGGCTGCCGGCCGCCAGGCCGAAGCGGGCGACCAGCCAGTCGGCGATGGCGCCGCGCAGACGGCTGCTGCCGCGGGTGGCGGGGTAGCGCGACAGGCCGTGCAGGTGTTCGATGACCGCCTCGGTGATGAGCTTGGGCGTCGGGTGGCGCGGTTCGCCGATGGACAGGGCGATGGGGGGCAGCTGCGCCGGCGGCGTCACGTCGGCGTGCAGCGCCGCCAGCTTTTCGAAAGGGTAGGGGTGCAGCTTGTCCAGATGGGGGTTCATGGTTGTCACCGCATTGGCGTCCGGGCCGGCCACCTGTCCCGAATCTGCATATAACGTGTTACGCTGGCTGATAAAAAATGAACCCGCACCGCGGGCGGAGAACGTGCGCAAGTATACGGACAATCCATGAAGGCGTCCAAACGGGAAGACGGCCTGCTGCCGGTGCTCGCATTGCTGCTGGCGGCCACTCTGTGGGGTGTGGTGTGGTATCCGCTGCGGCTGCTGGAAGAGGCGGGGCTGCACGGCCTGTGGACCACCCTGGTCAGCTACGGCGCCGCCTTGCTGGTGGGGCTGGGCTGGTTGTGGCGGGAGCGGCGGTTCTGGCTGGAACACCCGGTGGCGCTGCCGCTCATGACACTGGCGGCGGGCTGGACGAATGTCGCCTTCGTGCTGGCGATCCTGGATGGCGCCGTGGTGCGGGTGCTGCTGCTGTTCTACCTGTCACCGCTGTGGACGCTGCTGCTGGGGTGGCTGATCCTGGGCGAGAAGCCGCGCCGCGGCGGCTGGCTGGTGTTTGCGCTGGCGGTGGCGGGTGCGCTGGTCATGTTGTGGGAGCCCGCCATCGGGTTACCCTGGCCGCGTGACGTCGCCGACTGGCTGGCGGTGTCCTCGGGGCTGGCCTTCTCCTTTTCCAATGTCATGGTAAGGCAGATGGGGCAGGTGCCAGTGGGGCTGAAGGCGGCGGGGACCTGGCTGGGCGTGGTGCTGGTGGCGCTGGCCGGGCTGCTGATACTGGCCTTGCCCCTGCCGCAGGTGGCGCCGGCCACCCTGGGGGGCGCGGTGCTGCTGGGCTGGGTGGGCTTCGTGGTCATGACGCTCAGCGTCATCTACGGGGTCACGCACATGCCGGTGCATCGGTCGGCGGTGATACTGCTGTTCGAACTGGTGGCCGGCGCGGTGTCGTCGCTGCTGCTGACCGACGAACAGATCCTGCCGCGGGAATGGCTGGGCGGCGGCCTGATCCTGGCGTCCGCCTGGTTCGCGGCCCGTGAGCAGCACGGGGAGGACGGATGAGCCGTTTCACGGCCCTGCATCACGCCAGCGTGCTGGTCGCCGACGTCCAGCGGTCGCTGGCGTTCTACGTGGACGTGCTGGGCATGGCGGTTGACGCCTCGCGGCCCGACCTGGGTTATCCCGGTGCCTGGCTGCGGGCCGGTGAGCAGCAGCTCCACCTGCTGGAACTGCCCAATCCCGATCCGGTCGCCGGCAGGCCGGCGCATGCGGGGCGCGACCGTCACGTGGCCTTCGGCGTTTCCGGTCTCGACGGCCTGGAGGCGGCGCTGCAGGCCGCCGGCATCCCCTTCACCCGCAGCCGCTCCGGCCGGCGCGCGATCTTCTGCCGGGATCCGGACGGCAACGGCGTGGAACTGATCGAAAAGCCCTGAAGAAGCCCGTCGTGCTGCCGAAAACCGGGAATCGGGGCCTTCATGCCCGCCGACCACGGAAAACCTGTTACATGACACGATCCAGCCTGTGCTGTGCGCTCGTGCTGCTCCTCGGCTGTGCCGTTGCGGGTGCCGACACGACGCTGCATTTCATCGGCCAGTTCGGTGACAAGGCGGTCATCCGCATCGACGGCAGGCAGCGGGTGCTGGGTGTCGGTGAAACCAGCAGGGAAGGGGTGAAGCTGCTGTCGGTCGACAGCGACGGGGCGGTGATCGCCTACCGGGGCCGGAAGAGGACGCTCGGGTTCGCTCCCACCGGTGTCGGTACCTACCGGGCCGCGCGATCGGCCGAGGTCAGAATCTCGGCCGATGGCAGCGGCAGTTTCCATGCGCCCGGCAGTATCAACGGCCAGCTGGTCGATTTCGTGGTCGACACGGGGGCGACCACGGTGGCCATGAACGAGCATGTCGCCGGCAGGCTGGGGATCGACTTCCGCTATACCGGCACGCCTGTCTCGGTGACCACGGCGTCCGGCGTGGTGGGTGCCTACAACCTCAGGCTCGACTCCGTCAGGGTGGGCGAGATCGAACTGCGCAACGTGCAGGCGACGGTGGTGGAGGGTGGTTACCCGTTGCAGGTCCTGCTCGGCATGTCGTTCCTGTCCCGTGTCGAGATGCAGCGCAAGGGCAAGCTGATCACGCTGAGGAAGACGCACTGACCGACGGGTCGGCGCGGAAGGAGGAAAGACCGTGACGAGAACCGCCGTGCTGGTCCTGTCGTTGTCGTTGGGCGCCGCGGCGATGGCGGAAGTCTACAAGTGGACGGATGCGCAGGGACAGGTCCACTACGGGGAGAAGCCGGGCGGCAAGGGGGCAAGGAACGTCACCCTGCCGGCCCCGCGCCCGAAGGGCGCCGCTCGGGCGGACGACGCCAGGCGGCGACTGGAGAAGATCAAGCGGTGGGGCGATGCGCGCCAGAAGGAGCGCCTGGCCGAACAGCGCCGGAAGGCCGAACAGAAGCAGCGGAAGGCCGAGCTCGACAGGCGTTGCCTGCAACTGAAGAACGACCTGGCCGACATGCAGCAGGGAGGCGTCGCCTGGTACCGCGTCGACGAGGCCGGCCAGCGCCATTTCTACTCCGACCGGGAGGTCGAGGCCCGCAAGGCGGTCTTGCGCCACGACATCGAGCGGAATTGCCGCTGAAGGCCGGCCAGGGGCGTCCGTCAGTCCTCCAGCAACCGGGCCAGGGTCTGTTTCAGGCAGGCCTGACCGGCTTCGGTCAACGGCCGGTCGTCGCGGTCGGAGATGTAGAACACGTCTTCGGCCTGGGTGCCGAAGGTGGCGATCTTGGCATTGTGAAGCACGATGCCGCATTCCGAGAACGCGCGCCCGACCCGTGACAGCAGCCCCGGCCGGTCGGTTGTGATCAATTCCAGTATGGTGCGCCGGCTGTGTTCGTCGTCGATGAAATGCAGGCGCGTCTGCACCGGGAACTGGCGCTGCCGGCGCGTTGCGCTGCGGTTCACGGCCAGGCTTGCCTCTTCCCCTGGCGCTTCCAGCGTCGCCCGCAGGCGTTCCAGCAACTGTCGCGTGCGGTAGTCGTCGTGCAGCGGCTGGCCTTCGGTGTCCAGCACATGATAGGTGTTGACGGCGTAGCCGCGCCGCGAGGTGATGATGCGCGCGTCGGTCACGCTCAGGCCGAGCTGGTCCAGCAGGGCCGTGGTGCGGCTGAACAGGCGATCGACCACGGGCGTGTACACGAACAGGCTGCTGCCGCCGCGCACCGATTCGGGCACCAGGGCGATATGGGTCTGTTCGGGGCCGCCTTCCTGCAGGATGGTGCGTGCGTGCCAGGTGACTTCGTCGGCGTTGTGGCGCAGGAAATAGTCGTCGGGGAAGTCCTCCCACAGGGCCTCGACGCGTCCGGCCGCCAGGCCTGCCTGTTGCAGCGCCCGCAGCGCCGCCTGTTTGACATCCGCGATCTGCTCGTCGCGGTTCAGCGGGTTCTCCAGCCCGCGCCGCAGGGCGCGCTTGGTCTGGGTGTAGAGGTCCTTGAACAGGGCGTCCTTCCAGGAATTCCACAGCGCCGGGCTGGTGCCACGGATGTCGGCGACGGTCAGCAGGTACAGGTAGTCCAGGCGGGTGCGGTCGCCCACCTGGCGGGCGAATTCGTTGATCACTTCCGGGTCGCTGATGTCGCGGCGCTGGGCGGTCTGCGACATCAGCAGATGATGGCGTACCAGCCAGGCGACCAGCTTCTGGTCGTAGTCGCCGAGTCCGTGGTCGGCCAGGAAGCGCTGCGCGTCGACCGCCCCCAGTTCGGCGTGGTCGCCACCCCGGCCCTTGGCGATGTCGTGGAAGAAGCCGGCCAGGTACAGCAGTTCCGGCTTGGGGATGGTCTGCGAGATGCGCGAGCACAGCGGCAGTTCGTCGGCGAATTCCGGCACCGTCATGCGCCGGAGGTTGCGCACCACCATCAGGGTGTGTTCGTCCACGGTGTAGACGTGGAACAGGTCGTGCTGCATCTGGCCGACGATCTGGCCGAAGGGCGGACAGTAGGCGGCCAGGATGCCGTAGCGGTTCATGCGCCGCAGCTCGTGGGTGAGTCCGTGCGGCTGGCGGAAGATCTCCATGAACAGGCTGCGGGCGCGGATGTCCCGGCGGAAGTCCTCGTCGATCAGGTGGCGGTTCTCGCGCACCAGTCGGATGGTGGTGGCGCGCACACCTTCGAGCTCGGGGTGCTGCTGCATGATCAGGAACAGTTCCAGCAGGGCGAAAGGGTAGCGCCGGAACACGTTCTCGTCGACCACTTCCAGGAACCCGCGCCGCGCCTGGAAGCGGCGGTTGATGGGCGTCGGCCGGCCGGGTTCGTCGGCGTGCAGCAAGGCTTCCTTGAACAGCTGCAGGAGCATTTCGTTGAGGCGGCTGAGTTCCTGGATGGTGCGGTAGTAGTCCTTCATGAACTGTTCGACGGCCAGCCTGTGTTCACTGTCGTGGTAGCCGAAGCGGGTGGCGAGCTGGCGCTGGTATTCGAACAGCAGGCGGTCTTCGCGCCGGCCGGCCAGGGCGTGCAGGCCGAAGCGCACCTTCCAGAGGAAGTGCTGGCCCTGGTCGAGGGCCCGGTATTCCGCCTCGGTCAGGAAGCCGTGCCGGACCAGATCGGCCAGGGTGTCGGAGCCAAAATGGCGCTTCACCACCCAGCCGATGATCTGCACGTCGCGCAGGCCGCCGGGGCCCTCCTTGATGTTGGGTTCGAGGTTGTAGACGGCGTCGTCGAAACGCCGGTAGCGCTGCGCCTGCTCTTCCAGCTTGGCTGCGAAGAAGCGGTCGCTGGGCCAGATGCGGTCCGGGCCGGTGCGCTCGCGCATGGCCTCGAACAGCTCGCGCGGCCCCTCCAACAGGCGTGCCTCCATGAGATTGGTGACCACGGTGACGTCGGCGCGCGCCTGTTCCTCGCAGTCGTCCAGCGTGCGCACGCTGTGGCCGACTTCCAGGCCGATGTCCCACAGGAAGGTCAGGAAACTTTCGAGGCGCGCCGCCAGCTGCGAGGATTCACCCCGCGCCAGCAGGATCATGAGGTCGACGTCGGAACCGGGCAGCAGTTCGCCGCGTCCGTAACCGCCTACTGCCACCAGCGCGGCCTCCCGCGTCTCGCCAACGGTATGGCGCCAGCAGTGCAGCAGCACCCGGTCGACGAGCCAGGCGCGGGCGTGGACCAGGTTCTGCACGGGTTCGCCGGCGTCGAAACGTCGCGTCAGGGTGGCGCCGGCATCCTTCAGCAGTTGCCGCAGCCGCGGCAGCAGGGCGGTCAGGTCGTCGGCACCGGGTTCCTCCAGCAGCTCCAGGCCGAACCAGCCGGCCCAGGGCGGCCGCCCGGCGCCTTGGCGGACGACGGCCTCCGGTGTGTTCATTCGATGACCTCGCCCCGGCGCAGCGTCAGCACCTCGTGACCTTCCGGCGTCACCAGGATGGTGTGCTCCCACTGGGCCGACAGGCTGTGGTCCTTGGTGACCACCGTCCAGCCGTCGCGCAGCACCTTGGTGTGGCGCTTGCCGGCGTTGATCATGGGCTCGATGGTGAAGGTCATGCCGGGTTCCAGCACGAGTCCGGTGCCGGGTCTCCCATAGTGCAGCACCTGGGGTTCCTCGTGGAATTCGCGGCCAATGCCATGACCGCAGTATTCGCGTACCACCGAATAGTTGTGCGATTCGGCGAACTGCTGGATGGCGTGGCCGATGTCGCCCAGGCGCACGCCGGGCTTCACCATGCGGATGCCCGTGCACATGGCCTCGTAGGCCACCCTGGCCAGGCGCCGGGCGATCACCGAGGGCTCGCCGACGAAAAAGATCTTGCTGGTGTCGCCGTGGAAGCCATCCTTGATGACGGTGATGTCGATGTTCAGCATGTCGCCGTTCTTGAGCGCCCGCTCGCCGGGGATGCCGTGGCAGACCTGGTGGTTGAGCGAGGTGCAGATCGACTTCGGAAAGCCGCGGTAGTCGAGCGGGGCGGGGATGGCCTGCTGTTCGTTGACGATGTAGTCGTGGCAGATGCGGTCCAGCTCGGCGGTGGTGACGCCGGCCTTCACGTGCGGCTCGATCATTTCCAGCACCTCGGCGGCCAGGCGGCCGGCGATGCGCATCTTCTCGATCTCTTCAGGGGTTTTGATGGTGACTGCCATGGGCTTCCCGTGTTGGGGGTCAAGGGGTTGTCCGACCGGGCGCCTCGACGGGGCGAAGGGTGCATTTCAACCACGAAGGCGCGCAAGGGCGCACGGAGGGAAAGACCCGGAAAACCCTGTCCTGGTTTGCCTTCGTGTGCCGTTGCGCGCCTTCGTGGTCTGGAAGGCTTTCCCGCCCGGGGCCGATCGGTTTTAAGTTGCGGTAAAGATTGCTGTTGTCGGTAGTGTATGGTATAAAGCGCCGCTTGTTAAGGCGGTTTCCGGTTTTGACCGGGCGCCGTCAAATCCGCACACGCGTCGTCACGTGCAGCCGGGTGCCCGCAAGGGTTGCTGCATGGGACGCGTGGAGGCCCAACCCTTACAAACCGGAGTAATTATGTCTGAAGTCAGCATGCGCCAGATGCTGGAAGCTGGCGTGCATTTCGGCCACCAGGCCCGTTTCTGGAACCCGAAGATGGCCCCGTTCATTTTCGGCGAACGCAGCAAAATCCATATCATCAATCTGGAAAAGACGCTGCCCCTCTACAACGACGCGATGAATTTCATCAGCAAGCTGGTCGCGAACAAGGGCATCATCCTGTTCGTCGGCACCAAGCGCGCCGCCCGTGACATCATCCGCCAGGAAGCCCAGCGCGTCGGCATGCCCTACGTCGATCACCGCTGGCTGGGCGGCATGCTGACCAACTTCAAGACCGTGCGGCAGTCCATCCGCCGGCTCAAGGAACTGGAGGCCATGGAGGCCGACGGCACCTTCGAGCGCATGTCCAAGAAGGAAGCCCTGATGCTGCAGCGTGAGAAGGCCAAGCTGGAGCGCAGCCTGGGCGGCATCAAGGACATGAACCGGCTGCCCGACGCCCTGTTCGTGGTCGACGTGGGTCACGAGAAGATCGCCGTGGCCGAGGCCCGGAAACTGGGCATCCCGGTAGTCGGCGTGGTCGATTCCAACAACTCCCCGGACGACGTCGACTACGTGATTCCGGGCAACGACGACTCCATTCGCGCCATCCAGCTGTATGTGCGTGGTGCCGCCGACGCGGTCGAGACCGGCCGCAGCATCCTGGCCCAGGTGGCGGGCACCGCCGAAGACGAGTTCGTCGAGGTCGGCGAGGAAGAAAAGGCTTCCTGAGGCGGCGCGCGGGGCGGTGCCGGGACGACTGGCTCCGCCCCCCGCTTTCCAGTATCAGATTCACGTATTCCAGAGGTAGAAAGACATGGCAATTTCAGCAGCGCAGGTCAAGGAGCTGCGCCAGCGCACCGGCTGCGGCATGATGGAGTGCAAGAAGGCACTGGTGGAGTCCGACGGCGACATGGAGGCGGCCGCCGAGGCCCTGCGCAAGTCGGGCCTGGCCAAGGCCGACAAGAAGGCCGGGCGGGTGGCGTCCGAGGGCATCATCGCCATCGAGATCAGCGGCGACGGCAAGACCGCGGCCATGGTCGAGGTCAATTCCGAGACCGATTTCGTGGCCAAGAAGGACGAGTTCGTGAACTTCGCCCGGGCGGTGGCCAGGCGCGTGCTGGAGAGCGACCCGGCCGACATCGACGCCCTGCTGGCCATGCCGCTGGCCGGTGACGGCGGCGAGACGATCGACGAGGCCCGCCGCAACCTGGTGGCGACCATCGGCGAGAACATCACCGTGCGCCGCTTCGCGCGCATGGAGTCCTCGGGCGGCAACCTGGCCAGCTACCTGCACGGCGGCCGTATCGGCGTCCTGGTCGAGGTGCAGGGCGGCGACGCCGCGCTGGCAAAGGACATCGCCATGCACGTGGCGGCCAGCAAGCCGGTGTGCATCGACGAGTCCGGCGTCCCGAAGCAGCTGCTGGACAAGGAGAAGGAGATCTTCTCCGCCCAGGCCGAGGCCAGCGGCAAGCCGGCCGACATCATCGAGAAGATGGTGCAGGGCCGGCTGCGCAAGTTCCTGGGGGAGATCACCCTGGTCGGCCAGCCGTTCGTGAAAGATCCGGACCAGACCGTGGGCAAGCTGCTGGACAAGGCCGGCGCCACGGTCAAGGCGTTCGAGCGCCTGGAGCTGGGCGAGGGCATCGAGAAGAAGTCCGAGAACTTCGCCGAAGAGGTCATGGCCCAGGTCAAGGGCGGCTGAGTCGCCAGCGTGCCGGACGTCGTCCACGGCGACCGCTGCCGACCGGCGAAACACGGAGTGCAAGACGGGGTCGCTATGCGGCCCCGTTTTGTACCTGAATCCTGGGCACGGCTGCGGTATAGTCGCAGCAGCGCCCGGAAGGCGCCCAGAAACGTTCTTTACAAGGCCTTGTAAGCGAAAGAAAACAAAAGAATTATGACCGACAAGAAACTGGCGTACAAACGGGTTCTCCTGAAGCTCAGCGGCGAGGCGCTGATGGGAGAAGGGGATTACGGCATCGAACCCGCCGTCATCCGGCGCATGGCGGCCGAGATTCACGAACTGGTCGGGCACGGCGTCCAGCTCGGCCTGGTGATCGGCGGCGGCAACATCTTCCGCGGCGCCGGGCTGGCGGCCGGCGGCATGGACCGGGTCACCGGCGACCAGATGGGCATGCTGGCCACGGTCATCAACTCGCTGGCCATGCAGGATGCGGTGGAGAAACTGGGCACCCCCTGCCGGGTGATGTCGGCCATCAAGATCAACCAGGTGTGCGAGGACTACATCCGCCGCCGCGCCGTGCGCCACCTGGAGAAGGGGCGGGTGGTGATCTTCGCCGCCGGCACCGGCAACCCGTTCTTCACCACCGATTCGGCCGCCAGCCTGCGCGCCATCGAGATCGGCGCCGAGATCATGCTCAAGGCGACCCAGGTGGACGGCGTCTACACGGACGACCCGCTGAAGAACCCGGACGCGCGCAAATACGACCGCATCGCCTACGACGAGGCGATCGAGAAGAAGCTCGCCGTGATGGACACCACCGCCCTGGTGCTGTGCCGTGACCAGGGCCTGCCCATGCGCGTGTTCGACCTGCATACGCCCGGCAACCTGGCGCGGGTGGTGGCCGGCGAGGATATCGGCACCCTGGTGGAGTGACAGCATGATCGAGGAAATCAAGCAAGACGCGGCCCAGCGCATGGCCAAGAGCATCGAGTCCCTGAAGCAGGATCTGGGCAAGATCCGCACCGGGCGCGCCCACCCCAGCCTGCTGGATCACGTCAAGGTCGAGTACTACGGTTCGGAGGTGCCGCTGGGGCAGGTCGCCAACATCGCCGTCGAGGATTCCCGCACCCTGAGCATCACGCCCTGGGAGAAGCAGATGGTGCCGGTCATCGAGAAGGCCATCATGAAATCCGACCTGGGCCTGAATCCCAACACCGCCGGCACCGTCATCCGCATTCCGCTGCCGCCGCTGACCGAGGAACGCCGCAAGGACCTGGTGCGCATCGTGCGCCAGGAAGCCGAGGGGGCGCGGGTCGCCATCCGCAACATCCGCCGCGACGCCAACAGCGACTTCAAGGAACTGTTGAAGGAAAAGGAGATCTCCGAGGACGAGGCGCGCCGCGCCGAGGAAGCCATCCAGAAACTCACCGACAAGTACGTGGCCGAGGTCGACCAGCTGCTGGCGACCAAGGAAGCCGAGTTGATGGAGGTCTGAGCGAGCCGGTCGCCGTCATGGTCCAGGAATCCCTGCAAGCAGACAGCCTGGCGGCGCAGCAGCGCCTGCCGCGTCACGTCGCCATCATCATGGACGGCAACGGCCGCTGGGCGAAACGTCGCAGCCTGCCGCGTTTCGCCGGTCACCGCGAGGGCGTCAAGGCGGTGCGGCGGGTGGTCGAGGCCTGCAAGTCGCGCGGCATCGGCACCCTGACCCTGTTCGCCTTTTCCAGCGAGAACTGGCGCCGGCCGAGCATGGAAGTGGGCCTGCTCATGGATCTGTTCGTGCACACCCTGCAAAAGGAGGTCAGGCGCCTGCACCGCAACGGCGTGCGGCTGCGCTTCATCGGCGACCGTTCGGCCTTCGACCTCAAGCTGCAGTCGCTGATGGACGACGCCGAACGCCAGACCGCCGCCAACACCGACCTGACGCTGGTCATCGCCGCCAACTACGGGGGGCGCTGGGACATGGCGCAGGCGGCGCGCAGGCTGGCGCAGCGGGTCGAGGCCGGCGAACTGCGTGCCGGGGACATCGACGCCGAGCGGCTGGCGCAGGAGACCTGCATCGCCGACCTGCCCGAGCCGGACCTGTTCATCCGCACCGGCGGCGAGCAGCGCATCAGCAACTACCTGTTGTGGCAGCTCGCCTATACCGAGCTGTATTTCACCGATCTGCTGTGGCCGGACTTCGACGACGCGGCGCTGGAAGACGCGCTGCGTTCCTTCGCCGGCCGCCAGCGCCGCTTCGGACGCACCGGGGAGCAGGTGGAGCAGAACGAGCGTGCTTAGGCAGCGCATCCTGAGTGCCCTGGTGCTGGCGCCGCTGCTGGTGGCCGCGGTGCTGCTGCTGGACGACGCCTGGTTCGCACTGGCCATGCTGGTGGTGGTGCTGCTGGCCGCCTGGGAGTGGGGGGCCCTGGTGCCGCTGTCCTCCCCGCTGCTGCGTTCCCTGTATATCGGCGCCACGGCGTTGCTGCTGGTGCCGGTGTGGCATTTCGCGGGCGACGAGCTGGTCGTCGACTGGATCTTCTACGTGACCCTGGCCTGGTGGCTGCTGGCGCTCGCCTGGGTCAGTCACCCGGTGGCGGTGGACGCCGCGCCGGCCTGGCTGGCGGGGGTGAAGGCGCTTGCCGGCTGGCTGGCGATGGCGTCCACCTGGCTGGCGCTGGTGGTGCTGCATGCGCGTCCCGACCATGGCCCCTGGTGGGTGCTGTTCGCCCTGGCGCTGGTGTGGGCCGCCGACATCGGCGCCTATTTCGCCGGCCGTCGCTGGGGAAGGCGCAAGCTGGCACCCGCCGTCAGTCCAGGCAAGACCTGGGAGGGCGTCTACGGCGCCCTGTCGGCCTGCACCCTCTATGCCCTGCTGGCCGCCTGGGCGTTCGGCATCCGCGGCATGGAACTGGCCGGCTTCCTGCTGGTGTGCCTGGTCGCGGTGCTGTTCTCGGTGGTGGGCGACCTGTTCGAGAGCCTGCTCAAGCGCCAGCGCGGCGTGAAGGACAGCGGCACCCTCATTCCCGGTCACGGCGGCCTGCTGGACCGCGTCGACAGCCTGCTGGCGGCGCTTCCGGTGTTCGCCCTCGGCCTGCGCTGGGTGGACCTGTGAGCGCGGCCATCGGCATCACGCTGCTGGGGTCGACCGGTTCCATCGGCGTCAGCACGCTGGACGTGATCGGCCGCCACCCCGGCCGCTACCGCTTGGTGGCGCTCACCGCCAACGCCGACGTCGAGGGCCTGCTGGCGCAGTGCCTGGCGCACCGGCCGCGCTACGCGGTGATGGCCGACGCGGCGGCGGCCGGGCGGCTGCGCCAGCGGCTGAACGCCGAGGCGCCGGGCATCGAAGTGCTGGAAGGCGAGGACAGCCTGGTGCGGGTGGCGCAGCTCGACGAGGTGGATTGTGTCATGGCCGGCATCGTCGGCGCCGCCGGTCTGCTGCCGACGCTGGCGGCGGCGCGCGCCGGCAAGCGTGTGCTGCTGGCCAACAAGGAAGCGCTGGTGATGGCGGGCGGCCTGTTCATGGATGCGGTGCGGCGCAGCGGCGCCGTGCTGCTGCCGGTGGACAGCGAGCACAATGCCGTGTTCCAGTGCCTGCCGGCGGGTTTCCTGCCCGGACAGGCGGCACCCGAGGGCGTCGAGCAGATCCTGCTGACAGCCTCCGGCGGGCCGTTCCGTACCCTGCCGCAGGAGCAGCTCGCCACGGTCACCGCCGAGCAGGCCTGCGCCCACCCGAACTGGGACATGGGCCGCAAGATCTCGGTCGATTCCGCCACCATGATGAACAAGGGCCTGGAGGTCATCGAGGCCTGCTGGCTGTTCGGCCTGCCCGATTCCCGCATCCAGGTGGTGCTGCACCCGCAGAGCGTGGTGCATTCGCTGGTGCAGTACCGGGATGGTTCGGTGCTGGCCGAACTCGGCCACCCCGACATGCGCACGCCCATCGCCCATGCGCTGGCCTGGCCGCAGCGCATCGAGTCGGGCGTCGGGCTGCTGGACCTGTTCGCAGTCGGCCGTCTCGACTTCGAGCCGCCGGACCTGGAGCGTTTCCCCTGCCTGGCCCTGGCCGTCCGCGCCTGGCGCGCCGGCGGCACGGCGCCGGCGCTGCTGAACGCGGCCAACGAGGTGGCGGTGCAGGCGTTCCTCGACGGTGAACTGGCCTTTACGGGCATCGCCGGGGTCATCGCGGCCGTACTGGACCGGTGCCCGGTGCGCGACGCCGATTCACTGGAGGGCATACTGGCGGCGGACGCCGAGGCGCGCGCCTGTGCCCGCGACGCCATCGGCCAGGCGCCGCAAAGGGCGAGTTCATGAGCGGTTTCGGCGGTTCCCTGCTGGCGTTCATCGTCGCCATCGGCATCCTGGTGGCGGTGCACGAGTTCGGTCACTTCTGGGTGGCGCGCAGGCTGGGGGTCAAGGTGCTGCGCTTCTCGATCGGTTTCGGCCGACCGCTGTGGAAGCGCCGCTTCGGCGCCGACCGCTTCGAGTTCGTGATCGCCGCGCTGCCGTTGGGCGGCTATGTGAAGATGCTGGACGAGCGGGAAGGGCCTGTGCCGGAGGATCAGAAGCCGCGCGCTTTCAACCGCCAGCCCTTGTGGATCCGTTCAGCGGTGGTGCTGGCCGGGCCCGCGTTCAATTTCCTGTTTGCGATTTTCGCCTACTGGCTCATGTTCGTTGCCGGCGCCCCCGGCCTGCGGCCGGTGGTTGGCGAGGTGGAGCCGGCATCCTACGCCGCCCGCGCCGGCCTGCAGCAGGGTGACGAGATCCTGCGCGTGGGGGACACACCGACGCCGACCTGGGAGACCGTCACCACCGAGCTGCTGGACGCGGCGCTGGACCATCGCCGTGTCGGACTCGAGGTGCGCGGTGCGGACGACCGCACGCGGCTGCTGGAAATGGACCTGCGCGACGCCCCCGACCTGCTCGACAAGGGCGGCCTGCTGCACAATCTCGGGCTGATGCCGTGGCGGCCGCGCATCCCCGCCCGCATCGAAAAGGTGGTGCCCGGCGGGGCGGCAGAGCAGGCCGGCCTGCAGCCCGGCGACCTGATTCTCGAGGCCGACGGCCAGCCCATCGATGACTGGGTGAGCTGGGTCGACTACGTGCGCGCCCGCCCGGGCCGCCTCATCCGCGTGCGCGTGCAGCGCGGCGAGGGCGAAGTGACCCTGGAGCTGCGGCCGCGTCCCGTGCAGGAGCAGGGCGAGACCATCGGCCAGATTGGGGCCTATGTGCAAGCTCCCGAAGGCGCGGGCGACGCCATGCGCACCGAGGTGCGCTACGGGCCGCTCGCCGCCAGCGGCCGGGCACTGGCCAAGACCTGGGAGATGTCGGCGCTGACGGTGCGCACCCTGTGGGAAATGGTCATGGGCCGGGCTTCGGTGGAGAACATCAGTGGCCCCATCAGCATCGCCCGCTACGCCGGTTATTCGGCGGCGGTGGGCTTCGCCAGCTTCCTGAAGTTCCTGGCCATCGTCAGCATCAGCCTGGGCGTGCTCAACCTGCTGCCCATCCCCGTGCTGGACGGTGGCCATCTGCTGTACTACCTGATCGAGGCGCTGACGGGACGGCCGCTGTCCGAGGCTGCGCAGGAGACCGGTCAGCGGCTCGGCATCGCCATCCTGCTGGGTCTGATGGCGCTGGCCTTCTACAATGATCTGGCGCGCCTGTTCGGCTCCGGTTGAAGCCGCCGCGCGCCGTGAAGAAAAACCTGTACTGGAAGTCTGCATGAAACGTGTTGCTGTGCTGTTGCTGCTGTGGATGTCCGCGCTCTCCGCGTACGCCTTCGAGCCTTTCGTGGTGAGGGACATCCGCGTAGAGGGTCTGCAGCGCATCTCCCCGGGTACGGTATTCAATCACCTGCAGGTCAAGGTGGGGGATCGCTTCGACACGCGCGCTTCGGAGCGCGCCATACGCTCCCTGTTCAAATCCGGTTATTTCAGCGACATCCGCCTGGAACGCGACGGCGACGTGCTGGTCGTCGTGGTGCGGGAGCGGCCCGCCATCGCCAGTATCAAGATCGAGGGCAACGAGGACATCGAGACCGAGCCCCTGCTGAAGTCGCTCAAGGAGATCGGTTTCGCCGAGGGCAGCGTCTTCAACCGGTCGCTGTTGGAGCGCGTCGAGCAGGAGTTGCAGCGCCAGTATTTCAGCCGCGGCAAGTACGGGGTCAAGATCAAGACCACGGTGACGCCCATGGAGCGCAACCGGGTGGCCATCCGGATCGACGTCTCGGAAGGGGTGGTGGCGCGCATCCGCCAGATCAACATCGTCGGCAACAAGGTGTTCGACGACGAGACGCTGCTCGATCAGATGCAGCTCGGCACGCCCGGCTTCTGGTCCTTCTACACCAAGCGTGACCAGTACTCCAAGCAGAAGCTGGCGGCCGACCTGGAGACCCTGCGCTCCTGGTACCAGGACCGCGGCTACATCAAGTTCAACGTCGAGTCCACGCAGGTCTCCATCACCCCCGACAAGCGCGACATCTACATCACCATCAACATCACCGAGGGCCAGCAGTACCGGGTGAAGGAAGTGAAGCTGTCCGGCGAGATGGTCGTGCCGCCGGAGGAACTTTTCCCGGATTTCCGCATCAATGCGGGTGATGTGTTCTCGCGCAAGCTCGTCAGCCAGACCGTGGAGCGCATCAGCAAGCGGCTGGGCGACCAGGGTTTTGCCTTCGCCAATGTGAACACGGTGCCGGACGTGGACGAGGAGACGCGCGAGGTGACACTGACTTTCTTCGTCGACCCCGGCAAGCGCGTCTACGTGCGCCGCATCAACTTCGCCGGCAACGACAAGACCCGCGACCAGGTGCTGCGCCAGGAGATGCGCCAGATGGAGGCGGGCTGGTTCTCGGAGTCTCGGGTGGAGCGTTCCCGCACCCGCCTGCAGCGGCTCGGCTTCTTCCAGGACGTGAACGTCGAGACGCCGGCGGTGCCCGGCACCACCGACCAGGTCGACGTCAACTACTCGGTGACCGAGCAGCCCTCGGGCAGCATCTCGGTCGGCATCGGTTTTTCCCAGACCTCGGGCGTGCTGCTCAACGGCAGCGTGTCGCAGAACAACTTCCTGGGCACCGGGCGGCGGGTATCGGTGGCGATCAACAACAGTTCGGTCAACCGCATCTACAGCTTTTCCTACACCAACCCCTATTACACCGTGGACGGTGTGAGCCGCGGCTTCGGCCTGTTCTCGCGCTCCACCGACGCCAACCAGGCCAACATCACCGACTACACCACCGATACGCTGGGCGGCAACATCAACTACGGCTTCCCCATCAACGAGTTCGACAGCATACGCTTCAGCGCGCAGGCCGACAGCCTCAAGCTCAAGCTGAGCAGTTTCCCGTCCGCCGAGGTCACGGATTTCGTCAATGCCCACGGCGACAGCTTCAAGAGCCTCACGCTGTCGGCGAGCTGGGCCCATGACACCCGCGACCGGCGCATCTTCCCCAACAGCGGTGGTGTGCAGCGCTTGAGCGCCGAGACCAAGGTGCCGGGCTCGGAGCTCGAATTCTACAAGTTGCGCCTGCAGCTGCAGCATTTCGTTCCCCTGACCAGCCGCCTGGTGCTGGCCATGAATGCGCGGGTCGGCTACGGCGACGGCTTTGGTGATTTCGACAAGCTGCCGTTCTTCCAGAACTTCTTTGCCGGCGGCGTGCGCTCGGTGCGGGGCTACCAGGACAACACGCTGGGACCGCGCGACAACCAGAACGACCCGCTGGGCGGCAGCTTCCGCACCGTCGGCAATATCGAACTCGTGTTCCCGCCGCCTTTCGTGGAGCATTCGCACTCGGTGCGTTTGAGCACTTTCTTCGATGTCGGTAATGTATTCCCGGGGGTGGAGGATTTCGACGCCGGCGATCTGCGGGCCTCGGTGGGCATCGCCGGAACCTGGCTGTCTCCGGTCGGGCCGTTGGCCATCAGCATCGCCAAGCCGATCAATACGCAGGACGGCGACGATACGCAGGCATTCCAGTTCTCGCTGGGAGCCCCTTTCTGATGTAATCGTAACGAGGAGAACGACCTTGAAACTCATCACGCAAACACTCGTGTTCGGGCTGCTGGCGGCGAGCCTGGCACTGCCCGCCTCCGCCGAGACCAAGATCGGTTTCGTCAACACCGTCAAGCTGATGGAAGAGGCGCCGCAGGCCAAGGCGGCGCAGAGCAAGATGGAATCCGAGTTCGCGCCGCGCGAAAAGGAACTGGTCGACCTGCAGAAGGAGATCCGCAAGCTGGAAGACAAGCTCAACCGCGACGGCGCCGTCATGAGCGAGAAGGAGAGCAGCAAGCTGGAGCGCGAGATCCTGTCCAAGCGGCGGGAACTCAAGCGCCGCAAGGACGACTTCCGCGACGACCTCAATATCCGCCGCAACGAGGTGCTGTCCAAGCTGCAGCGGCAGATGTACGACGCCACCCTGGCGCTGGCCAAGGAGAAGGAGTTCGACGTCATTCTCGGCCAGGGCGTGGTCTACGCCAGCAAGCGGGTGGACATCACCGAGATGGTGCTGGAGAAGCTCAAGCGCGAGTTCAAGTCGGGCGGCAAGAAGTAGGCGCGGACCCGTGCCGCTGACGCTGGCGCAACTGGCCGACCGGCTCGGGGTCGAGCTGCGCGGCGACGGCGCCCGTCGGGTGCGCTCGGTCGCCACGCTGGCGCACGCCGGCCCCGACGATCTCGCCTTCCTGGCCAACCGCGCCTACCGGCGTTTCCTGTTGACGACGCGCGCCGGCGTGGTGGTGCTGGCGCCGGAGGATGCACAGTTCAGCCCGGTGCCGGTGCTGGTCAGCGACAACCCCTACGCCACCTACGCCGAGGCGGCGCGCATCCTGTTCCCGCCGCCTGCGCCGAAGCGGGGCATCCATCCGAGCGCGCTGGTGGACGATTCCGCGCAGGTCGACGCCAGTGCCTGGATCGGGCCCCAGTGCGTGGTGGCGGCCGGTGCGGTGATCGGCGCGCGCGCCCAGCTCGGCCCGGCCTGCCTGGTGGGAGAGGGCAGCCGTATCGGGGACGACTGCCGCCTGCTGGCGCACGTCACCCTGATGGACAAGGTGCGCCTCGGCGCACGCGTCACCCTGCAGCCGGGTGCGGTGGTCGGCAGCGACGGCTTCGGCATGGCGAAGGTGGGCGAGGCCTGGAAGCCCGTGCCGCAACTGGGCGGCGTGCGCATCGGCGACGACGTCGACATCGGCGCCAACACCACCGTCGACCGCGGCGCGCTGGAAGACACTGTGATCGGCGACGGCGTCAAGATCGACAACCAGGTCCAGGTGGCCCACAACGTGGTGATCGGCGAGCACACCGCCATCGCCGGCTGCGTCGGCATCTCCGGCAGCGCCCGCATCGGCCGGCGCTGCACCCTGGCCGGCGGCGTGGGCATTGTGGGTCACCTGGAAATCACCGATGATGTCCATATCACGGCCATGTCCATGGTGACGCGTTCCATCACCCGGCCCGGCACCTATTCGGCCGGCACGCCGCTCATGCCCAATACCCAGTGGCGCAGGAACGCGGTGCGCATGCGCTCGCTGGACGAGTTGGCGAGGGAAGTGAAAGAGCTGTATAACCATATGTTATTCAATAAGTAACATAATATTTCAGAGAAACTCGAAGAAGACAGACATGGACATCAACGGAATACTCAGACACCTGCCGCACCGCTATCCCTTCCTGCTGGTCGACCGTGTCACCGCGTTCGAGAAGGGCAAGTCCCTGACCGCCTACAAGAACGTCACCTTCAACGAGCCGTTCTTCCAGGGCCATTTCCCGCAGAAGCCGGTCATGCCCGGCGTACTGATCCTGGAATCGCTGGCGCAAGCCACCGGCCTGCTGGCGTTCCAGAGCGAAGAGCGGCAGGCGGAACGCGACACCCTGTACTATTTCGTCGGTGTCGACGAGGCCCGCTTCAAGCGGCCGGTGGAGCCCGGCGACCAGTTGTGGCTGGAAGTCACGGTCAAGCGCACCAAGCGCGGCATCTGGGTGTTCGATACCCGCGCCTCGGTCGAGGAGCAGACCGTGGCGACGGCGGTCATCATGTGCACCGAACGGAAGATCGATCCCTGATCCACGCCAGCGCGATCGTCGACCCCTCGGCCCGCATCGCCGCCGACGTGGTGGTCGGGGCCGGCTGCGTGATCGGTCCGGACGTCGAGATCGACGCCGGCTGCTGGATCGCGCCCCATGTGGTCATCCAGGGTCCGACGCGCATCGGTCGGGACAACCGCGTGCACGCCTTCGCCGCCATCGGCGGTGACCCGCAGGACAAAAAATACGACCGGGAACGCACCCGCCTGGAGATCGGCGACCGCAACACCATCCGCGAGTATGTCACCATCAACCGCGGCACGGAGCAGGGCGGTGGCGTCACCCGGGTCGGCGACGACAACTGGATCATGGCCTATGTGCACATCGCCCATGACTGCCGCGTCGGCAACGGCACGGTGCTGGCCAACAACGCCACCCTGGCCGGTCACGTCGAGATCGGCGATCACGCCATCCTCGGCGGCGCCACCCTCGTCCACCAGTTCTGCCGCATCGGCAGCCTGGCCTTCACCGCCTACGGGTCGCGTATCAACAAGGACGTACCCCCGTTCGTGCGCGTCTCGGAAGGGCGGGCGCGGCCGCGTGGCCTCAATACCGAGGGCCTGAAGCGGCACGGATTCCCCGCTGGAGTGGTGGGTGCCCTCAAGGAGGCCTACCGCATCCTGTACCGCTCCGGCCTGCCGCTGGAAGAAGCCATGCAGAGGCTGGCCGAACCGGCCGGGCGCTGCGCCGAAGTCGCCCGGTTGCGGCACTTCCTGGAAAGCAGCACACGCAGCATCGTCCGATGAAGCCGCTGCGCATCGGCATCGTGGCAGGTGAGTCCTCCGGCGACGCGCTCGGTGCCGAGCTGATCGGGGCGCTGCGGGCCCTGCGCCCCGATGCGCTGTTCGAGGGCGTCGCCGGCGAGCGCATGCGCTCCGCCGGCTGCCGGACGCTGGCGGACGTGGAGGATCTGTCGGTGATGGGGCTGGCCGAGGTGCTGGGCCGGCTGCCGTCGCTGCTGCGGCTGCGGCGCCGCCTGCAGCGGCACTTCCTGGCGACGCCGCCGGACCTGTTCGTCGGTATCGACGCGCCGGATTTCAACCTCGGCCTGGAACGCCGCCTGAAGCGCGCCGGTATCCGCACCGCCCACTACGTCAGTCCCTCGGTGTGGGCCTGGCGCCGCTACCGGGTGCGCCGCATCGCCCGCAGCACCGACCGGGTGCTGACGCTGTTTCCCTTTGAGGCCGACTTCTACCATGCCCGGGGCGTGGCTGCCGAGTTCACCGGTCACCCGCTGGTCGACCGGATACCCGCCGCCCCCGGGCGCGAGCGGGCGCGGCGCCTGCTCGGCCTGGCCGGCGCGGCGCCCTGCATCGCGTTGCTGCCGGGCAGCCGGCGCAGCGAGGTCGAACGCCTGCTGCCGCTGTTCCTGGAAACGGCGCGCCATTGCGTGTCGCGTCGCCCCGGGCTGCGTTTCGTCCTGCCGGTGGCGGGGCCCTGGCTGGCCGCCACCGTGCGCCAGGTATTGCGCCAGGATTTCGCCGACATCCCCTTGACGGTCATCGACGGCCGGGCGCAGGAGGCCATGGCGGCGGCCGATGCCGTGCTGCTCGCCTCCGGCACGGCGACCCTGGAATGTCTGCTGCTGGAACGGCCCATGGTAGTGGCATACCGCCTTCATCCCGTCACCTTCCATCTGGTCCACCCGCTGCTGAGCGCGCCCTGGGTGGCGTTGCCCAACCTGCTGGCCGGGCGCGAGCTGGTGCCGGAGTTCCTGCAGGGCGCGGCGCGCCCTGCAGTGCTTGGCGACGCCCTGTTGAACGCGCTGCAGGGTGACGAGGCGTTGCTCGCGGCCTACCGGGCTATCCGTGCGCAGCTGGGCCACGACGCCGCGGCCACCGCTGCGCGCAGCCTGCTGGCCCTGTGCGCAGCATGAAGGGTACGGCAGGCTTCGATTTCGCCGCCGGCGCCCGTCGTGTCGCCGGCGTCGACGAAGTGGGGCGCGGGCCCCTGGCCGGCCCGGTGGTGGCGGCCGCGGTCATCCTCGACCCCGCTGCGCCCATCGACGGTCTGGCCGATTCCAAGACGCTGAGCGAACGGCGCCGCGAGGCGCTGGCGGAGGAGATCCGCGCCCGGGCCCTTGGCTGGGCGCTGGGGCGCGCCGAGGTCGAGGAGATCGACCGCATCAATATCCTGCAGGCCAGCCTGCTGGCCATGCAGCGGGCGGTGGCGGCGCTGGCGCCGCCCCCCGACCATGCGCTGGTGGACGGCAACCACTGCCCGCGGCTGGCCTGTCCGGCCGAGGCGGTGGTGCGGGGCGACAGCCGCGTGGCGGCCATTTCCGCGGCCTCCATCATCGCCAAGGTGGCGCGCGACCGCGAGATGGTGGAACTGGACGCCCGCTACCCCGGTTATGGCTTCGCCCGCCACAAGGGCTACCCGAGCCGCCTGCACCTGGAAGCGCTGCGGGCGCTGGGCGTCACGCCCGTGCACCGCCGCTCCTACGCACCGGTGCGACGGCTGCTGGAGGAGGGTGATGGCTGAGGTGCTGGCGACCCTGGCCTATGCGCTGCGGCGCAAGCCGCTGGCCGTGCGACACCGGCCCTCGGGGCTGGCGCCGGTGTACCTGGAAGGAAGCATCGACGACTACCTGGCGCGTTGTACCGCGCTGGTGGCGGCGGGCCGGGTGGACCTGCCCGCGGCCGGCCCGGAACGGGACCGGCTGGTGGCGGGCAATTCCCCCTTCCTGCTGCCCGCGGCGGGGACGGCGGGCGGCGGCAGGACCCTGCTCATGCTGCACGGCCTGACCGACTCGCCGTTCTGCACCCGCGACCTGGGCGCCTTCTTCGCCAGCCGCGGCTTCCGTGTCCTGTCGCTGCTGCTGCCCGGCCATGGCACCCGTCCGGGCGACCTGCTCGACACCCGCTGGCGCGACTGGTCGCGGGCGCTGCAATGCGCCGTGGACCGGCTGGCCGCAGAAGATGAGGGGCTGTACCTGTTCGGTTTCTCGCTCGGCGCGGCGCTGGCGCTGCGCCAGGCCCTCACCGACGCGCGGGTGCGCGGGCTGTTTCTGTTCTCTCCGGCCTTCCAGGTGCCGCCGGCCGCCGCCCTGGCCTGTGCGCTGCAGCGCGCATCCCGCTGGCTTCCCCAGTTGCGCTGGCTGGACGTGCAGCCGGACGAGGACCCCTTCAAGTACGAATCCATGACTGCCAACGCCATCTGCCAGGCGGTGCGGCTGGAGAACGCCGTGCGGCACCTGCACGGCATCAGGCCGGTGCAGGTGCCGCTGTTCGTCGGCGCCAGCGCCGACGACGCCACCGTCTCGCCGGCCGGCGCCCTGGCGCTGTTCGAGCGCGCCGCCACGGCCCACAAGCGCATGCTGTACTACAGCCGCCGGCCGCTGCCGGTGCCGGCCGGCGTGAAAGTGATCGAGGCGACCCTGCCGGAACGGCAGGTCATCAGTTCCGCGCACACGGCGCTCATCAACGCACCCGACAATCCGCACTACGGCATGGACGGCGACTACCGTTTCTGCACCCACTACTACCGCACCGATGCGGCCCGCTACGCCCGCTGCAAGACCGGCAACGAGGACGCCCTGGGCGAAATCGGCCTGGACGGCCGCGCCCATCCGGTGGTGCGGCGGCTGACCTGGAACCCCTGGTACGACGACCTCCTGGAAGAACTCGACCATTTCATCGAACGACTCCCGTAGCGTGGGGTGAGCGAAGCGAACCCCGCCACGACACCGGTGCAGCGGCCAGGGAACGCCTGTAGTAGAGTGGCGACATGAACGGCTTCGAACTACATCCACAGCTGGCGGCCGATTGCATCACCCTCGGCAACCTGGATCTGTGCCGGGTGCTGCTGATGGACGACGCCCGCTTCCCCTGGCTGATCCTGGTGCCGCGCCGCGCCGGGGCGACCGAGATCCACCGGCTGCCGGAGGATGACCAGCGCCGGTTGTGGCAGGAGTCGGCGCGGCTGTCGGCTTTCCTGATGGAGACGTTCGAGGGCGACAGGCTCAACCTCGGTGCGCTCGGCAACCTGGTGCCGCAGCTGCACCTGCACCACGTGGTCCGCCGCCGAAACGACCCCTGCTGGCCGGGGCCGGTGTGGGGTTGCGGCGAGCGCCAGCCGTACGCTCCCGACGACCTGGAAGCGGTCTGCGCCCGCTTGATGCCCCTGTTCGCCTGATCCGCGGGCCATGGCCACCCTCCGGGATCGCCGGGGCGCCGGTGGCGGGCGATGTCAAGCCTTGAAAGGTATCCGCCAAAGGCAGAAACTGCCAGTCCATGATCCCCCGCTTCGTCCACCTGCACCTGCACACCGAGTACTCGCTGGTGGACGGCATCGTGCGCATCAAGCCGCTGGTGCAGGCGGTGGCGGATGCCGGCATGCCGGCGGTGGCGGTGACCGACCAGAGCAACCTGTTCGCCATGGTCAAGTTCTACCGCGCCGCCATGGCGGCGGGGGTCAAGCCCATCGTCGGCGTCGACCTGTGGCTGCGCAATCCGGACAACACCGGCCAGCCCTGGCGGCTGGTGCTGTTGTGCCAGGACCGGGAGGGCTACCGCAACCTCACCGAGCTGGTGTCGCGCTCCTACCTGGAGGGCCAGCACCAGTCCGTGCCCATGCTGGAGCGCGACTGGCTGGCCGGGCACGGCGACGGCCTGATCGCCCTGTCCGGCGGCCGCCAGGGGGACGTCGGCGAGGCGCTGCTCGCCGGTGACGCGGCGCTGGCGGAACAACGCCTGGACTTCTGGCAGGGCCTGTTCCCGGATCGTTTCTACCTGGAACTGCAGCGCAGCGGCCGCGAGGGAGAGGAGGACTACCTGCACGCCGCGGTCGACCTGGCGGCGCGCCGTGGCGTGCCCGTGGTGGCCACCAATGACGTCCACTTCCTGAAGCCGGAGGACTTCGAGGCCCACGAGGCGCGGGTGTGCATCCACGACGGCCGCACCCTGGCCGACCCGCGCCGGCCGCGGCGCCATTCCGCCCAGCAGTACCTGCGCACGCCGGCCGAGATGACGGAGCTGTTCGCCGACCTGCCCGAGGCGCTGGAGAACACGGTCGAGATCGCCCGGCGCTGCAACCTGGAGCTGGAGCTGGGCAGGAACTACCTGCCGGAGTTCCCCGTTCCGGCCGGACTGACCATGGACGAGTACTTTCGCCAGCAGGCCCGGGAGGGTCTGGAGCGGCGCCTGGCGGTGCTGTTCGACCCCGCGGCGCCGCAGTTCGCGGACCGGCGCAAGCCCTACGACGAGCGCCTGGAGACCGAGCTGGACGTCATCATCTCCATGGGCTTTCCCGGCTACTTCCTGATCGTGGCCGACTTCATCCAGTGGGCCAAGGCCAACGGCGTGCCGGTGGGGCCGGGGCGCGGTTCCGGCGCCGGCTCGCTGGTGGCCTACGCGCTGACCATCACCGACCTCGACCCGCTGAAATACGAACTGCTGTTCGAGCGCTTTCTCAACCCCGAGCGCGTGTCCATGCCCGACTTCGACGTCGACTTCTGCATGGAGGGCCGCGACCGCGTCATCGACTACGTGGCCGAGCGCTACGGCCGCGACAAGGTGTCACAGATCATCACCTACGGTTCCATGGCCGCCAAGGCGGTGGTGCGCGACGTCGGCCGGGTGCTGGGTCATCCCTACGGCTTCGTCGACCGCATCGCCAAGCTGATCCCTTTCGAGATCGGCATGACCCTGGACAAGGCGCTGGAACAGGAAGAGGCGCTGCGCGAACTCTACGAGCAGGACGAGGAAGTGCACGCCGTCATCGAGCTGGCGCGTTCGCTGGAAGGCCTGGCGCGCAACGCCGGCAAGCACGCCGGCGGCGTGGTCATCTCGCCCACTCGGCTGACCGACTTCACGCCCATCTACTGCGAGCAGGGCGGCGCCAACGTGGTCAGCCAGTTCGACAAGGACGACGTCGAGGCGGTCGGCCTGGTCAAGTTCGACTTCCTCGGCCTGCGCACCCTGACCATCATCGACTGGGCCCTGCAGACCATCAACAAGCAGCGTGCCGACCGCGGCGAGGAGGCCATCGACATCGCCGCCATCCCGCTCGACGACAAGGCCACCTTCGATCTGCTCAAGGCCTGGCAGACCACCGCCGTGTTCCAGCTCGAGTCGCGCGGCATGAAGGACCTCATCAAGCGCCTGCAGCCGGACAGCTTCGAGGACATCGTGGCGCTGGTGGCGCTGTTCCGGCCCGGGCCGCTGCAGTCGGGCATGGTGGACGACTTCATCAATCGCAAGCACGGCCGCCAGAAGGTCGAGTACCCGCATCCGGACCTGGAGCCTATCCTCAAGCCCACCTACGGGGTGATCCTGTACCAGGAGCAGGTCATGCAGATCGCCCAGGTGCTGGCCGGCTACAGCCTCGGCGCCGCCGATCTGCTGCGCCGCGCCATGGGCAAGAAGAAGCCGGAGGAGATGGCCAAGCAGCGCGAGATCTTCACCGGGGGCGCGCTGGAACGCGGCGTGGAGGAGAAGACCGCCACCTACATCTTCGACCTGATGGAAAAGTTCGCCGGCTACGGCTTCAACAAATCGCACTCGGCCGCCTATGCGCTGGTGTCCTACCAGACCGCCTGGCTCAAGGCCCACCACCCGGCGGCCTTCATGGCCGCGGTGCTGTCGGCGGACATGGACAACACCGACAAGGTGGTCACCCTGATCGACGAATGCCGCGACATGGGGCTGAAGGTGGTGCCGCCGGACATCAACCGCTCCGGCTACGCCTTCACGGTCGAGGACGACGCCACCATCGTCTACGGCCTGGGCGCCATCAAGGGCGTGGGCGAGGCGGCCATCGAGGTCATGATCCAGGAACGCATGGCCGGCGGTGCCTACGCCTCGCTCACCGACCTGTGCCGGCGGGTGGACTCGCGCAAGGTGACGCGGCGCGTCTACGAGGCGCTGATCCGCGCCGGTGCCCTGGACGCGCTTGGTGCCAACCGCGCCACCCTGATGGCGCAGTTGCCGGACGCGGTCAAGTCGGCCCAGCAGTACCTGCGCGACGCCGTGGCCGGCCAGAGCGACCTGTTCGGCGAGGCGGTGGCGCCGGTCGAGGAGCCGGTGGCCAGCCTGCGGCTGCCGGAATGGGACGAGGACCAGCGCCTGGCCGGCGAGAAGGAGACCCTGGGCCTGTACCTGACCGGCCACCCCATCGAGCGCTACCGGGCCGAACTCGCGCACATCGTCACCGCGCCGCTGGCCGAGCTGGTCGAAGGTGCGGAAGCGCCGCGCGGCCAGAAGAACGAACGCAGCGTGGTGGTGGCCGGCCTGGTGGTGGAGCTGCGCACGCGCAGCACCCAGAGCGGCGCGCGCATGGCTTTCGTGACCCTGGACGACCGCACCGCGCGCATGGAGATCCGGGTATTCTCGCGGGTGTTCGAGCAGTACCGCGCGCTGCTGGCCAACGACCGCCTGCTGGTGGTGCAGGGCACCCTGGCCTGGGACGACTACTCCGGCGGCATGCGGCTGACCGCCGACAGCCTCTACGACGTCGACCAGGCGCGCGAGACCTTCGCCCGTGGCCTGATGGTGGGGGTGGAGGCGAAGCAGGCGGGCAACGGCTTCCTGCGCTCGCTGGCCGACGTGCTGGAGCCCTTCCGCGAGGGCAGTTGCCCGGTGCGCATCAGCTACACCGGTGACGGCGCCCGCGCGCAGATGACGCTGGGCGAGAAGTGGCGTGTGCATCCCACCGACGAACTGCTGCACCGGCTGCGGGAACTGGCGGGGGAAGAGCGGGTGCGGGTGGTGTATTGAGGCGGGGGTGGTTTTCTGCGCCGTTAAACGGGGAGCCACGCTGTGGCTGTATCCGCCGGCCGCTTCCGGTACAATGGCGGCCATTCCCGACAGCCTGCCTGAACCTTTACTCCCATGGACCTGAATTTCCTGGATTTCGAGCAGCCCATCGCCGAACTGGAAGCGAAGATCGAAGAGCTGCGCTGCGTCGGCGACGACTCCGAGGTCAACATCAACGAGGAGATCCAGCGCCTGCAGGCCAAGAGCCGCGCGCTGACCGAATCCATCTTCTCCAATCTCAGCGCCTGGCAGGTGTCGCAGCTGGCGCGGCACCCGCAGCGTCCCTATGCGCTCGACTACATCCACCGCCTGTTCTCGGAGTTCGAGGAACTGCACGGCGACCGCGCCTATGCCGACGACCCGGCCATCGTCGGCGGCGTGGCGCGCCTGGATGGCAGGCCGGTGATGGTGATCGGCCAGCAGAAGGGGCGCGACACCAAGGAGAAACTCAAGCGCAATTTCGGCATGCCGCGCCCGGAGGGCTACCGCAAGGCCAAGCGCCTGATGGAAATGGCCGAGCGCTTCAAGCTGCCCGTCCTGACCTTCATCGACACGCCGGGCGCCTATCCCGGCATCGGTGCCGAGGAGCGCGGCCAGAGCGAGGCCATCGCCCGCAACCTGTTCGTGATGTCGGCGCTCAAGACGCCCATCGTCTGCACGGTGATCGGCGAGGGCGGTTCCGGCGGCGCGCTGGCCATCGGTGTTGGCGACCGCATGCTCATGTTGCAGTACAGTATCTACTCGGTGATCTCGCCCGAGGGCTGTGCGTCCATCCTCTGGAAGAGTGCCGACAAGGCGTCCGATGCCGCCGAGGCGCTCGGCATCACCTCGGGCCGGTTGAAGGAACTGGGCCTCATCGACGAAATCGTCGAGGAACCGGTCGGCGGCGCCCACCGCGACCCGGCCGCCATGGCCGAGCGCCTGCGCGACACCCTGATCCGGCAGGTGGAACAGCTGGAACGCCTGCCGGTGGACCAGCTGGTGGCCGCGCGCTACCAGCGGCTGATGAACTACGGCCAATACAACGAGAAGTCCTGATCGACCCGGCCGGCTGCCGGGATCGCGGGCGAGCCCGCTCCTACAAGGGGTGTGGCCCGGGCAGGGCGCTGTAGGAGCGGCCTTGGCCGCGATGGGTCCTGCACCGCCCAGGCGCCGGTTGGCCCCGTCTGCCCCGGGATCGCGGGCAAGCCCGCTCCTACAAGGGGTGTGGCCCGGGCAGGGCGCTGTAGGAGCGGCCTTGGCCGCGATGGGTCCTGCGCCGCCCCGCGCCGGTTGGCCCCTGCCCCGGGATCGCGGGCAAGCCCGCTCCGACAAGGGGTGTGGCCCGGGCAGGGCGCTGTAGGAGCGGCCTTGGCCGCGATGGGTCCTGCACCGCCCCGCGCCGGTTGGCCCCGTCTGCCCCGGGATCGCGGGCAAGCCCGCTCCTACAAGGGGTGTGGCCCGGGCAGGGCGCTGTAGGAGCGGCCTTGGCCGCGATGGGTTCTGCACCGCCCCGTGCCGGTCGGCCCCTGCCCCAGGATCGCGGGCGAGCCCGCTCCTACAAGGGTGTGGCCCGGGCAGGGCGCTGTAGGAGCGGCCTTGGCCGCGATGGGTCCTGCACCGCCCAGGCGCCGGTTGGCCCCGTCTGCCCCCGGGATCGCGGGCAAGCCCGCTCCTACAAGGGTGTGGCCCGGCCAGGGCGCTGTAGGAGCGGCCTTGGCCGCGATGGGTTCTGCACCGCCCCGGCGCCGGTTGGCCCCGTCTGCCCCGGGATCGCGGGCAAGCCCGCTCCTACAAGGGGTGTGGCCCGGGCAGGGCGCTGTAGGAGCGGCCTTGGCCGCGATGGGTCCTGCACCGCCCCGCGCCGGTTGGCCCCTGCCCCAGGATCGCGGGCAAGCCCGCTCCTCAGGGGGGCACACGAAGATCCTCATGCCTGACTTCGACGACATCGCCGGCCGGCTGCCGCCGGCGCCCGCCTACTGGGTCGCCTTCAGCGGCGGCCTGGATTCCCGTGTGCTGCTGGAGCTGCTGGCGCGTGACCGCGCGCGTCTGCCCGGACCGCTCGGCGCGGTGCACATCGATCACGGTCTGCAGGCCGACAGCGCACGCTGGGACGAACACTGCCGCCGCGTCTGCGAGCGACTGGGGATCGACTACGCCGGCCTGCGGGTGGACGCTGCGCCGGCGGCCGGGCAGAGCCCCGAGGCGGCGGCCCGCGAGGCGCGCTACCGGGCGCTGCGCGAATGGCTGCCCGGGGGCGCCGTCCTGTTGACCGCCCAGCACCGCGACGACCAGGCCGAGACGCTGCTGCTGCAACTGCTGCGCGGCGCCGGGCCGAAGGGGCTGGCCGGCATGCCGGCCCGGGCGCCCTTCGGGGCCGGTCTGCTGCTGCGGCCGTTGCTGGAGGTGCCGCGCCAGGCCCTGCGCGCCTGGGCGCTGGAGCGTGGCCTCGACTGGATCGAGGATCCCAGCAACGCCGATACCCGCTACGACCGCAACTACCTGCGCCACCGCGTCCTGCCGGTGCTGGCGCAGCGCTGGCCGGCGGCGGCGCGGACGCTGGCGCGCGCCGCCGCCCAGCAGGCGGAGCAGGCCGGACTGGCGCAGGCGCTGGCCGCCATCGACCTGCGGGACTGCCGGGCGGCGGGAGCCGATAGGCTGTCGGTCGCCCGCCTGGAGGCGCTGCCGGAGCCGCGCCGCAGCAACCTGTTGCGGCGCTGGGTGGCGGAGCGGGGGTTGCCGCCGCCCCCGCGCCGGGTACTGGCCCGGGTGACGCCGGAGCTGCTGCGCTGTCGCGCCGACGCCATTCCCTGCGTGCACTGGCCGGGCGCCGAGCTGCGGCGCTTCCGGGATCATCTGTACCTGTCGGCGCCGCTGCCGCCCCCGCCCGCCGGTGTGCGGCTGGAGTGGCGGCCCGCCGGGTCGCTGGAGCTGCCAGCCGCGGGCGGCGTGCTGGAGGCGCGGGCGGTGGCGGGGCGCGGCCTGGACGCGGCGCGGTTCGGCGAGGTGCTGGAGATCCGTTTCCGGCGTGGCGGGGAGCGGTTGCGGCCGGCCGGACGCGGGCACCGGCATGCGTTGAAGAAACTGCTGCAGGAGGCGGGTGTACCGGCCTGGGAGCGTGTGCGGCTGCCGCTGGTCTATGCCGCTGGCGAGCTGGTGGCGGTGCCGGGGCTGTGGGTGGCCGAGGGCTGCCAGGCCGGCCCCGGCCAGCCCGGCCTGGCGCTGGAATGGAGCCGCCTGGCGGGGCTGGGCCTGGCGCGCGGTGGGGTGGCGTGATGAGGGGGGGTACCGGGATCGCGGGCAAGCCCGCTCCTACAAGGGGGGTGGTCCGGGGAGGACGCTGTAGGAGCGGCCTTCG
>JALSRI010000196.1 GCA_026984835.1 Thiohalobacter sp. | reverse complement strand
GCCGCCGCACCGGGATCGCGGGCGAGCCCGCTCCTACAGGGGGCGCCGCCGCGGTGCGTGCCATCGCCGTAGGAGCGGCCTTGGCCGCGAAGGCGGTCCGGTCGTCAGCCCCTGCCCGGGTCGCGTTTCCGGCTGCGGATATAGAGGGTTCCGGCCACCATCCAGCAAGCCGTCAGCGTGATTTCCAGCAGCGCCCAGGGGCGGGCGGTCGGCGAGGTCCAGGCCTCGACGATGCCATGGGCGAAATACAGCACCGCCAGGAACAGGCTCCAGGCCACCGTGTAGGGGCGTGCGTGCAGCAGGCCGCGCAGGGGGGCGAACAGCGGCAGCACCAGCACCGTGATCACCGCTGCCGGCGCGAACAGTTGCGGCGGCGCCAGCCAGCCGTACCAGGCGACCAGCAGCACCAGGGTGCCGAAGTAGCCGGCCAGGGTCAGCGCGTACCAGGCGCGGGCGCGGTTCAAGAGCCGGCCAGCCGGGCGGCGGTCTGCGCCAGGCGCCGGCCGAGGGCGCGGCACAGTTCGGTCTCCGTCTCGTCCAGCGGCCGGGCGCTGTCGGTGCCGGCCAGGTGGCTGGCGCCATAGGGCGTACCGCCGCCCCGGGTGTGCAGCAGGCCGGTCTCGGAATAGGGCAGGCCCAGCACCAGCATGCCGTGGTGCAGCAGCGGCAGCATCATGGACAGCAGGGTGGTCTCCTGGCCGCCGTGCAGGCTGGAAGTGGAGGTGAACACCGCCGCCGGCTTGCCGATCAGATCGCCGGCCAGCCACAGGCTGCTGGTGGAATCGATGAAGTACTTCATGGGCGCAGCCATGTTGCCGAAGCGGGTCGGGCTGCCCAGCGCCAGGCCGGCGCACTCGCGCAGGTCGTCGACGCTGGCGTAGGGCGGGCCTTCGGCGGGGATGTCGTCTTCCACCGCCTCGCACACCGTGGACACCGCCGGCACCGTGCGCACGCGCGCCTGCATGCCGTCCACTTCGCCGATGCCGCGGGCGATATGGCGCGCCATGTCGGCGGTGGCGCCGTGGCGGCTGTAGTAGAGCACCAGGATGTCGGCCATCAGAGGATCTCCAGCACGCGTTCCGGCGGCCGGCCGATGGCGGCGCGGCCGTTGGCGACCACGATGGGCCGCTGGATGAGCCTGGGGTACTTCAGCATGGCGTCGATCAGGGCGTCGCGCGACAGCGACGGATCGTCGAGGCCGGCCTCCCGGTATTCCGCCTCGCCGCTGCGTATCAGGTCGCGCGGCTCCACTCCCAGCAGGTCCAGGATCGCTTCCAGCTCGGCGCGGTCGGGCGGTGTCTTCAGGTATTCGACCACGGTCGCCTCGACGCCGCGCTCGCGCAGCAGTTCCAGCGTCTGGCGCGACTTGCTGCAGCGCGGGTTGTGATAGAGGGTGATGTCGCTCATGTCGGTGTTCCGGAATGAAGGGCGGGGCGCTATTTTCACAGAAGAAAGGTCGCGACGTCCACGCGTCGCCGGTCAACGGTTTCTTGACGCTCGAGGGTGCGCAGTGCTAGTTTTCACGCCAATGAGATCGGACCCTTCTGCATGTCGCACCGTCACCGCTTTCCCCGCCCCGGGATTCCCCTGACCGCCTTTGCCCGAGTCCTGTCGTTGTGCCTGCTGCTGCTGGCCGGCGGTTGCGGCAACGCGCCGGTGCAGGAGATGAGCGACGCCCGCCAGGCCATCGAGGCGGCGCGCGCGGCGGGCGCCGAGCAGAGCGCCGACGCCGCCTACGAGCGCGCCCGGGCGCTGCTGCGCGAGGCCCAGCAGATGCTCAACGACCGCCGTTTCCGCGACGCCCGGCGCGCCGCCCGCCAGGCCCGCGAGGCCGCCATCGAGGCGCGCGAGCTGGCTTTGCAGGCGGCGGATCACTGAGCCGGCGCCCGGGCGCGGAATTTTTTTGCCGGCGTCGGCGTCTTCGCTTCATGCGGCGTGCCTTGACACCCGGTCGGGGCCGGTGTTAGGTTCAGCCGGAATCAGGTTTCCACGAAGAAAAGTCGCACCAGATCAACCACTAGCGGAGCAACGTACATGAAGAAAATTTTCCCGGGCAAGCAGCTGATCACGGTACTACTCGCATTGGGCGTGGCAGTGGGCTGTGCCACCACTCCGCAGGAACAACCCAAGGCGCCCGCCAGCCAGGCCAACGCGGTCAGCCAGGCCATCGCCGCCGCCAAGGCGGCCATCGGCAAGGCCAAGTCGCTGGGCTGGATCTGGCGTGACACCGAGAAATTCCTGAAGAAGGCCGAGGCCGCCGCCGCCAAGGGCGAGGACGACGTGGCGCTGAAGCTGGCCAAGAAAGCCAAGGACCAGGCGGAACTGGCCGTCAACCAGTACTACCTGGAGAAGGCCAAGGTGCTGCTGGTGGAAGCCGCCAACGCCAGCGGCCTGACCGCCGACCAGAAGGCCACGCTGAAGTCCGCCCAGGCCGCCATCCTCAACGCCGAGGGACGCAAGGCCTACGACCTGCTCAGCCCGCTGGTCGCCGAGCTGCGCGCCGCCACCATCCAGTACGAAGTCGTGCGCGGCGACAGCCTGTGGGGCATCGCCTCGCGGCCCGACACCTACAACAACCCCTACGAGTGGCCGCTGATCTTCAAGGCCAACCGCGACAAGATCCGCGACGCCGACCTGATCTATCCGGGCCAGGTGTTCAGCATCGACCGCAACCCCTCGGCCGCCGAGGTCGACGCCGCCATCGAGCACGCCAGGACGCGCGGCGCCTGGTCGATCGGCGTGGTGGAAGAGAGCGATCGCGAGTATCTCGGTGGGTCGCTGCAGTTGAAGTAGCGGCTTGACCGCTGTATCGAAGAAAGGCCCGCGAGGGCCTTTTTTCTTGTCCGCCGCTTGCAGTGGCCGGGCGCCACGCTGTCCCCGACCGCCCTGGCCAGAAGGCGCAAAGACCGCCACGGCGAAATGCAACAAGAACCTCTGCGTCCCTTTGCGTTCTCTGCGGTGGGCTTTACGACAGCCGCCCTCACCAAGGCCGCCTGGTGGGGTTCGCTTTGCTCACCCCGGCCTACGGGGCTGTCGTTTCGCAGACGAAGCGTTCGAAGCCGGCGGCTTCTTCCAGCAGTTCGCCGCAGCGCAGCGTTTCGCTGCGGCCGCCCTCCAGCAGCTCGAAGGGACGGCCGCTGTCGTACACGCCGGCGTGGGTGATGAGGGTCTGCACGCGCCGCTCGCCGCGTCTCTGCACCGAGGCGATGGCGGGCTGGTAGCTGCCGCCGACGCCCGATGCCGACGCCAGGTGCAGGGTCACCGGCCGCGCCTCGCGGGCCAGGTATTGCAGGCCGAGTTCGTATTCATGGTTGCCTTGCTCGACCAGCCAGCGGCACACGGCCACGACCCAGCCGACGTGGGCGGGCGTGCCGGCCCGGTGCAGGGCGGCCAGCTGGCCGACCCGCGGCGGCGCGGTGCCGTCCGCCCGGTAGCGCAGCGACAGGCCGCCGCTGCTGCGGTCCAGGCTGAGGCAGGCGACGGGTTCGTGTTCGGCCGCTTCGGCGCGCGGCGTGGCCGGCAGCAGTGACAGGTCGATCTCCTGCTCCCGGGCGGCGCCGACGAACAGTTCCGGGTCGAAGGGGCGGCGCCGGTTGAGCATGTACCAGGCCGCCTCCAGGCCGGTGACGACCTCGATGCGCTGATGGGCGTGGCTGCGGTCGTCGCGCCGCTGCGGCGGGTTGCGCCACAGCGCGGCCAGGCGGCGCAGGGTGCGCGCCACGGTGGCCGGGTCGTGGTCGGTGAACTCCGCCAGCACGGTGCCGGCGGCCGCCGCCCCGGCGTCGGCTTCCATGCGTTCCAGCAGCTGCCACACGTCCACCTGCAGCGGCTGGCCGTCGCTGGCGTCGCAGCCGTCGAAGCGGCTCTCGACGGTCAGTGGCACCGGGGTGTGGCCGTCGTCCTCCACCACCTCCAGGCAGCCCTGGCCGATCTGGTGCGCCAGCCAGGCGCGCAGCGGCCAGGCCAGGCCGGTCGGCAGCCGGTAGGGGTCGGCGGCGCGCAGCACGGCGGTGGTGAGGAAGGCCCGCGCCGCCGACAGCGTCCCGCCGTCCGGTCGCCGCACCGGCAGCCGGTCCAGCCGCTGCTGCTTGGCGAAGCGGAACAGGCGCGCCGATTCGCACCACAGGGCGCGCGGCACGGTCTGGTAGGCGTCGAAATAGTGGGTCATGTGCAGGCCGATGCTCTCCAGCGCGCCACACAGGGCCGGGCCGAGCTGGCGCCCCTTGCCGAGCAGGCTGCGGCGGTTCACCAGGTCGTTGACGGCGATCTTGTAGCCGAAGGCCAGTTCCTGCGACAGGTGGCGCAGCAGCACCGCCAGTTCGCCGGCCGCCTCCGGGTCCGGCGTCGCCGCGTCCTGCAGGCGCCGGTAGCTGCGCTGGAAGGCGTCCAGGATCTGCAGGCGCTGGCCCGGGGCGATGGGCTGCCGGTTGAGCAGCCGCAACTGCCGGCGCGCGCTGCGGGTGGCGCGCAGGCCGTCCAGGTAGGGCAGGTCGTCCAGCCAGGCCTGCACCTCGCGCGGGCGGATGCGCACCCCCGGGCGGGCGTGCTCGAACTGGGCGGGTATGGTTAGTTGCAGCGTGGTCATCGGGATCCCCACGGGCGCGCCCGCCGGTGCCGGGGGCCGGGCCCGTTCCTCGTCGGGAATAGCGGCCGCCGGGCCGGAATCTGCAACCGGGCCGGGGATTCAGGCGGACACCACCGGAATGCCCGCGATGCGCGCCCGCCACTCGCGCGGGCCGCGCTCGTGCACCGATTCGCCGCGGCTGTCGACCGCCACCGTCACCGGCATGTCCCTGACCTCGAACTCGTAGACCGCCTCCATGCCCAGTTCCGGCCAGGCCACCACCCGGGCGCTGCGGATGGCCCTGGACACCAGGTAGGCGGCGCCGCCGGTGGCGATGAGATAGACCGCGCCGTACTTGCGGATGGCCTCGATGGCCGCCGGCCCGCGCTCGGCCTTGCCGATCATGCCGATCAGGCCGGTCCTGGCCAGCAGCGGCTCGGTGAACTTGTCCATGCGGGTGGCGGTGGTGGGCCCGGCCGGGCCGACCGCCTCGTCGCCGACCGGGTCGACCGGGCCCACGTAGTAGATGAAGCGGTTGCGGAAGTCCAGGCCGTCCGGCAGCGGTTCGCCCTTGTCCAGGCACTCGACGATGCGCTTGTGGGCGGCGTCGCGGCCGGTCAGCAGGTGGCCGGACAGCAGCAGGGTCTCGCCCGGCCGCCAGTCGGCGATGGCGTCGCGGTCCAGCTTGTCCAGATCCACCCGCCGCGACTGCTCGCCCGGCGCCCAGTCGATGACCGGCCAGTCGTCCAGCGACGGCGGCTCCGGCCACACCGCGCCACTGCCGTCCAGTTCGAAGTGCAGGTGGCGGGTGGCGGCGCAGTTGGGGATCAGGCCGACCGGCTTGGAAGCGGCGTGGGTGGGGTAGTCCAGCACCTTGACGTCCAGCACCGTGGTCAGGCCACCCAGGCCCTGGGCGCCGATGCCGAGCGCGTTGACCCTGTCGTACAGCTCCAGGCGCAGTTCCTCGGCGCGGCTGGCGGGGCCGCGCTCGCGCAACTCGTGCAGATCGATGGGGGCCAGCAGCGACTGCTTGGCCAGCAGCATGGCTTTCTCCGCCGTGCCGCCGATGCCGATGCCGAGGATGCCGGGCGGGCACCAGCCGGCGCCCAGGGTCGGCACCACGTCCAGCACCCAGTCCACCACGCTGTCGGACGGGTTGAGGATGGTGTAGCGCGCCTTGTTCTCGGAGCCGCCGCCCTTGGCCGCCACCGTCACCGACACCCGGTCGCCGGGCACCAGCTTCGTCCAGGTGACGGCCGGCGTGTTGTCGCCGGTGTTGGTGCGTGCGCCGTCGGGGTCGGCGACGATGGAGGCGCGCAGCGGGTTGTCGGGGTCGCGCCAGGCGCGCCGCACGCCCTCGTCGACCAGCTCCTCCAGCGACCGCCGCGTGTCCCAGCGCACCTCCATGCCGACCTCGATGAAGGCGGTGACGATGCCGGTATCCTGGCAGATGGGGCGATGACCCTCGGCGCACAGGCGCGAGTTGACCAGGATCTGCGCCATGGCGTCCTTCGCCGCCGGCGACTGCTCGCGCTGCCAGGCCTGGTGCAGGGCGTGTACGAAGTCCGGTGGATGATAGTAGGATATGTACTGCAGCGCGTTCTGCACGGACTGGATGAAGTCGTCTTCTTTGATGACGGTCATGGCGGCTGATGCTCGGCTGTGTCCACGAGGGAACAAATTGCGTCCCTTCCCTGTCCCAAGTGTAACGAATCACGGGGCCTCGTGGTGAGATACCCCCCAACCGGAGTCTGATATGCGAACCCTATTCGCCGTACTCCTGCTGGCGCTGACGGCGTTTGCGCAGGCCGAGCCCGTCGACTACAGCCTGCCCGGGCTGGACGGCAAGACCCATTCCCTGGCCGATTACCGCGGCAAGTGGGTGATCGTCAACTACTGGGCCACCTGGTGCCCGCCCTGCCAGGAAGAGATTCCGGACCTGGTCGCCTTCCACGAGCGCCACCGTAACAAGGACGCGGTGGTGCTGGGCGTCAACTACGAGGACATCGGCGCCGAGCAGCTCAAGGATTTCGTCGATTCCTTCATGATCTCCTATCCCATCCTGCGCGCCGATCCCGATCCGGTGACGCCGCTCGGCCCCGTTTCCGGCCTGCCCACCACCTACATCATCGCCCCCGACGGCACGCCGGTGGCCCGCCAGGTGGGGCCGGTGACCGGCGAGCAGCTCGACGCCTACATCGAGCGCAAACAGGCGGAACTGAAAGCCAAGGCGAAGTGATGCGGCGCGCGGTCCTGCCCGGTGCCTGGCTGGCGGTGCTGCTGCTGCCGGCGGTGGCGCTGGCGCAGGACCTGCGCGACGCGGATGCCTTCTTCGACCAGAGCCTCGGCGACCTGCGCGAAGAGCTGGCCATCGCCCGCGAGGAGGGCAAGGACGGCGTGCTGCTGTTCTTCGAGCAGGAGGAATGCCCGTTCTGCCGGCGCATGAAACGCGACGTGCTCAACCGCGCCGTGGTGCAGGACTACTTCCGCAAGCACTTCCGCATCCTCGCCATCGACATCGAGGGCGACGTCGAGATCACCGACTTCCAGGGCCGCAGCATGCGCGAGAAGGACTTCGCCTTCCGCGTCAACCGGGTGCGCGCAACGCCGGTGTTTTTGTTCTATGATCTTCACGGCAGGCCCGTGGCCCGCTACACCGGCGCCACCTCCGGTGTGGAGGAGTTCCTGTGGCTGGGCGAATACGTGGTCGAAGGGAAATACCGGGACATGCCGTTCACCCGCTACAAGCGACAAAAGCGCAGACAATCCGCTCCATGAGGGGACGCTGGCCGACGCTGCTGGCGCTATGGCTGGCGCTGCCGGCGCTGCGCGCCGAACCGCTGCCGCAGCCGCTGACCCTGTCCGGGGCGCTGGCGCTGGCCGCCGACACCCACCCCGACATCCGCGCCAGCCTGGCGGCGCGCGACCTGGCCCGCGCCGAACGCGACGCGGTGACCGCCAGCACCGCCTTCGAGGCGCGCCTGCTGGCCGACGGCCGCTGGGTGCAGCCCTCCACCGGGGGCAGCGGCGATCTCGGCGGCAGCGGCTCGGAACTCACCTCGCGCAACGATTCGCGCGTGCACCTCATCCTGTCGCGGCAGCTCTACGACTTCGGTCGCAGCGCCGCCGAGACCGCCGCCGCCGAGGCGCGCAGCGAGGCGGAAGATATCCGCGTCGAGGCGGCGCGCAGCGCCCACCGGCTGCGCGTCATGCGTGACTTCTTCGACGTGCTGCTGGCGGATCTCGCCTTCGCCGAGGCCGACGAGGCCATGGCCATCGAGTTCGTGCGCCTGGAACGCGTCGAGAACCGCCACCAGCTCGGCCAGGCCTCGGACGTGGCGCTGGCCGACCAGCAGTTCCGCTACCAGCGCCAGCGCCTGCGCCGCTACCGCGCCGAGGCGGACCAGCGCACCACGCGCGCCCGCCTGGCCGAGACCCTGGACCGCCCCGGCGAGCTGCCGGGCGATCTGGTGGCCCCGCAACTGGCCGAGCCACCCGCCGAACTGCCGGAACTGGACGTCTGGATCGAACGCGCCCTGCGCGACAACCCGCGCCTGAGGGCCCTGCGCGCCGAGGCCGAGGCGGCGCGCGAACAGTTGCGCGCCGCGCGCTACGCCGGCCGGCCGGTGCTGCGCGGCGAGCTGCGTGCCTCGGACTGGGCGCGCGAGTTCAGCACCCGCGAAAAGTACCGCGCCGGCCTGGTGCTGGACATGCCGCTGTACACCGGCGGTCGCACCGACGCCCTGCGCGCCCGCGCCCGGGCGAAGCTGGACGAAGTGGAAGCGCGGCTGGCGGCGCGGGAGAGCGAGATCCGCCAGGCGCTGCGCGAGGCCCGCGAACGCCTGCGCGTGCTGCGCGCCCAGCGCGACCAGGCGTTGAGCGAACTGGAGCTGCGCGACCTCAGGCTGGACCGCGCCCGCACCCTCTACGACATGGAAGCCGTCGCCGATCTCGGCAACGCCATGTCGGATTTCTCCGGCGCCCGGCTGCGCGAGGCGCAGGCCCGCTACCAGATGGTACTGACGCGGGGCGAGGTGGCGCTGCTGCTGGGCGACACCGGCTGGACGCCGCTGAAGCCGCCACCGTGAGGGCGGG
>JALSRI010000195.1 GCA_026984835.1 Thiohalobacter sp. | reverse complement strand
AGGCGGCGCTTTCCCATACCCTGCTGGTGGCCGAACGGGGTGCGCGTTTCGGCTTTCCCGAGATCAGCTTCGGCATGTTTCCCGGCATGGGCGCCCTGACCCTGCTGACGCGCAGGATAGCGCCCGCCGCGGCGCGTCGCCTGATGATGGACAACCGTATCTATACCGGTGAGGAGCTGTACGAACTGGGCGTGGTCGACGTGCTGGCGCCCGACGGCGGCGGCCGGCAGGTGGTGCGGGAGTACATGCAGCGCCATCTGAATCTGACGCCCGGCCTGCACGGTTTCCAGGCGGCGCTCGACCGCTGCCTGCCGGTCAGTTACGACGAGCTGACCGATGTCGTCGACCAGTGGGTGGAATCGGCCCTGTGCCTGAGCAGCCGCAACCGCCGGCTGATGGCCTATTTCGCGCGCGCCCAGGAACGTCGCTTCGGCTCGGATGGGGCAGGGCGGCAGGGGGGCGCCAGCGCCGGCGCTGGCACGGGCTGAGGCAGGCCCTCAGCCCATCCGGCGCAGGTCGTCACGGGCTTTCCGTCGCAGCGCCTGCAGCGCCTCGCTGGTGGCGTGGCGCAGTTCCTTCACCCGTTCCGCGCCTTCGCGTTCGAAGGTCTCTTGGTCGAGGTGCTGGGCGGCTGTGGCCAGGGCCACCAGGCGGCTCAGGCCCAGGTACACGGCGGCGCCCTTGAGTGCGTGGGCGTAGTCCTGGAAGGCGGCCAGGTCGTGGCCGGCCACGGAGAATTCCAGGCCGTGCAGGTCCTGCTCGGCATCGGACTCGAAATTGGTGATGACGTCGTTCAGGAAGCTGCCGTTGTCGCCGGCCAGCACGGTCAGCTTGTCGAATTCGGTGATGTCGACCACCGGCAGGGCCTCCGGCGGCTCGCCCTGCGCGGGTTTCCCGGTCACGCCCGCGTCTTCGACGCCACGGGCGTCGGCGGCGGCGCGGGTCAGTGTTTCCTGCAGGCGGCCCAGGGACACGGGCTTGGTGAGAAAATACGCAATGCCGGCCTCTTCGCATTCGGCCCGGGATTCCGCCGTGGCGTCGGCGGTCAGGACGATGAAGGTGGCGGGCGGTCGGCCGGCGTGCGCCAGCGCGCAGGCCCGGTAGACATCCAGGCCACCCATGTCCGGCATGTTCTTGTCGATGATGACGATGTCATAGTGATGTTTTTCCAGCGACTCCAGCACTGCCTCGCCGCCATCCACGGCGGTGGAGGCGTAGCCCATTTTCTCCAGCATGCGCTGTAGCACGAGGCAGTTGGTGGCATTGTCGTCGGCCACCAGGATGTCGAGCCGGCGGCCCGAACCGTTGGGGCGGGCCTGGTGGCGGGCGATGTGGATCACGTCGTCCTCGGTGCTGTGCCGGGAGTAGCAGGCGTGCAGGGTGTTGAACAATACCCGCTTGTCGACGGGTTCGGCGAGGACGAACAACTGGTCGTGCGCCCGGCCGACGATCTGCGGGGGGTAGCGCTCCTCGCCGATCAGCACCACCGAGGTGGCGCACGGCGAAGGCCGGGTGTCGATATCGTCCATCAGGCGGTGCAGCTCGGTATCGTAGGGGTAGGCATCCACGATCAGCGCATCGACGGGTGGGCAGTCACCCTTCTCGCGGTCGACGAAGCGCCGCGCCTCGTCGACGCTGTGCACGCAGCGGTAGGGAATATGCCACTGGCGCAGCAGCGGCAGGATGTCGCCTTCGCCCCGATCCTGCGGCTGCAGGCAGAGAATATGGCAGGTGCTTGTCCAGCCCTGTTCCGTCTCTCCGGTCTGCGGCATGCCGGACTCGAAGGGCAGGTCGAACCAGAAGGTGGTGCCGACGTTGAGGGTGCTCTGCACGCCGATCCGGCCGCCCATCAGCCGCACCAGGTGCTGACAGATGGTGGTGCCGAG
>JALSRI010000194.1 GCA_026984835.1 Thiohalobacter sp. | reverse complement strand
GATGCGCATTGGTCTCGTGTATCTCGATGGCCTTCTCCTCGAAGGGGTAGGCCTGCTCTTCCAGCAGGATTTCGTACTGCTCGAGTTCCTCGGCGTTCAGGTTGCGCGGCCGTTCCGAATCCATCAGCGCCTTGCCGAAGTCGCGGTACAGCTCGCCGATGCGGAAGGTGGCCTGGGTCGTCACCCCGGCGATCTTGTAGGCGGCCGCCTGGGTGTAGCCCTCGATGGCCGCTTTCATGTACTTCTTCTTCAGCTTGAGGTTCTTCTTCAGCGGTTCGCGCAGTTTCACGCGCCGGTAGGCCGCCAGGTCCCGCTCGACCAGCGCCATGCGCGCATGAGCCGCCAGGAAGCGGGTGCGGTCGGAGCGCTGGGGGCCCGCTGCACGGTCGGCCGCGACGATCTGCTGCTGCCAGTAGCGGAGCTTGCCGCTGTCGCCGGCCTGCTCGTACAGGCGGGTCAGGTTCAGGCGCGCTTCCATGGCCTGCTCGAGCGGCTGCGGGAACTGCTTGACGAAGCGCTTGTAGGCTTCGATGGCCTGGCTGCGACGACCGGCCTCCTGGTACAGGCTGGCGGTGGTCCAGGCCGCCTCGCGGCGCAGTTTCGGGTCCTTCTCGCTGGCGGCGATGCGCTCGAACTCGGCGGCGGCGCGCAGCGGCTGATGGTTTTCCTGGTACAGCACCGCCAGCTTGCGGGTGACGTCGGCCTGCAGCCTGTGCTTCGGATTGCTGCGGCGCCACTGCTCCAGGATGCGGATGGCGTCCGGCCACTGCTTGAGGGCGATATAGGCGGCGGCCGCGTCGTACCGGGCGGTGACGTTGATGGCGGAGCCCGGCGCCGCCTCGGCGATGCGCAGGAAATGACCGGCGGCGACAGCCAGTTGCCCGGCGTCGCGGGCCTGCTCACCCTGCTTGTAGATGCTGGCGGCCAGTTTGTCCCGCAGCGCGGCGCGCTGCTTGTCCCTGGCGCCGGTCCGCGCCAGCACCTGCCGGTAGGCGGCTTCGGCGCGCGGGTAGTCCTGCAGCTCGAAACGCGCATGGGCCAGCACCAGCCAGGCGGCGCGCGCCAGTTCCGGACTGGCGTCGGCGCGCTCGACGACCGGCTCGGCGGCTGCGCTGGCGGCCAGGTATTCCTGCAGCGCGAACAACTGCTGGGCGGCCAGGGTGCGCACCGCCAGCGCCTGCTTGTGCTGCGGGAAGCGGTCGGCGAAACGCAGCGCGCTGCTGATGCCGGCGCGGTGCCATTCGGCCTTGCGGCGTCCGCGCAGGGTGGTCTCGTGCTTCTGGTAGGCGAGCAGGGCGGCGTAGCCGGCCTCGGCGGCCTTGTCGTGTTCACCGTAGTCGTAGGCGGTGCGCTCGTATTGCCGGGCGGCTTCGCCGTGGCGGCCGGCGCCGGTCAGCAGCTCCGCGTACAGGAAGTTCATGTACGGCGCCTGCTCGCTGTCCGGGAAGGCGTTCAGGTACAGCTTGTACCAGTACGCGGCGCGGGCGTAGACGGCCGGCTTCTTCTCGTTCTGCGCCAGCGCATGGTAGTGGCGGGCGACGTCGCGCAGGTGGCGCTGGACCTGGACCAGCACCTCGGGCGTCTCGGCCGGGTCGTGGCGCTTCCAGTAGTCGCTGGCCGGCTGGTAGCGTTCCACGAAGGCCTGTTTCTCTTCCAGCACCCGTTCGTTGAAGCCGGCTTTCTTGAACACGTCGATGACGCGCGACTGGAACAGCGGCGCCTCGCGGTGCTGGGGGTGGGCGTCGGCGAACAACCGGTAGGTCTCGGCGGCGTCGGTGAAGCGTTCCTTGGACAGGTGCAGCGCCGCCAGGCGGGCGTACACCAGGGGTTCGTAGCTGCGGTTGCCGCGGCGGGAGAAATAGCGGTCGATACGGCCGTCCCCGCCGAGATAGGAGAAGCTCAGGC
>JALSRI010000193.1 GCA_026984835.1 Thiohalobacter sp. | reverse complement strand
CGATCTCGGTGGCGGCATCGCCCATGGCGAGACGGAAATCGATGCGCGCCGCCGGCAGCGCCAGCCGCTGCGCGCAGTCGTGCAGCAGGGCGCGGGCGTCGTCCAGAATGGCGCGCGCCTCGGCCGGCTCGATGTCGGTCAGGTCGGGCGTCACGTGCAGCAGCACCAGCCGGGTACCGGCGTGGCGTGCTAGCTCGGTGAGCCAGACACCGAGCCCCGCGCCGCAGGTCGACGCCTTGACGGGGACCAGCAGGGTATGGTCGGTGGCCGCGGGCATAGCAGGGAGTGTACCGGCCACGGGCCGGCATGCAAGCTGTGACACAGCCGCTTCCACGTCTATCGCCGGGCCGGTCAGCCCTGTCGCCGCTGCGGGGCGCCGATCGCCAAGGGCCACTTCGGCGGCCGCACGGGCCCTGTCCGCCCGGTCTGCCAGCCGGCCGGTCGCTGAACGGACGTCTGTTTGTGAGCCGTTTCTGGCCTGGTTCCAAGACTGCATGCTACTATCCTGTGCCTGGAAAGCGCACGGAGCGAGAATTCATGCCATGAACCGGACCGTCCCCGTCACCCTGGCTGCCGCATTGATTCTGGGCTGGCCCCTGTCCGCCCGGTGCGGCTGGAACGACTGGATGGATGCGCTCAAGCAGGGCGCCGCATCGCAGGGTGAAACGACAGGTTCCGGGTCGCTGCAGGCGCCGAGCGAGTCTGACATGGCGGCCGCCCTCCGACAGGCCCTGCAACAGGGCGTCGACCACGCGGTAAAGCAGCTTGGCCGCCCCGGCGGCTTCCTGGACGACAGCCGCGTGCGCATTCCCGTGCCCGGGGAACTGCAGTGGGCGGAGACCACCCTGCGCCGCCTGGGTCAGGACCGCCTGGCTGACGAATTCGTTGCCTCCATGAACGCTGCCGCGGAGCAGGCGGTGCCGGAAGTGGTGGACGTGTTCGGCGCGGCCATCCGCGGCATGTCGCTGGCCGACGCCCGCGCCATCCTGCAGGGCCCGGACGATGCGGCGACCCGCTACTTCCGCCGCACCAGCAGTGGGGCCCTGCTCGCGCGCATGCGCCCGATCGTGGAGCAGGCCACCGGCCGCACCGGCGTCACCTCGGCCTACAAGTCGATGATGCGCCGCGCCGGCGGTCTCGGCGGCCTGCTGGGCAGCGACGGCACCGACCTCGACGGCTACGTCACCCGCAAGACGCTCGACGGCCTGTTCCTGATGATCGCCGAACAGGAGAAACGGATCCGCGAAAACCCCGTCGAACGCTCCACGGCCTTGCTGAGGAAGGTGTTCGGTTCGCTGAACCCTTGACCGAAGCGGCGGTCGTTTCATCCTCGCGCCATCCAGTGGCTGGCGCGTGTCGCACGACCCTGGACAGCCCCGGTTTGAAACCGCAGCTGGCGGGGCGTGGTCCGTTTTTTCGGAGAGGCGTGTCTGGTGGGCCCGCCAGGACTCGAACCTGGGACCAAGGGATTATGAGGGCCTGAAAAATCAATAAGTTACTGATTATTCTGGAACAGGGGATGTTTGGTGCTGTCAGGGATTGTTTTGTTGATTCAATAGGTTAGTCCAGATTGGCGCAGGAAGGGGAAAATAGGCGGTATACCGGGAGTGTACCGAGAGAACGGGTCTCATCTTTTGAGTTGTTTCAGGATTCAACCAGCTCATGCATCCTGGTTGTCGGATTGTCCGTCCTGGCCTTCTTGGCCGCTTTCAACGCTCGCTTGCTGTAAGCGATCGCCTGATCTGTTTGGTCCATCACCCGCTTGAATATGCCTCTGTCACCTTTGGAATAGCCGTGCATATGGTTTCGCAACTCGCCAATCAGGCAATCACAAGCACTCCTCCCGCCAGAGGAATTATATGGCCGGGTGGTGTATGTGAAATGCAGAAGCAGCCAGTATTCGAAACATGGAACTGAGGGT
>JALSRI010000192.1 GCA_026984835.1 Thiohalobacter sp. | reverse complement strand
AGCGCAACGGCCTTCAGCAGATCGTGCCACATTCCCGAAACCTCTCACCCCAGCCCGCGGTGCGCGGCAAAAAAAAGCCGGACGACGGCGTCGTCCGGTCCGGGTTCCGTGTCGCCGGCGCGCGCCGGACCCGTCTCAGCGCTTGCCCCCGGCCTCGTTGAAATACTTGAAGAACTCGCTGTCCGGCTGCAGCAGCAGCAGGTCCCGACCGCTCTGGAAGGTCTGCCGGTAGGCGTTCAGGCTGCGATAGAAGGCATAGAACTCCGGATCCCTGCCATAGGCCCTGGCGTAGATGTCGGCGGCCCGGGCGTCACCCTCGCCGCGCAGCTCCTCGGCCCGGCGGTAGGCCTCGGCGATCAGGATCTGGCGCTGCCGGTCGGCGTCGGCACGGATCTTCTCGGCCGCCTCGAAGCCCTTGGAACGGAACTCCTTGGCCACCCGGGCGCGCTCGGCCTGCATGCGCCGGTAGACCGAGTTGCTGACCTCGGCCGGCAGGTCGATGCGCTTGACGCGCACGTCGACGATGGCGATGCCGATCTGCTCGGCCTGGGCGTTGGCGTCCTGGGTCAGGTCCTCCATGATCTGTTCGCGTTCGCCCGACACCACCTCGTTGATGGTGCGCTTGGAGAACTGGCTGCGCATGCCGTCCTTGATGATCTGCTCCAGTCGCTGGCGGGCGTGGCGCTCGTCGCCCAGCACCGCGGTGTAGAAGCGCTTCACGTCCTGGATCTTCCACATGATGAAGGAATCGACGATGACGTTCTTCTTCTCCACCGTCAGGAAGCGCTCGGGTTCCACGTCCAGCGTCAGCAGCCGGGCGTCGAACTTGCGCACGTTGTTGATGAAGGGAATCTTGAAATGCAGGCCGGGCTTGAAGTCGGCGTTGCGGATCTCACCCAGCCTGAACATGATGGCCTTCTCCCACTCCGCCACCGTGAACACCGAGAAACTGCCCACCACCAGCACCACCAGCAGCAGGACCGCGAAGAAACCCCGTGTATTGGCCATTAGCGTGTCTCCCTGCTGCTGCGCCGCGGCTTGCGGGTCTGGATCTCGTTGGTGCGGGAGCGGATGCCCTGGTCCGCACTGGTCGACTGGTTGAAGCGCGGCAGGCCGGCGGCCGCGCCCTTGAGCATCTTGTCCAGCGGCAGGTACATGATGTTGCCGGCGTCGCCGCTGTCGAGGATCACCTTGTTGGTATTGCTCAGCACCGACTCGATGGCCTCCATGTAGAGGCGCTTGCGCGTCACCACGGGGGCCTTCTTGTATTCCTTGAGCAAGGCCAGGAAGCGGCTGGTCTCACCCTCGGCCTTGGCCACCAGCGACGCCTTGTAGGCCTCGGCCTCCTGCAACTGGCGCGCCGCCGCGCCGCGCGCCTTGGGCACCACTTCGTTGGCGTAGGCCTCGGCCTCGTTCTTCAGGCGTTCCTTGTCCTCGCGCGCCTTGATGGCGTCGGAGAAGGCGCCCTGTACCTCTTCCGGCGGCTGGGCGTCCTGCAGGTTGACGTCCGACACCAGCAGGCCGGCATTGTACTGGTCCAGCACCCGCTGCATCAGCGCCTTGGTCTTGCTGACCACCTCGGCGCGGCCTTCCTTGAGCACGAAGTCCATCTGGCTCTGGCCGATGACCTCGCGGATGGCGCTCTCGGCGGTCTGCTTGAGCACGGCGTCCGGATCGCGCACGTTGAACAGGTACTGGCGCGGATCGCTGACCTGGTACTGCACCGCGATCTGCACGTTGACGATGTTCTCGTCCCGGGTCAGCATCAGGGCCTCGCGCGGCACCACCACCGCCGCCTGGCCGCCACCGGCCGAGCGGTAGCCGATCTCCACGAAGCGGCGCTGCTCCACGTCGACGATCTTGACCTGCTCGACCGGGTAGGGAATGTGCCAGTGCGGGCCCGGCATGGTGGCCTCGGTGTAGGCGCCGAAGCGCAGCACCACGCCGCGCTTGCCGGCGTCGACGATATAGAAGCCGGACGCCAGCCAGACGATGGCCACCAGCACCAGCACCAGGCCGAAACCGGCCAGGCCCGGGCCTCCGCTGCCGCCGCCGCGCCGGCCGCCGAACAGGCCACCGAGCTTCTGCTGCATCTTGCGCACGACCTCGTCGAGGTCGGGCGGCCCCTGATCGCCGCGCCCGCCCCAGGGATCCTTGTTGCCGCCACCCGGTTCATTCCAGGCCATGTTGGTTGACTCCAGTCTCTTTCGTTTGTGGCCGGCGTGCGCCGGTCAAGGGGGTGAATTCTATGGGGCTTGTGCCGCGCCCGCAACAGAGCGTGCCTCCCCGTCCTCGATGAGGGGATATTCCACACCTTCGCGGCGCAACAGGCTGTCCAGCTCGGAACGGCCGATGCGCACCTCCAGCCACCAGCCGCCCGCATCGTCGGCCTGGTCCTGCAGCACCCGGCCGGTGCAGTACAGGCGCGCCCGCAGGCCGCCCGCCGTGGCGGGCAGGTGCAGCCAGCCCTGCACCCGGTCGGCCAGGAAGTGCAGGCCGACGGCCTCGGACAGCAGGTCCAGGCCGGCGCCGGTGGTGGCCGAGCACCAGACGCGGATGCGTCCCCGCTGCGCCTCGTGCAGCAGCCGCGGCGCTTCGCCGGACAGGTCGATCTTGTTGTAGACCAGGATCTGGGGCACGCGGTCGGCGCCGATGGATGCCAGCACCTCTTTGACCTGCTCGATGCGCAGCTGGCGCTCGGGGTCGTGGGCGTCGACCACGTGCAGCAGCAGGTCGGCCTGCAGGGTTTCCTCCAGGGTGGAGCGGAACGCCGCCACCAGCTCGTGCGGCAGCTTGCGGATGAAACCGACGGTGTCGGCCAGCACCAGCGGCCCGAAGCCGGGCAGGTCGAAACGCCGCAGGGTCGGGTCCAGGGTGGCGAACAATTGGTCGGCGGCGTATACCTCGGCGTCGCACAGGCGGTTGAACAGGGTCGATTTGCCGGCGTTGGTGTAACCGACCAGAGACACCGTCGGCACCTCGCGCCGGGCGCGGGCCCGTCGTCCCTGGTCGCGCTGGCTGCGCACCTTTTCCAGGCGCTTGTTGATCTGCTTGATGCGCGCCGCCAGCAGGCGGCGGTCGGTCTCGAGCTGGGTCTCGCCCGGCCCGCGCAGGCCGATGCCGCCCTTCTGACGCTCCAGGTGGGTCCAGCCGCGCACCAGGCGGGTGGACAGGTGTCGCAACTGCGCCAGTTCCACCTGCAGCTTGCCCTCGAAGGAGCGCGCGCGCTGGGCGAAGATATCCAGGATCAGGCCGGTGCGGTCCAGCACCCGGCACTGAAGGAGCTTCTCGAGATTGCGTTCCTGGCTGGGCGACAGGGCATGATCGAAGATGACCACCTCGGCTGCCTGCCCCTGCACCTGGTCACGGATCTCCTGCGCCTTGCCGGCGCCCACGTAGTAGCGTGGATCGGGCGCCGCGCGGCTGGCGGTCACGGTGGCCACCGGCCGGGCGCCGGCGGAGCGGGCCAGTTCGGTGAATTCCAGCAGGTCCTCGCTGTCGCTCTCGCCCGGCAGATCGACGTGCACCAGCACCGCGTTCTCCCCGCTGCGGGGACGCTCGAACATCAGTGACTACTCCGGAATGCGGGCACGGAAGCGACCAGCGCGGTCGCCGGCGGCGGACAGGACCGGCGCCACCGGTCCACCACCGGTCGGGGAGCGAAAGGCGGCGGAACGTTCAGGTGTTGCCGGGCGCCGAACCGTTGGGTTCATCCAGGTTCGCCAGGCGCACGTTGCGCGCCGGCACGACGGTCGAAATGGCATGCTTGTAGACCATCTGGCTGACACTGTTCTTGAGCAGCACCACGAACTGATCGAAGGACTCGATCTGTCCCTGCAGCTTGATGCCGTTCACCAGATAGATGGATACGGGAATGCGTTCTTTCCTCAGGGTGTTCAGGAAGGGTTCTTGTAGTGACTGCCCTCTGGCCATGTCATTTCTCCTTCTTCTCGTTACGTGCACCAAGTGTATTTCTCCTGCCCAGAACAAGTTATGAATTCTTCTTGCGGGCGCAGCCGCTTTCCGCGGCGACCACCGCCCCCCTTGTTTGCACAAAAGTCTAGCACATTCAATCGACTGTTGTCCGCGCCCTGTCGATGTACCGGATCAGCCTCGCCAGCGCGTCATCGGCGGAGGGATCCAGCCACCGGCACTGCGGCTCGCGGCGCAGCCAGGTGAGCTGGCGGCGGGCGTACTGGCGGGTGGCGGCAACGGCGCGCTGCGGCCATTCGTGCTCTTCCAGTTCGCCTTCCAGGCAGGCCCAGGCCTGCCTGTATCCGACCGCCCGCATGGCCGGGAGTTCAGCGTGCAGGTCGCCACGCCCGTGCAGGGCCCGCACCTCGTCCAGAAACCCCTGCTCAAGCATGGTATGAAAACGCTGCTCGATGCGCCGGTGCAGCACCTCGCGCTGTGGCGGCGCCAGCACGATCTTGAGGAAACGCCAGGGCGCGGGCGCCGCGCCGCCCTGCCGGCAGAGTTCGGTGAGGGTCGAGCCGGTCAGCTCGTAGACTTCCAGGGCGCGCTGGATGCGCTGCGGGTCGTTGGGGTGGATGCGGGCGCCGGCATCGGGATCGACGGCCAGCAGGCGCCGATGCAGGGCCGGCCAGCCGCGTTCGCGCGCCTCGGCTTCCAGCCGCGCGCGCACGGCGCTGTCGGCGTCGGGCAACGGCGACAGGCCGGATTCCAGGGCGCGGAAATACAGGCCGGTGCCGCCGACCAGCAGCGGCAGGCCGCCGGCCGCGCGGATGTCCGCCATCTCGCGCAGGGCGTCGGCGCGAAAGGCCGCCGCCGAATAGGGCTCGGCCGGGTCGCGGATGTCGATCAACCGGTGCGGCGCCCGCGCCTGCAGCGCCGCGTCCGGCTTGGCGGTGCCGATGTCCATGCCGCGGTAGACCATGGCGGAGTCAACGCTGACGATCTCCGCCTCCAGCCGCTCCACCAGTTGCACCGCCAGGCCGGTCTTGCCGGCGGCCGTCGGCCCCATCAGGCAGACGGCCAGCGGAAGCTGCCCGGACTGCGCCATCAGCGACCGCGCAGAAACAGCCGGTCCAGCTCGGCCAGGCTCACCTGCACCCAGGTCGGCCGGCCGTGGTTGCACTGGCCGCTGCGCTCGGTGCGCTCCATGTCGCGCAGCAGGGCGTTCATCTCGGCCAGGCCGAGCTGGCGGTTGGCGCGCACCGAGCCGTGGCAGGCCATGGTGGACAACAGGCCGTTGACGGCCGTCTCGACCCGCGTGCTGTCGCCCTGCTGCTCCAGGTCGGACAGCACGTCGCGCAACAGCGCCTCGATGTCGACGTCCGCCAGCAGCGCCGGCACCTGGCGCACCACCAGTTGCTCCGGCCCCAGGCGGTCCACCTCGAAACCCAGTTCGCCGAAGCGCTCGCGGAACTGTTCCGCCCGGTCGGCCTCGCGGCGGCTCAGGTGCAGGGTCAGCGGCACCAGCAGGGGCTGCGAGCGGATGCCGTCGCCGGCATGGCTGGCCTTGAGGTGTTCATAGGTGATGCGCTCGTGCGCCGCGTGCATGTCCACCAGCACCAGGCCGGCGGCGTTCTCGGCCAGGATGTAGACGCCCTTGAGCTGGGCCAGCGCGTAGCCCAGCGGCGGGATGCCGTCCTCCTCCCCGGGGTCGGCAACCCCGACCGGCGGCGTACCGCCGTCGCTGGCCACCGGGTGCAGGCGCCCATAGGCATCGACCTGTTCACGCACCGGCAGCGGCATGGGCTGCTGGACGGCGTAGGCCGCCGGCGGCGGCGCCGCTGCCGCCGCGCCGCCGGCCTGGACGGCGGTTGCCGCGCCGGGCTGCGCCGCCGGCCGCAGCCCGGCCAGCACCTGGTGCAGGCTGCGGAACAGGAAATCGTGCACCAGCCGGCTGTCGCGGAAGCGCACCTCGTGCTTGGCCGGGTGGGCGTTGACGTCCACCGCCGCCGGGTCCAGCTCCAGGTACAGCACGAAGGCCGGGTGGCGGCCGTGGTAGAGCACGTCCTGGTAGGCCTGGCGCACGGCGTGGGCGACCAGCTTGTCGCGCACCATGCGGCCGTTGACGAAGAAGTGCTGCAGGTCGGGCTGGCTGCGCGAAAAGATCGGCCGGGCGATCCAGCCGTACAGGCGCAGGCCGGCCGCCTCGTGCTCGATGTGCACCGCCTGCTCGACGAAGCCCGTGCCGCACAGATGCTGCAGGCGTCCTTCCTGGCCGGCGATGTCGCCGGCCGCCGCCAACCGGTACACGGCCTTGCCGTTGCGGCGCAGTTCCAGCGCCACCTGCGGCCGGCTCAGGGCGATGCGCTGCACCACGCCCTCCAGGTGGCGGTACTCGGTGGTGTCGGTGCGCAGGAACTTGCGCCGCGCCGGCACGTTGAAGAACAGGTCGCGCACCTCGACGGTGGTGCCGACCGGGTGCGCCACCGGTGCCGGGTCGCCGACCCGTTCGCTGCCGTCGCCCTGCACTTCCCAGCCGCTGTCGGCATCGGCGCTGCGCGAGCGCAGCACCAGGCGCGACACCGAGGCGATGCTGGGCAGCGCCTCGCCACGGAAACCCAGGCTGGCGACCCGCTCCAGTTCCTCCAGCGAGGCGATCTTGCTGGTGGCGTGGCGCGACAGCGCCAGCGCCAGGTCGTCGCGGTGGATGCCGTGGCCGTCGTCACGGACGCGGATGAGGCGCTTGCCGCCCGCCTCGACGTCGATGTCGATGCGGCGGGCGCCGGCGTCGAGGCTGTTCTCCAGCAGTTCCTTGACCACAGAGGCCGGGCGCTCGACCACCTCGCCGGCGGCGATCTGGTTGACGAGCTGGGGGTCGAGGGGGTGGATGCGCATCGGGGCAAGGATACTACAAGCCGGGATACGTGTTTCGGGCAAGGGGGCGTTCCGCTCGCGCTGGCGGCCGCCGGATCGTCATGGTGGGAAGGCAGGCCGGGGTGGGCGCGGCGGACACCGCCGCCCGGTCACGGATCAGCTGTCGCGGGCCGGGATGGTCAGTACCTTGCCGACCAGCAGGCGGTCGCCGTGCAGGCCGTTGACGCTGCGCAGGGAACGCATGCTGACGCCGTACCGTTTGGCGATGTGACTGAGGGTGTCGCCACGGCGGATGACATGGCGCTGGATCCTGCCCGCCTGCGCCCGCGCCATCGCCAGGCGTGTGCCGGCCGGCGGGTTGGCGCGGTAGTAGCGGCGGATGCCGTTCATGATGGCCTGAGCGACCTTCTGCTGATGGGCCGCCGAGCGCAGGCGCTTCTCCTCGGCCGGGTTGGAGATGAACGCCGTTTCCACCAGCAGGGACGGAATGTCGGGCGATTTCAGCACCACGAAGCCGGCATGCTGCACGTGGCGCTTGTGCACCTTGCCGATCTTGCGCAGCTCGCGCAGCACGCTGGCGGCCACGCCCTGGCTGGTCTCGATGGTGGCCGACTGCGCCAGGTCGAGCAGTACCTCGGCCAGCAGGTCGTCCTTGTCGTCGAGGCTGACGCCGCCCACCAGGTCGGCGGCGTTCTCGCGCGCCGCCAGCCAGCGCGCCATCTCGGAGGAGGCGCCGCGCTGCGACAGGACGTACACCGAGGAACCGTGCACGCGGCGGTCACGGAAGGCGTCGGCGTGGATGGAGATGAACAGGTCGGCGCGGTGCCGGCGCGCCTTGTCGATGCGCTTGCGCAGGCCAATGTAATAGTCGCCGGTGCGCACCAGCACCGGTTTCATACCCGGCTCCTTCTCGACCAGCTTCGCCAGCCGCCGCGCGATGCCCAGCACCACGTCCTTCTCGCGCACCCCACGCTTGCCGCGTGCGCCCGGGTCGTCGCCGCCGTGACCGGCGTCGATGGCGATCACCAGGTCGCGCACGGCGGGCCGCGCCTGTTTGCGCGGTTTCGGCTTCTTGCCGGCGGCCGCCAGCCTGCTGTCGTGCAAGTCGATGACAAGGCGGTGGCCATACTGGTCATTGGGCTTGAGCACGAAGCTGCGCGGCCTGACCGGCCGCTTCAGGTCGAGCACCACGCGCAGGTCCGTCTTGTTGCGCGGCGCGGTGCGCAGGCCCTTGACCAGGCCGGCGGCCTGCAGGCGCTTCTTGAAGTCCGGCGCCAGGCGGGCGCCCTTGAGATCGATGACCAGGCGGTCGGGGTTGGCGAGCACGAACAGGCGGTGTTCGGCGGCGGCGCTGGTGTCGAACACCACCCGGGTGTTGTCGGGCGCCGCCCACAGGCGCACGCCCTGCACCTGCACGGGGGCATTCCCCGCCTGCGCCAGCGTGGTCAGCAACAGCAGGCCTGCGGCCAGCAACCGTTTCACTGAATCCTCCCCCGCTTCTCGCCCGATGGCCTATTCTTACCCCAACCGGCCGGTTATTTCAACAAATTCCGTTATGGGTCACGATGATACACCGATATCGTAGAAAAAGCCTCAAGCCGGCGGGGATCGCGGGCAAGCCCGCTCCTACAGGGACGGTGACGTGGCGTGGCGTTTGTAGGAGCGGCCTTTGGCCGCGATGACGGCGGCCACCGAACCCGGAATGCGGCCGCCGCACCGGGATCGCGGGCGAGCCCGCTCCTACAGGGACGGTGGCGTGGCGTTTGTAGGAGCGGCCTTGGCCGCGATGGCGGCGGCCACCGAACCCCGGAATGCGGCCGCCGCACCGGGATCGCGGGCAAGCCCGCTCCTACAGGGACGGTGGCGTGGCATTTGTAGGAGCGGCCTTTGGCCGCGATGGCGGCGGCCACCGAACCCGGAATGCGGCCGCCGCACCGGGATCGCGGGCGAGCCCGCTCCTGCAGGGGCGGTGGCGTGGCATTTGTAGGAGCGGCCTTTGGCCGCGATGGTGGCGGCCACCGAACCCGGAATGCGGCCGCCGCACCGGGATCGCGGGCAAGCCCGCTCCTACAGGGACGGTGGCGTGGCATTTGTAGGAGCGGCCTTGGCCGCGATGGCGGCGGCCACCGATGCGAAGGAAGGGCAACCGCCGGCCCGGTGTGGCGGGGTTCGCTGCGCTCACCCCACCCTTGTGTCCGTCGGGGGGGATGGGGTGTTTTCCGGGGTGGTGATGTAGGCGCAGC
>JALSRI010000191.1 GCA_026984835.1 Thiohalobacter sp. | reverse complement strand
CAACGGCTGCAGAAAGGTCGAGAAGGCAGAGATCCAGGAAGAGGAAGCGCTCGACTGCGTGCACGAGATGGACACCATCAATCACTACGTCGGCATGTATCCCATCGCCGCCGGTGGCGTGATCGAGCGGGCCTTCTCGCCCTTCCTGGTGTCGATGCTGGTGGTGAGCCTGGTCGGTTTCATGTTCACCCGACCGGCACTGCGGGTGGCGGTGCTCGCCATCGGTTTCTCGGCCATCGCCGCGTGGATGTACCTGACCTACTATGGTGAGAACGGAATCGAGTACCAGAACACCGGCTACATCAAGGCGCTGGTGACCGCGCTGGACCAGGACACTTCCAGGGAGGAAGAGAACCTGTCGTCCGGCGAGGCGCTCATCGCCCGCCTGCGGGCCTCCATGGAGAAGAGCGAGGCAGCCGGGACCGACCACGGCAAGGGCAGTGAGAAGCTCGACAACATCGAGCACCTGCGCATCACCTTCCTGAAGGACCAGGAACGCAAACCAGCCGACCAGCGCCAGGAGTGGAACGGCAGCCTCGCCCAGGTAATGGCCTGGCACTATGAGAAGACGCTGGGCCGCTATTTCAATGTCCCGGAAGAGATCCGGCCCATGGTGGCGACCATGAAGACGGCAGCGGACATCGTGTTCTGGGGCGTCATCGGCGCCATGGCCCTGCTGCTGTTCGGCGCCGTCCGGACCGGCGGCCTGCTGTACTGGCTGCTGGTGCTGCCGGCCATGGCGTTGCCGCTGCTGTTCGTCATCGACTATTCGGCCTGGTTGTGGTGGTACGGTCACCGCCTCAACGCCATGGGTGCGTTCACGGTCAAGCCCTTCATGCCGACGGTGTTCGGCGACGGCAAGGTGGCGCAGTTCACCACCCATTCCTACCCATCGATCGGTTTCGGCCTGATGCTGCTGGTGTCGGCGCTGCTGGCGGTGGCGGCCCTGATCCGGCGCAAGCAGCTCCGCGGGCAGGGGTGACCGGAATGGGCCGCTGGTCGCAACGGCTGTGGATCGTCTTCGTCGGCCTGGCGTCGTCGTGCCCGGCCGCGGCGGCCTACCCGCCGCTGCAACCGCTCATCGACCAGACGCCGGCTGGCGGGACCCTGGCGCCGCCGGCCGGCACCTACGCCGGGCCGGTGGTCATCACCCGCTCCATCAATCTCGATGGACGCAACGGGGTGACCATCGACGCCGGCGGCAAGGGCAGCGTCATCGTGCTGAAGACGGACGGCGCCACCCTGCGGAACCTGCACCTCACCGGTTCCGGCGAATCGGCCAACGATATTGACGCCGGCGTGCAGGTGCGGGGCCGCTTCAACGTCATCAAGGACAATGTCATCGACGACTGCCTCTTCGGCGTCGACCTGCAGCAGTCCGACAACAATATCGTGCGCCGCAACCGCATCAGCTCCAAGGACCTGCCGCTGGGCCAGCGCGGGGATGCCGTCCGCCTGTGGTACAGCTTCCACAACAAGATCACCGGCAACCGCATCGACCACGCCCGCGATACGGTGGTCTGGTATTCCGCCAACAACACCATCTCGCGCAACACCACGACCAACAGCCGTTATTCACTGCATTTCATGTACTCGCGCTACAACCTGGTGGAGGACAACCGCTACACCAACAACACCGTCGGCATCTTTCTCATGTACAGCGACGGCGTCGTGCTTCGCAACAACCACATCGCCCATGCCGCCGGACCGACCGGCGTCGGCATCGGTTTCAAGGAGACCTCGGACCTCACGGTCGAGGGCAACGAGATCCTGTATTGTGCCAGCGGGCTCTACATCGACGTGTCGCCCTTCCAGCCCGACACCACCAACCGTTTCACCGGCAACCTGATCGCCTACAACGGCATCGGTATCCGCTTTCTCAACGACTGGCAGGGCAATGTCTTCCGCGCCAACCGGTTTCTCGACAACCTGACCCAGGTGGTGGTGACCGGCGGCAAGACCGCCAACCGCAATGTCTGGGAGGGCAACCAGTGGAGCGACTACGAGGGCTTCGACGAGAACGGCGACGGCATCGGTGACCGGCCCTACCGGCTGTATGCCTATGCCGACCAGTTGTGGCGCGACGAGCCCTACGCGCAGTTCTTCAAGGGCTCGCCGATGCTGGAGGTGCTCGATTTCCTGGAACGGCTGGCGCCGTTCTCGAAGCCGGACCTGGTGGTGAGCGACAGCGCGCCGGTGACCGGAAAGATCGTGGTCGCGAAGAGCGAACGGCCCGACGCGCCGGTGGATTCCCTGCAACTGCTGCGGCAGAGCCTGGGCAGATAGATGGCAAAGGGCGGCGCACGGTCACAGCACATGCTATCGCGTGCCAGGCGCAGGTTCCTGCGCACCCTGGCCTATGGCGCGACCGTGGTCGGCGTCTCGCTGGCCGGCTTCGTGCCGGTGCTGGCGCGTTGGAACCGGCGCCTGCGGCCGCCCGGCGCGCTGAAGGAGGACGAGTTTCTGGCCTCCTGCATCAAGTGCGGCCAGTGCGTGCAGGTATGCCCGGTGGAGGCCATCCGCCTGGCCGACATCGGCGACGGCTTCGGCGTCGGCACGCCCCACATCGACGCCCGCGACCAGGCCTGCGATTTCTCCTGCGATGGCCTGCAGTGCGTGCTGGCCTGCCCGACCGGTGCGCTCACCCACGAGATCGACTACCCGCACCAGGCCGACATGGCGGTGGCGCGGGTGGCGCGCCCGGCCGGCTGCCTGGCGGTACAGGGCAAGGGTTTCCACGGCCAGGCGCGCGGCCCGGCGTTCGAGGGCAAGCTGCGCTACAACGAAGTGGACCGCTGGAACCCGATCCCGGTCCGCGACCATCCCTACGACCTGGAGCTGTGCGACCTGTGCGTGCGCCAGTGCCCGATCGAGATCCGCATCGCCCAGTGCGAGGCCGGCAAGCCGCCCTCCGGTGACCGCAACCAGTGTCCGCCACAGCACGCCATCGAACTGCGCCCGCTGGACGACGGTGAGGGCGGCAGGCGCATGCAGCCGGTCATCCTCGATGGCTGCGTCGGCTGCGGCGTATGTGAAATGATCTGTCCGGTGGAACCGGGTGTCATCGTCATGGACAGCAGCGAGTCCCGGGGGGTGTAGGCATGAGCCGCCTGATCGATTCCGTCGCCGAACTGTTCGGGCGCGACCCCAGGCGCCCCGCGCCCGACGACATCACGCCGCCGGCACGCGAGGTGCACGCCCGCCAGCGCAACGACAGGGAACGCATCGAGAACATACGCATCGAGCTGGCCCACAAGGCGAAGCACAAGCCGCCGGAGAAACTGCGCCGCATCCGCTGGCTGGTGCTGCTGGCCGTCAATCTGCTGTTCGTACTGTCCTATCGCCTGGACATCCAGCTGCTGGAAGGTGCGCTGACGGCGTCGCGTTTCGCCGGCTTCCACATGGCCGACCTGAACTCGGCGCTGCAGGTCATGCTGGCCTTCAAGCACGTGCTCATCAACCTGCTGATCGGCACCACGACGGTGTTCGTCCTGTGGTGGCTGCTGGGCGGGCGCACCTTCTGCTCCTGGGTGTGCCCCTACCACCTGCTGGCGGAATGGGCCGAGATGCTGCACCTGAAGCTGGCCGCCCGCAGACTGGTCAAGGACCATCCCTTCGACCGCCGCGCCCGCACCCTGCTGTGGCTGCTGTTCGCGGTGTTGGCCTTCGCCACCGGCTACACGGTGTTCGAGACCATCTCGCCGACCGGCATTCTGAGCCGGGCGCTGATCTACGGGCCGGGCGTGGCGCTGGCCTGGGTAGGGGCGCTGCTGCTGGTCGAGATCTTCTACTCGCGCCGCGCCTGGTGCCGCTACGCCTGTCCCATCGGCCTCACCTACGGTCTGGTCGGGGCGACGTCACCACTGCGGGTGACCTATAATCTGGAGAGCTGCTTTCACGAAGGGGAGTGCCGCAAGGTGTGCCTGGTACCGCATGTGCTGGATACGGTCATCAAGGGCCGTGCCCGCGACCTGAATGTCGATATCGGCGCCGACTGCACGCGCTGCGGCCGCTGCGTGGATACCTGCCCGACCGGCTCGCTGACCTTCAGGTTCAAGGGCCTTGGCGACCTGCTCTGATGATTCATTTCAAAAACGTCCGCAAGCGTTTTCGCCGCGCCGAGGTGCTGCGCGGCATCGACCTGGACGTCGGCCGCGGCCACCGCATCGCCCTGGTCGGCTCCAATGGCGCCGGCAAGACCACCCTGATCCGCTGCCTGCTCGGTGAATACATCTGTGACGGCGAGGTGAGGGTGAACGGCCTCGACCCGCGCCGGCACCGGACCGAGGTGCTGCGCCACGTCGGCTTCGTGCCGCAGATCGCGCCACCCCTGAAGATGCCGGTCGGCCAGCTGATCGGCTTCGCCGCCGGCGTCTGCGACAGCGACCCGCAGCGCATGTACGACGTCTCCATGCGGCTGGGGCTGGACGCGCGCCGTTTCTCCGGCCAGCCCTTCAACAAGCTGTCCGGCGGCCAGAAGCAGAAGCTGCTGATCAGCATCGCCCTGGGCCGCGACTGCGATCTGCTGGTGCTGGACGAGCCGGCCGCCAACCTCGACCCCGAGGCCCGCCATGCCTTCTTCGGCCTGCTGGCCGAACGCCAGGCGCGCTCGGCCATGATCATCTCCAGCCACCGCCTCGACGAAGTGGCGGCGCTGGTGAACCGGGTGCTGGAACTGGACCGCGGCGAGATCGTGCTCGACGACCATGTCGCCGACCAGGTGGACATGGCCGGCCTGCTCGACTGCCACCTGACGCTGACGCGCGCCGACGCGGCCTTCGCCGAGACCGTGCGCGAGTGGGGTTTCACCGACGAAGCCGACGGCCGGGTCTGGCACGGCCGGGTGGCCGGTCCGGACCGGCTGCGTTTCCTGGGCGTGTTGTCGCGCTATGCCGGCCTGCTCAAGGGCATCCAGTTGCAGGAGGCCGTCGGAGACGAGGAGAAGGTACGTGCGAGCCTGGCCTGACGCGCTGCTGGGCGTGCTGCTGGTGCTGCTGGCCGGCTGCGGTCGCCAGGACGCCACCGGCCCGGTCGACATCCGCTGGGACCAGGACGTCTGCAGCCGCTGCGCCATGGCCATCAGCGACCGCCACTATGCCGCCGAGGTGCGCGGCGCCCCGGCCGGTCGGCCCACCCGGGTGTACAAGTTCGACGACATCGGCTGCGCCGTGCTGTGGCTGGACGACCGGCCCTGGAAGGACGACCCGCGCACCGAGATCTGGGTGGCGGATTCCCGCAGCGGCGAGTGGCTGGATGCGCGCGCCGCGCGTTACCTGACCGGACAGATCACGCCCATGGGCTACGGCCTGGGCGCGGTGCCGGCCGGCGCGGCGGGCGGGCTGGATTTCGCGCAGGCGCAGGCGCACATCCGCGAGGTGGAAGCGCGCGAGCATGCACAGCGCGGCCACCGTCATGCCCCGCCCGCAGAGGCGGCGCCATGAAACACCTCCTGCTCACCGCCCGCGCCGACGTCAGCGAATCGCTGCGTTCGCGCTGGTTCCTGCTCTACGCCCTGGTGTTCGGCGGCGTGGTGGTGGCCTTGTTCCTGTCCGGCCTGACCGAGTCGCGGGTCATGGGCTTCACCGGCCTGTCGCGGGTGCTGGTCACCTACCTGCAGATCACCATGGCCATCCTGCCGCTGTTCGTGCTCATCACCACCGTGCGTTCGGTGGCCGGCGACCGCGAGGCCGGCATCTTCGAATACATGCTGTCGCTGCCGGTGAGCCTGGCGAGCTGGTTCTGGGGCAAACTGGCGGGGCGCTTCTTCGTGGTGTTCCTGCCGGTGTTCCTGGCCATGCTGCTGGCGGTCGCCTGGGGGGCGGCGCGCGGCGCCGACATCCCCTGGGCGCAGGTGCTGTTCTACACCGGCTTCCTGGTGTCGCTGGCGCTGTGTTTCCTCGGCATCGGCATGCTGGTGTCGACCCTGGCGCGTTCCTCCGACGTCGCCACCGGCACCGCCTTCGTGGTCTGGCTGGCGCTGCTGATGTTCATGGACCTGGTGCTGCTGGGCCTGCTCATCCGCCATGGCCTGCCGTCCGAGGGCGTCATCGGCATCGCCCTGGTCAATCCGCTGCAGGTGTTCCGCACCGCTTCCATGATGTTGTTCGACCCGCAGCTGGTGCTGCTGGGTCCGGCCGCCTACGTCATTCTCGACCACTTCGGGCAGGCCGGCTTCCTGGCCTGGGCGCTGGTCTACCCGGCCCTGCTCGGCCTGGCGTGCGCCGCGGCCGGCTACCGCGTGTTCCGGCGCGGCGACCTGCCCTGAGACGGCGGGCGTGGATTTTCGCTACCGCTTCGCGCTCGGCCTGTCGTCGGTCGACCGCGCCGGCGTGCTGTTCTACCCGGAGCTGTTCCGCCACGCCCACGATGCCTGCGAAGCCTTCCTGGCGCATATCGGCCAGCCGCTGCACGAGCTGCTGGCGGCCGGCGCCATGGCGCTGCCGGTGGTGCACGCCGAGGCCGACTACCTGGCGCCGCTGCGCCACGGCGTCGAGGTGGAGACGGTGGTGACCGTGGGCGCCGTCGGCGACACGTCGTTTCGTCTCGACTGCGCCTTCTACACGCCGGGCGGCGATCTCGCGGCGCGCGCCCGCAGCGTGCACGTCTGCATCGACACGGGCGGCGGGCGGCCGCTGCCGCTGCCGGCCGCGCTGCGGCAACGGCTGCAGGCCGGCTGACCCTCAGCCGCCCAGCCGCGACCAGAACTCGCGGTGCCGCGCCAGGCTGTCCTCGCGGTCGACGCACACCTCGATGAGACTGCTGCCGGACCGCTCCAGCGCCCGGGCCAGGTGTCGCCCGAAGCCGGCCGCGTCTTCCGCCAGCGCGTAGCGCAGGCCGTGCAGGCGCGCCACCAGCGCCAGGTCCAGCGCCGGGTCGGTGAGCCAGAAGCGTTTAAATTCCGCCAGCTCCGCCTGCGGCAGGTAGCCGAAGATGGCGCCGCCGCCGTTGTTGAACACCACCAGGGTGGCGTCCGCCTCGCGTGCCGCGGCCAGGCCGTTCATGTCGTGGAACAGCGCCAGGTCGCCGAGCAGGCCGAGCACCGGCCGCCCGGCCGCGGCCGCCAGCCCGAACACGGTGGAGACGTTGCCGTCGATGCCGCTGGCGCCGCGGTTGGCGTGCAGCCGCAGCGGCGCGTCGCGGCCGCGCAGGAAGCTGTCGCAGTCGCGGATGACCATCGAGTTGCCGGCGAACACCAGGCCCTGCGCAGGCAGCAGCCGCGCCACGGTCTCGAACACGTCCGCCTCCAGCGGCCGCTGCGGCAGGGCCTGCAGCGCCTCGGTGACGCCTCGTTCGCGTTCCAGGAAGGCGGCGCTCCAGCCGGCCGGCGCCGGCGCGGGCGGCTGGCGGTTCAGCGCCTCCACCAGCGCCAGCGGGTCGGCATGCAGCAGCCAGCGGCCGCGGCGGTTGGGGTCGGGCCAGGGGCCAGCCGGGGCGACGCGCACCTGGGTGGCGTCGGCGGCATGCCGGTCCAGGTAGTGCTGCAGGACCTTCGATACTGGCGCATCGCCGAACTGCAGCACCCAGTCCGGCGCCCAGGCGGCAGCGAAGCCGGCGTCGCGCAGGAAGCTGTCGTAGCCGCCGATCACCCGCGAGCGGTCGTGGCCGCCGCAGCGCAGCCCCGACAGGGGGTCGGCCAGCAGCGGGCAGTCGAGCCGCCCCGCCAGTTCGCCCAGGGCGCCGGCGAAGTCCTCGTCCGGCCGCGCCGGGCCGGCCACCAGCAGCCCCGGCCGACCGTCCATCAGCGCCGCCAGTTCGGTCAGGGTCTGCGCCGCGGGCTCGCACCGCGGGCGGTCGATGCGAAACGGTGGCGCGGCATCGCCGGCCTGCGCGTCGCCGTCGCCGAGCAGCGGTTCGCGGAAGGCGATGTTGAGGTGCACCGGCCCGGCCAGCGGCCACAGGCTCTGGTCGAAGGCCTGGGCGGCGCGCGAGGCCAGCGCGTCCAGGCGCGCCGGCTCGGCGCTGTCGGCGTCCAGGGCGTGGAAGCCGCGCACGAAGCGGCCGAACAGGTGCGTCTGGTCGAGCGTCTGGTTGGCGCCGCATTCGTGCAGTTCGGGCGGCCGGTCGGCGCTCAGCGCGAGCAGCGGCACGCGCCCCCGGGACGCTTCCACCAGCGCCGGATACCAGTTGGCCGGCGCGCTGCCCGAGGTGCCGATGACCAGCGCCGGCACGCCGCTGTGCCTGCCGACGCCGAGGGCGAAGAAGGCGGCGCTGCGTTCGTCGGCCAGCACGTGGGTGCGCAGCCCCGCCTGCCGCGCCGCCGCCAGCACCAGCGGCGTGGAGCGCGAACCCGGCGAGATCACGGCGTGGCGTACGCCACACTGCTGCAGGGTGGCGACCAGGCGTGAAGCCCAGCGCAGGTTGATGTCGCCCTGCCGCACGCCGTCAGCCGGTGCCGGGACGCCGGCTGCGGCGCGGGTCGGGCCGGGCCGCGCCGGCCTGCAGTGCTTCGATCATGGTGTGCAGTTTCCAGCCGGTCTCGACGAACTCCTGCTGCGGTTCGGAACCGGCGACGATGCCGGCGCCGGCGTACAATTCGGCCTGCTGCTGGCCGAGCAGCCCGCAGCGCAGGATGACGGCCAGTTCGCCGCCGCCGTGCGGATCCAGCCAGCCCAGCGCGCCGCTGTACCAGCCGCGGTCCTGCTCGCCGTTGGCGAGCAGCCAGTCCAGCGCCGTGCGCCGCGGCTGGCCGCCGACGGCCGGCGTCGGGTGCAGCACCGAGGCCAGTCGCAGCAGCGACAGCTCATGGCGCAGCTGGCCGCTGATCAGGCTGTGCAGGTGCTGCACCGTCGGCAGGCGCAGCAGCCCGGGGCGGTCCGGCCGGACCAGGCTGCGGCACAGGGGTTGCAGCAGCGCCGTGATCTGTTCCACCACCAGCCGGTGTTCGCGCAGGCTCTTGGCATCGCGCAGCAACCGGGCCGCCAGGCGCCGGTCGTCGGCGGCCCCGGCGCCGCGGGCGCAGGAGCCGCCGATGGCGTCCACCTGCAGCCGCCGCCCGCGCAGACTCGCCAGCCGTTCCGGTGACACGCCGACCAGGGTGTAGCCGCCGTTGCGCACGGCGAACTGGGTGCAGCGCGGGTAGCGTGGCTGCAGCCAGTCCAGCATGCGCTGCAGGCGAAAGCCCGCGGGCAGGTCTACGCGCAGGCGCCGGCTGATCACCAGCTTGTCGAAGCGGCCGCCGGCGATGGCCGCCAGCGCCCGTTCCACCCGCGGCGTCCAGTCGCCGGGGTCCCCGGCCACCGGCAGCAGCGGCGCCGGCGCGCTGACGCCCCGGCCGACGCCGCTGCCGGCCGGGGCGAGCAACTGGCGCGCCCGGTACAGCCAGTTTTCCAGCACCGGTTCCAGGGCCTGGCCGCCGCGGCAGCTGAACACCAGCCGCGCCTCCCCGTGATGGCGCACCAGCAGCGCCTCGGGCAGGAACAGCAGGCTGTTGGCCAGGCCGCCGGTCTGCTGCACCCGGTGCGGCTGCTCGCCGAAGGCGAAGCCGCAGAAGAGCGCATCGTCGACGCCGTGGCCGTCCGGCGCCAGCCGTCGCCAGCCACGGCCAAAGCGCTGCAGGGCATCGTCCAGCACCGCGAAGCGCCGCGGGCCGGCCGCCTCGGCGACGACGATGCGGCCGGCGGCGAGACGCAGCCGGCCGTCGGCCGGTCGTGCCCAGTACAGGCAGTCCTCGCAGCCGGCGATGTCGGCCGGCCCGGATGGCGCGGGGATGTCGAGGCTGATGCTGAGGTGGCCGTCGTGGTCGGATACGGCCGCTGCGGCCGCCAGGGTCTGCAGGCGGCGCCGCAGGTGGTGCAGCAGCTGTTCGGTCTCCATGGCGGCTCGGGTCCGGGTGCCGGTGCAGCGGTAGGCGGTTGCGGAAGGAAAAGCGAGTATACCACGGCAGATACAGGCCCGGATGCGCCCGCGCCGGCCGGCTTGCCCGTCACCCGGGGCAGCGTACAATGGCCCGTCACCGAGCAGGGGAGACACATCGATGCAGTGGTCCGCCGTACCCGGGCAGCAATACCGGGACATCCTCTATCATCACACCGAAGGCATCGCCAGGATCACCATCAACCGGCCGGAGGTGCACAACGCCTTCCGGCCCGAGACGGTGACGGAACTGATGCAGGCCTTCGACCACGCCCACCACGACCCCGACATCGGCGTGGTGATCCTGACCGGCGCGGGCACCGAGGCGTTCTGCTCCGGCGGCGACCAGCGCGTGCGCGGCGCACAGGGCGGTTACCGCGACAGCCAGGGCGTGCAGCACCTGAACGTGCTGGACCTCCAGATGCAGATCCGCCGCCTGCCCAAGCCGGTGGTGGCGATGGTGGCCGGCTACGCCATCGGCGGCGGCCAGGTGCTGCACCTGGTGTGCGATCTCACCATCGCCGCCGACAACGCCCGCTTCGGTCAGGCCGGGCCGCGCGTGGGCAGCTTCGACGCCGGTCTCGGCGCCGGCCTGCTGGCGCGTTGCGTCGGTCTCAAGAAGGCCAAGGAGATCTGGTTCCTGTGCCGCCAGTACGACGCGGGGCAGGCCCTGCAGATGGGGTTGATCAACCAGGTGGTGCCGCTGGCGGAACTGGAGGCCGAGACCGTCGCCTGGTGCCGCGAGATGCTGCGTATGAGCCCGGGCGCGCTGCGGGCGCTGAAGGCCGCCTTCAACGCCGACACCGACGGCCTGGCCGGCATCCAGGAACTGGCCGGCAACGCCACCGCCTTCTTCTACATGAGCGAGGAAGCGCAGGAGGGACGCGATGCCTTCCTGGAGAAACGCGCGCCCGACTTCTCGCGTTTTCCGCGCCGGCCCTGAAGCGGGCGCTCGGGACGGCATGCCCGCCAACCTCAGGTACTGGCTGCTGGCCCTGCGTCCGAAGACGCTCAGCGTGTCGGTGGCGCCGGTGCTGGCCGGCAGCGCGCTGGGCTGGGCACAGGCCGGCCGCCTGCACGTCGGAGTGGCGCTGGCGGCGCTGGCCGCCGCCCTGCTGATCCAGGTCGGCACCAACCTGCACAACGACGTCGCCGACCACGAGCGCGGCGCCGACGACCCCCGCACCCGCCTCGGCCCGCCGCGCGCCACCGCCGAGGGCTGGCTGACCGCTGCCCAGGTGCGGCGCGCGGCGGCGGCGGCTTTCGGCCTGGCGCTGGTGATCGGCCTGTACCTGGTGGCGGTCGGCGGCTGGCCCATCCTGCTGCTGGGGCTGGCCTCGCTGGCGGCCGGCTACCTGTACACGGGCGGGCCGCGGCCGCTCGCCTACCTGGGCGCCGGCGAGCTGTTCGTGCTCCTCTTCTTCGGCGTGGCGGCGGTGGCGGGCAGCGCCTTCCTGCAGAGCGGGCGCTTCAGCCCGGCGGGCCTGCTGCTCGGCCTGCTGCTGGGCCTGCCGGCGGCCGGTGTGCTGGTGGTCAACAACCACCGCGACCGCGACAACGACGCGCGCGCCGGCAAGCGCACCCTGGCGGTGCGTTTCGGGCCGTGCTTCAGCCGCGGCCTGTACGCGGCCTGCCTGCTGGGGCCCTTCCTGCTGCTGGCGCCGTTGCAGGCCGAACTCGGCCGCGGCGGCTGGTTGCCCTGGCTGGCGCTGCCCGGGGCGCTGTGGCTGGTGTGGCGCTTCCTGCGCAGCCCCGATCCGCGTACCTTCAACCCGCTGCTGGGCCGGACGGCGCTGTTCCAGTTGCTGCTGGCGCTGCTGCTGGCCGTGGACCTGCTGGCGGGCCCGGTCGGTGGCGGCTGAGCCGCTCGACGCCCTGCTGCCGGCGGCGCGGGTGTCGCGCATCCGCTGGCGCGCCTGGTGCGCGCCGCTGAAACGGGCCTGGCACAGCGCCGCCGGCAGCCTGAATGCGCGCCGCGGCCTCTCGATCCGCATCGAGACCGACACCGGCCTGGTCGGCGAGGGCGAGTGTGCGCCGCTGCCGGCCGCCGGCACCGAGACCCTGGCGGCGGCCCGGGCGGTCCTGCCGGGCTTGCTGGCAGGTTGTCGCGGCCAGGCGTTGCAGCGACTTGCGGCGCGGCTGGTCGGGGCAGGCGCGACGCCGGCGCTGCGCTGTGGCCTGGAAGCCGCGCTGCTGGAGCTGGCGGCGCGCGCCCGCGGCCGGCCGCTGTTCCGGCTGCTGGCGCCCGGGGCCACGGGGATGGTGGCGGTGAACGCGGCGCTGGGGGCGCTGGATGCGGACATCGGGGCGCGCCTGGAGGCGGCGCTGGCGGCCGGTTTCCGGGTGCTCAAGATCAAGCTGGGCGTCCACCCCCTGGAGGACGAACTGTGCCGCCTGCGGGTGCTGGCGGGCCGCCTGCCGGCGGGGGTGCGCCTGCGGCTGGACGCCAACCGCGCCTGGACGGTGGAGGCGGCCGGGGCCGCGTTGCGCGCCCTGGCGGAGCTGCCGGTCGAATCCCTGGAGGAACCGGTGGCGGCGGACGACAACGTGCTGCGGCGACTGCAGTCGCAGGCCGCCTTTCCGCTGGCACTGGACGAGTCGCTGGCCGGCCGCGACGCCGGCGCGCTGCTGGCCGCGCCGCCGGTACGGCGGCTGGTGCTCAAGCCCATGGTGATGGGCGGCCTGCTGCCGGCCTGGCGGCTGGCGCAGGAGGCCCGCGCCGCCGGCCTGGAGACGGTGGTGACCTCGACGCTGGAAGCCGCCACCGGCCTGCAGGCGGCGCTGCAACTGGCCGCGGCGCTCGACGACGGCCGGGCCCACGGCCTGGCCACCGGCGCCTGGCTGCGCGACACCGATGGCGTGCCGCTGCCGCGGGACGGCCGGCTCGACGCCGGCGCCGGGCCGGTCGATGCCGCCTTGCCTCCGGGGGCCGCCGGTTGGGTGGAGGCCTGAGCGGCCGCCGTATCGCGGCCAAGGCCGCTCCTACAGGGGCCGATGTTGTAGGAGCGGGCTTGCCCGCGATAGGCCGACGGACGCTGTCTCCCCACCGTGCACCGCCTCACGGCCGGAGCCCCTCCTGGTGGCGGGGTGGGGGGATGCAGGCGCCGGGCCAGGCGGGCGATGGCGGGGCGGTCGGGTTTGCCCCGCTTTGTAGGAGCGGGCTTGCCCGCGACAGGCCCACGGACGCCCCCACCGCGCACCGCCTCAAGGCCGGAGTCGCCCCTGCCGCCGGGCGAGGGATGCAGACGCCGGGCCAGGCGGGCGACGGTGGGCGGTCGGGTTTGCCCCGCTTTGTAGGAGCGGGCTTGCCCGCGACAGGCCCACGGACGCCCCCACCGCGCACCGCCTCACGGCCGGAGTCGCCCCTGCCGCCGGGCGAGGGATGCAGACGCCGGGCCAGGCGGGCTGGTCGGGTTTGCCCCGCTTTGTAGGAGCGGGCTTGCCCGCGATAGGCCCACGGACACTGCCCCCACCGCGCACCGCCTCACGGCCGGAGTCGCCCCTGGTCGCCGGGCGAGGGGTGCAGACGCCGGGCCAGACGGGCGATGGCGGGGCGGTCGGGTTTGCCGAGTGCGGTGGCGGGCAGGTGTTCCGTCTTGAACACCAGCCGCGGGCGCTGCGCGCTGTCGATGTGTTCGCGGCACCAGGCCAGGAAGGCGTCGGGCTCCACCGGCCCGCTCAGCAGCGCCGCGACGCGCTGTCCCCACTCCGGGTCGGCGATGCCGGTGACGGCCACGGCATCGACGCCGGGGCAGGCGGCGAGCCGCGCCTCCAGCCGCTCGGGGTCGAGGTTCACGCCGCCGCTGACGATGAGGTGATCGGCGCGGCCGGCCAGGTGCAGACGGCCGTCGGCGTCGAGGCGGCCGATATCGCGGCTGACGAAGGCGCCGTCGCGCAGCCCGTCGCCGGGCCCTGCGTCGCCGGCATAACCCGCCATCAGCATCGGTCCGCGGATGCGGATGAGGCCCTCGCCCTGCACCGGCCGGCCCTGGGCATCGACGACGTCGATGTGGCAGCCGTCCAGCGCCACGCCGACGTCGCCCTCGCTCCAGCCGTCGCGTCGTGCGTTGCAGAAGGTGACGTGCGAGGCCGTCTCCGTCATGCCGTACACCGGGCACAGCGGCCAGCCGCGCGCCAGCGCCGGCTCCGCGACCGCGGCCGACAGCGGCCCGCCGCCGACCAGCACGCAACGCAGTGTGGCCGGTGGCGGCGCATCGTCCTGTTCCAGCAGCCGCGCCAGCATGGCCGGCACCAGCGACAGGTGGGTGACGGGGCGCGCGTACAGTTCGTCGTGCACGCGGCCGGCGTCGAAGCGCTCCAGCAGCCGCAGCGTGGCGCCGGCGTGCAGGCAGCGCAGCAGGATGGCCAGGCCGCCGATGTGCGCCAGCGGCAGGCAGCCCAGCCACAGGTCGCCGGGACCCAGGCCGGTGCGACGCCGGGAGGCCCCGACCGCCGCAGCCAGGCCGGCGCCCGTGTGCTTCACCAGCCGGGGTGCGCCGCCACTGCCGCTGCTGGCGACGTAGAGCTGCACGGCGGCCGCCGGCAGCGGCGCGGCTGCGGCGGGCGCTTCGTCGGCCGGGGCGTCGAGCCAGTCCAGCGGCCACGGGGCGGGGCCGGCCGCGGCTCCGGCATCCGCTGCAAACCACCGGGCGCCGCCGGCGGCCGCCAGCAACGGGGCGGCCTCCTGCGCGGGCGACAGCGGCAGGAAGGGGCAGCCGGCGTACATCGCCAGCAGCGCGCCCCAGGCGAGCTGGCGGTTGTCGGCCGACTGTACGGCCAGGGTGCGGCCGCCGATCAGGCCGGCGGCCCGGCAGCGCGCCGCCAGGGTGCCGAGGCGGTGCTGTACGGCCAGGGCGTCGAGGGTTTCGGTGTCGGTGATCAGCAGCGCCTCGTGCGGCCGTTCGCGAACGGCGCGTTGCAGCCAGCCGTACAGCGGTTCAGCCCCCATCGGCGGACGGGCGTGTGCCGCTGTGGATGCAGGCGATGCCGAACGACAGGTTGCGGTAGGCGACCGTCTCGAAGCCGGCCTGTTCGAACAGGGTGCAGAGTTCGCGCTGGTCGGGGAACACGCGGATGGAATCGATCAGGTAGTGGTAGGCGTCGGGGTTGCCCGACACCCAGGCGCCCAGGCGCGGAATCACCAGCCGCGAGTAGGCGTCGTAGAACGGCCGCAGCCAGGCGGCGGGCCGCGAGAACTCCAGGCACAGCAGCCGGCCGCCGGGCCGCAGCACGCGGTGCATCTCCGCCAGCGCAGCCTCGATGCGGGTGACGTTGCGGATGCCGAAGGCGATGGTGACCAGGTCGAGGCTGGCGTCGGGCAGCGGCAGCGCCTCGGCGCAGCCCGCCAGCCAGTGGATGGGCGAGGCACCGCGCGCCCGTCCGACCTGCATCATTTCCAGGCCGGGATCGCACACCAGCACGCGCGGCCCCAGGCCGAGCAGCAGGCGCGCCACGTCGCCGGTGCCGCCGGCCAGATCGAGGATGTCGGCGGCGGGTCGCTGCCGCGCCTGGCGTGCCAGGACGCGCTTCCAGTAGCGGTGTACGCCCAGACTCATGAGGTCGTTCATGAGGTCGTAGCGCGGTGCCACCCGGGCGAACACGTTGCGCACCAGCTGCCGGCGCTGCTGCGGGTCGACCTGGCGCCTGCCGAAACTGTGCGAGAGGTCAGGCATGCGCTGCATCAGGGGGTTGCGGATTGCCGTACAGTCGCCGGGCGCGCTGCTCGAACAACGGGAGCAGCCGCCGGCCGGTGCCGCCGGCCAGCCATTGCAGCGGCAGCTCCAGCAGCGGGTTGGATGCGGCCAGGCGGCTGTGCAGCTGCAGCTGGCAGCGGCCGCCGTCGAGCGCCGTGAAGCGCCACTCGATCCGGCTGCCGCGCAGCGGTCCGTCCAGCGTCTCGATGTGGATGCGCGAACAGGGCTGCAGCTGCGCCCGGGAACGGAAGCGCAGCCTCGCCGGCCCGGCCTGCAACACCTGTTCGACCCGCAGCTGCCCGCCCTCGCGCGCCAGGATGCGCGCCGATAGCCAGCCGGGCAGGAAGTCGGGATAGCGTTCGATGTCGGCCACCAGTTCGAACAGCTGCCGGCAGTCGAAAGGCAGCGTGGCCGTCTCGGACCGGTCCATCAGGCGCGCGGTGCCGCGTGGCCTGCCGGCCCCGTGTCAGGCGACGCGGGCCGTGTAGCCGGCATCTTCGATGGCTTTGAGCAGGGCGCCCGGCGCGACCTCGCCGCGCACCACGGCGCTGCCCGATTCCAGCGACACCTCGGCCTTGATGACGCCGTTCACTTCCCACAGTGCCTCCAGCACGTGCTTGACGCAGTGGTTGCAGGTCATGCCTTCGATCTTGAGCGTGATGCTGTTGTTCATGTCGTCCTCATCGGTCGGGGTCGAAGAAACGCAGCCGGTTGGCGTTGCTGACCACGGTCACCGACGACAACGCCATGGCGGCGCTGGCGAAGGCCGGGTTCAGCAGCCAGCCGGTGAAGGGAAAGAATACGCCGGCCGCCAGCGGGATGCCCAGCACATTGTAGACGAAGGCGCCGAACAGGTTCTGGCGGATGTTGGCCAGGGTGGCGCGGGAGATGCGGATGGCGGCCATGACGCTGTGCAGGGAGCTGCCGGCCAGGGTGATGTCGGCGCTCTCGATGGCCACGTCGGTGCCGCTGCCGATGGCGAAGCCGACGTCGGCGGCGGCCAGCGCCGGGGCGTCGTTGATGCCGTCGCCGGCCATGCCGACCCGGTGGCCCTGTGCCTGCAGGCGTTCCACCAGCCGCAGCTTGTCGGCCGGCATGACTTCGGCGTGCACTTCGTCGATGCCGAGCCGGGCGGCGACCGCGTGCGCCGTCGGCCGGGCGTCGCCGGTGCACATGAGCACGCGGATACCGGCGGCGTGCAGTTTCGCCACTGCCGCGGCGCTGTCCTGGCGCAGCGGGTCCTGCACGGCCAGCAGGCCGAGGGCCTGCGCTCCCCGGGCCACGAGCAGGATGCCGGCGCCGTCGGCGCCGAGGCGTTCGGCCTCATGCAGCAGGGCCGGCGGCAGGGTGACGCCGCTCTGTTCCAGGAAGGCGCGGTTGCCGAGCCGGTAGTATCCATCCGGTCCATCGCCCTGCACGCCGCGGCCGGTGACCGCCTCGAAGCCGGTCACCGTGAGGGGTTCGATGCCGCGTTCGCGGGCGGCGGCCAGCACGGCGCCCGCCAGCGGGTGTTCGGAGTGCTGTTCGAGGCCGGCCGCGGCGGCCAGCAGCGTCTGTTCGTCGATACCGTCCGCGACCTGCAGCTCGGTCACGCGCGGCCGGCCCTCGGTCAGGGTGCCGGTCTTGTCCACCACCAGGTGGGTGAGGCCGGCGGCGGTCTGCAGGGCGTCGCCGTTGCGGATCAGCACGCCGAGCCGGGCGGCGCGGGTGGTGCCGACCATGATGGCGATGGGCGTGGCCAGTCCCAGCGCGCAGGGGCAGGCGATGACCAGCACGGCGATGGCCGCGGTCAGGGCGTGGGTCGCCGCCGGCGCCGGCCCCAGCGCCAGCCAGGCGGCGAAGGTGAGCGCGGCGATCACCAGCACCACGGGCACGAACACTGCCGCCACGCGGTCGACCAGGCGGCCGATGGGCGGCTTGCCGGCCTGGGCCTGGCGCACCAGCTCGACGATGTGGGCCAGGGTGGTGTCCCGCCCCAGGCGCGTGACCTCCATCAGCAGCGAGCCGTTGCCGTTGAGGGTGCCGCCGGTCAGGGCGTCGCCCGGCTGCCTGGCTACGGGACGCGATTCACCGGTGAGCATGGATTCGTCGACGCTGGAGCGGCCCTCGACGACCACGCCGTCGGCGGGAATGCGCTCGCCGGGCCGCACCCGCAGCCGGTCGCCGACCCGCAGCAGCGCCACCGGCAGCGCGAACTCGCGCCCTTCCCACAGCAGCCGGGCGCGCCGCGGCGCCAGTTCCACCAGGCTGCGGATGGCGTCGCGGGTGCGGGCGCGGGCGCGCACCTCCAGGGCATGGCCGAACTGCAGGAAGCCCAGGATCAGCACCGAGGTGTCCAGGTACAGGTGGCCGCCGCCGGGAATCAGGTCCGGCCAGGCCAGCAGCAGCACCGACGACAGCCAGGCGGCGCCGGTGCCCAGCGCCACCAGGGTGTCCATGTTGGTGCTGCGGTGGCGCAGCTGTTTCCAGGCGCCGGCGTAGTAGTCGCGGCCGCTCCAGGCCATGGTGAACAGGCACAGCACGGCCAGGCCGCTCCACAGGGCGCGCGCCGCCGGGCCGCTGTCGAAGGCCGGCAGCAGGCCGCCCATGCCGGCGGCCATCAGGCCGAAGCCGACGCCGCCCGCCAGCAGCGCCCGGCGCCAGGAACGGGCGATCTCGCGCCGGGCGGCGGCCGCCGGGTCCTCGCCTTCCTCTTCCAGGGGTTCGAGCAGGGTGGGCCGCCAGCCGGGGCCGGCCAGCGCCGCCAGCACCGCGCCGGGATGGGCCCGGGTGACCAGTTCGACGCGCTGCGGCGCCCGCTGCCGGACCCGCACCTCGCCATCCAGCGGTCGCAGCGCCGCCTCGATGTCCGCCGTCGACGGCGGCGGGGCTTCGAACTGCAACTGCAGGTTGGCGGGCGGCGCCGGCGCCGCCTGCAGGCGCGCCGGGTAACCGCGCCGGGTGACGGTCTCCGCCACCGCCCGCGGGTCGCCGCCGCGTACCACGGCCTTGCCTTCCACCAGGTTGACGCTGGCGTCCCGCACACCATCGATGCCGCGCAGGGTCTTTTCCACGCGCGCCACGCAGGCGGCACAACTCATGTCCTCGATATCGAGGGTATAGGTGTCGTCCTGTGGCTCGGCGCAGTGGTCTTGTCGTGGGGCCATGTGGATCCGGTCGCCTGGAAATCGATTGGCGACAGGATACCACCAGGCGGGTTCAGCGTCCGGGCATGAAGGCCCGCCGCACCCAGTAGTCCATGCTGAAATAGCGGCCGGCGCCGAAGAAGAACAGGGTCAGCAGCATGATGAGATAGGTGGCCGCGAACTCGATGCCGTTGTTGAGCACCACGAAGTTGCCATACTCGGTCAGCCAGTCGTAGTTGCCGTACTGCTGCAGGATCTCCTTGGCCCGCTCCAGGCGCTCGATGGCGCCGATGGTTCGCTCGGTGGCGAAGGGTCCGGTCGCCTCGGCGATGGCCAGCCAGCCGTTCGGCCAGTGTACCGTGACCATGGCCACCACCATGGTGACCATGAGGGGAATGGAGATCCAGCGCACCGCGAAGCCGACCAGCAGCAGCGCCGCGCCGCCCGCCTCGCTGAGCGCCGCAGCCCAGGCCAGGATCTCGGGGTAGGGCAGGCCAAGGCCCCAGTCCGGGTTGCCGAACCAGGCGATGGTGCTGTCCATGTCGGCCAGCTTGCGGGTGCCGGCCATCCAGAAGATCGGCACCAGGTAGAGCCGCAGCGCCAGCGGGGCGAGAAAATCGAAGGCGCGGGTCTTGTCGAGCAGTTCCTGCAGGCGGATCAGCAGTGTCATGGGCGGGTCTCCCGTCGGGGTTCTTGGTTTGGTTCGCGGGTCGACGTGTGCGTCCCTTGCCAACCAGAGACCCCGCGCATGCCGGCAAGTTCCGGCCGGACGGTCGTCGTCAGGCGCGGCCGCCGGCCACGATGCCGCGCCGGCGCCAGGCTTCGAGGATGTCCAGGCCGCCGTCGATCACCACCTGCGGGTCGGGGTGGTCGAGTTCGGCAGCGATGCGGGCGAGTACGTCGCGGCCGTTTTCGTCGCCGTCTTCCTGCAGCAGGGCGAACAGCCGGGCGCTGACCGGGTTGAGTTCCAGGAAGCCCACTTCGTCGTCGGCATCGCGGTACACCAGCAGGTAGGTCGGCTGCGCGGGCGGTTCCGCCGGCTGGTAGTCCGGGCCGATGTGGTGCACGTCGAAGCGGTAGCTGAGCGGCCAGGCCAGGGGCGACAGCAGCGGCCGCGTCACCAGCAGGTCGGCATCGGGTTCACAGGCGGGTGCTTCGCCTTCGTCGGCCACCGACAGGGCCAGTTCCACCCACTCGTAGTGGGCCAGTTCGTGCAGGAAGGGCGGGTCGTCCGGCTGCTCGCCGCGCTCCTCTTCCAGGTAGGCGAGAAACTCGCGCGGGATTTCCAGGAACAGCGGCGAGTGGCAACGGTGGCGGGCCAGGAAGTCACGCGCCATGGCGTGCCAGGCCGTGTCGTCCAGGATCTCCCTCAGCACCGGGAAGCCATTGGCCAGGAAGCCTTCCACGTTGTTGTAGAACAGCTCGCGGTAGATGGCCATGCGCCGGTCCTCGACGTCGGCCGGCCGCGGGTTGGCCTGCGGGTCGCGGATGTGGGCCGCAAAGGCGTACTGGTGCTGCATGAAGCCGGGTCGTTCAGCCGTCTTCGGCACGGCGTTCACCGGTTCGGGGCTGCCACCTGTCCTGCAGGGCCAGGATGTGGTCGACCTCGGTCAGCAGTTGCGGCAGCGGCGGGATGTTGAAATCGCGCTCCAGCAGGGTGGGCACCACGCCGCAGTGTGCGTAGGCCTTGTCCAGCAGATCCCAGACGGGGTCGACGATGTCGGCGCCGTGGGTGTCGACGATCAGGTCGTCGGCCTCGTTGTAGTGCCCCGCCACGTGGAAATAGGTCACGCGTTCGGACGGCAGGGCATGGAGAAACCGTTCGGCGTCGTAGCCGTGGTTGACGCTGTTGACGTAGATGTTGTTGACGTCCAGCAGCAGGTCGCAATCGGCCTCTTCCAGTACGGCGTTGATGAAGTCGATTTCTTCCATCTCCTTGCCGGGTGCGGCGTAGTAGGAGACGTTCTCCATGGCGATGCGACGTTCCAGGATGTCCTGGGTGCGGCGGATGCGGGCGGCGACGTGGCGGACCGATTCCTCGGTGAAGGGGATCGGCATCAGGTCATAGAGATGGCCGTCGTCGCTGCAGTAGCTCAGGTGTTCTGTGTAGGCGCGTATGCCGTGCTCGTCCAGGAAGCGCTTGACGCGCTGCAGGAAGGTCTCGTCCAGCGGCGCCGGGCTGCCGATGGACAACGACAGTCCATGGCAGACGAAGGGATGGCGTTCGGTGAAGGCGCGGAATCTGCGGCCCCAGGCGCCGCCCACGCCGATCCAGTTTTCGGGGGCGACCTCGTAGAAGCCCACCCGGGCGGGAGGATGGTCCGCGAGCGGACCCATGAGGGTCCGCCGCAAACCGAGTCCGGCACCTTGTACGGGGTAACGCGGACTAGCCATGACAGACGCGGCTTACTTGGCGCCGCCGCACTTGCCTTCCTTTTTCATCTTGCCTTCCCCGCACTTGCCTTCCTTCTCCATCTTCTTCATCTTGTTGGCGCCGCACTTGCCTTCGCCGCATTTGCCTTCCTTCTTCATCTTCTTCATCTTCTCGGCGCCGCACTTGCCTTCGCCGCATTTGCCTTCCTTCTTCATCTTCTTCATCTTTTCGGCGCCGCACTTGCCTTCTTTCATCTTGTCGTCTTTCATGCTTCCGCCGCACTTGCCTTCCTTCATGTCGGCGACCATGTAGCCGCTGGACAGCTCGGCCATGCCGAAGGGGTTGTCGGCCGCGTTGGCGACGGAAGCGGTGGTCAGGGAGCCGACGAACAGGGCACCAAGGGCAACGGCTACGGGTTTGAGCGTGGTTTTGTTGGACATCGTGATTGCCTCCTTACTGGGCTGGGGGTTGCTGCAACGGTTCCGGGTACCGGGAGGACCGTTGGGTTGTGGTAACGGGTCGACAGGGGATACGACCGGCACGCGGCGCAAAAGTTTCGGCTACCGGCGCATGCCGGGCACCGGGGATGGCCAAGTGTATATTCAAGGTGTCGGGAGTTGCCTGTGATTCCTTCACTCGTCCCCTCCGGGTATCGATCGTACGCAATCCAGGTAGGCCTGCTCGTCCGGCAGGCCGCCCTGGCGCTGCGCCTGCCAGATGCTTTCCGCCAGGCATTCCATGAGGCGGTGCTCCAGCGCGTGGCCGTCCCCGAACCGCGGCAGCAATTGCGCGTACAGCGCGCGTATGCCGGCCGGCCGGTCGGTGGCGAGCTGCTCCTGGATGGCCAGGTGCATGCCCATGTGCAGGAACGGATTGGTCTCACCCGATTCCGGCGGATAGTCGCGGCTGCAGGCACGCTCCTCGTCCTCCACCAGCGGCCGGTATTCCGGGTGCTGGCCGATGACCGCCACGATCTGCTGCTGCAGCGGCTCGAGCGACCTGCCTGCCAGATGGTCTGCCCATGCCTGGCACCAGAAGCGGCGGATGCGGTCGCGATCCTGTCCAAACAGCATGTCCGCCGTCCAGTCCGTTCGTTCAGGGGACGTAATTAAGCATTTACCGCGGGTGGGTGCAAGTTTTACCTGTCGCCGATCGGCGTCAGTCGTCGCCGGCCGGTGTCTTGTGGCGGTATTCGCACAGGTCGGCGATGAGGCAGGCGGGGCATTTCGGCTTGCGCGCCGTGCAGACGTAGCGGCCGTGCAGAATGAGCCAGTGGTGGGCGTCTTTCTTGAATTCCTCCGGCACGAATTTCTCCAGCTTGCGCTCCACCTCGGTGACGGTCTTGCCCGGCGCCAGGCCGGTGCGGTTGGCGACCCGGAAGATGTGGGTGTCGACCGCGATCACCGGCTGGCCGAAGGCCGTGTTCAGCACCACGTTGGCGGTCTTGCGCCCGACCCCCGGCAGCGCCTCCAGGTCCTCGCGGTGGCCGGGCACCTTGCCGTGGTATTTTTCCACCAGGATGCGCGACATGGCGATGATGTTCTTCGCCTTGCTGTTGTACAGGCCGATGGTCCTGATGTAGCGCTTGAGTCCGTCTTCCCCGAGCTTGAGCATGGCCTGCGGCGTCTTCACCTTCCTGAACAGTTTTTCCGTCGCCTTGTTGACGCCCACGTCCGTGGCCTGCGCCGACAGGATGACCGCCACCAGCAGCTGGTAGGTGTTGCCGTAGTTCAGCTCGGTGGTCGGGTGCGGGTTGGCGGCGCGCAGGCGTTCGAAGATCTGGTGGCGTTTTTGTTGGTTCATGGGGGTGGATTGTACTTGTGCGATTGTGGTGGTTCGTTTTTTTTTGGGGGGCGGTGGCCGCCGTTTATCGCGGCCAAGGCCGCTCCTACAGGGGCGTGCCCGCTGGCGCTGTAGGAGCGGGCTCGCCCGCGATCCCGGCGCAGGCGGGGATGACGGATCGGCGGCCACCGCTATCGCGGCCAAGGCCGCTCCTACAGGGGCGTGCCCGCTGGCGCTGTAGGAGCGGGCTCGCCCGCGATCCCGGCGCAGCCGGAGATGACGGATCGGCGGCCACCGCCATCGCGGCCAAGGCCGCTCCTGCAGGGGGTCAGGCGGTTTCGGGGTGGGGCGAAACCGCCGGTGCCTGCGCGGCGCGCTGCTCCATGCGCCGGTCGATGTGGTTCTTGAGGGCGATCAGCAGGCCCAGGCCGAGGAAGGCGCCCGGTGGCAGCACTGCCAGCAGCATGCCGTGGTAGTTGCCGGTCAGGTGCAGGGTCCAGTCGCGCGCGGCTTCGCCGAACATCATGTGCGCCTGGGCGAACAGGGTGCCGTGGCCGATGATCTCGCGCAGGGCGCCCAGCACCACCAGCAGCAGGGTGAAGCCGATGCCGATCGCCAGGCCGTCGACCAGGGCCTTGCCGACCGGCTGCCGCGAGGCGAAGGCCTCGGCGCGGCCGATGATGACGCAGTTGGTGACGATCAGCGGGATGAAGATGCCGAGCACCTTGTACAGGTCGTGGAAGAAGGCGTTCATCGACAGTTCGATGATGGTGACGATGGAGGCGATGATGAGCACGAATACCGGGATGCGCACTTCCGGCCGCACCAGCTTGCGCACCAGCGACACCGTGGTGTTGGAGGCCGCCAGCGTGGCGGTGGTGGCGAGCCCCAGGCCGAGGCCGTTGACCAGGGTGCCGGTGACGGCCAGCAGCGGGCACAGGCCCAGCAGTTGCACCAGGCCGGTGTTGTTGGTCCAGAGACCGTCACGGATGATGTTTCTGTAGCTCGTGCTCATGATCGGGTTCCGGTGATTGCTCGAACAGTTCGTCGCCGTGCATACGATAGTATAACAGGGCCTTGCGCACCGCCTTGACGACGGCGCGCGGGGTGATGGTGGCGCCGGTGAACTGGTCGAAATCGCCGCCGTCGCGCTTCACTTTCCAGTGTTTTTCCGGCGGGTTGCCGAGCGACTTGCCGCGAAAGCCCTTGATCCAGTCGGAGCGCTCCACCTCGACGGCGTCACCCAGCCCCGGCGTCTCGTGGTGGCTGATCACCCGCACCCCGGCCAGGGTGCCGTCCACGCGGACGGCCACCAGCAGGCGGATGTTGCCGTTGTAGCCGTCCGGCGCCACCGGCGTCAGGATGGCGGCCACCGGCCAGCCGTTCCTGCGCGCCCGGTACACCGGCACCGGGTCGGGGGTACCCAGCAGCTCGGGGTCGCGCACCTCGATGACGTCGTGGAAGACATCGTTGTCGTACTGGTCCTTCGGCAGCACCTCGTTGATGCTGCGCAGCAGCGCCATGCGCTCGTTGTCGGCGATGCGGTGGGCAGTGCGGTCCCAGGTCAGCGCCACCAGCCCTGCGCCGACGGCGGCGAACAGGAACAGCATCAGGGCCGAGACGGTGATCTGGCGCAGCACCATGTCAGGAGTCCCGGTGACCGAACACCCGCGGCCGGGTGTAGTAGTCGATGGTGGGTGCGGCCATGTTCATCAGCAGCACCGCGAAGGCCACGCCATCCGGGTAGCCGCCCCAGGTGCGGATCAGGTACACCAGCACGCCGATGCCGGCGCCGTACCAGAGGCGTCCCCTCGGCGTGGTGGCCGCCGAGACCGGGTCGGTGGCGATGAAGAAGGCGCCCAGCATGGTGGCGCCGCTGAACAGGTGGAACAGCGGCGAGGCGAAGCCGTCGGAGTCGGCCGCGAAGAACGGGTTGGAGAGCACGAACAGGGCGCCCAGCACGGCCACGGGAATCTGCCACTGGATGACGCCGCGGCGCAGCATCCACAGGCCGCCGGCCAGGTAGGCGGCGTTGATCCACTCCCAGCCGGCGCCGCCGAGGGCGCCGAACAGCGGGCTGGCGGTGATCTCGCTCCAGGTGTCGAACAGGCCGAAGCCGGTCTTGGCGGCGTCCAGCGGCGTGGCCGCGGTGATGGAATCCAGCGTCTCGCCGGCCGGCAGCACACCGGCGAACACCAGTCGCAGGGTGTCGGCGAAGGGCAGCAACGCCTCGCCCACACCGCGCGGCGCCGGCCACAGGGTCATCTGCAAGGGGAAGGATACGATCAGCACCACGAAGCCGACCATGGCCGGGTTGAAGGGGTTGTAGCCCAGTCCGCCATACAGCTGCTTGGCCACCACGATGGCGAACAGGGTGCCGATCACCGGGATCCACCAGGGTGCCAGCGGCGGCAGGCTGAGCGCCAGCAGCAGGCCGGTGAGCAGGGCGCTGCCGTCGCCGAGGCCGGTCCTCACCCCCTTGCCACGAAACTGCAGCATGGCGGCTTCGGCGGCCAGCGCGGTGAGGGTGCACAGCAGCAGGTTGAACAGCACGCCCCAGCCGAAGTACCAGAGCATGGCCAGCATGCCCGGCAGCAGCGCCAGCATCACCTGGCGCATGAGTCGCGACACGTCGTTGACGACCGGCAGGTGGGGAGACGGGCGGGCGGGGAATTCCACGGTTCAGTTCTTCTCCTGTTCTGCACCGGCGGCATCGGCGCCGGCCTGGCCGGCCTTGCGCGCCTTGACGCGCGCCAGCGCCGCTTCGATCTCGGCCTTCTTGGCGTCGGCATTGCCCGCCTTGGGCCGGTCCAGCGCCTTCTTGGCCTTGGCGCGGCGCGCCTCCAGCTCGCGTTTCTCGCGTTCCAGCCGTTCCAGCCGGAACTCGTGGCGGCGCCGCGCCAGGTCCGACTTGCGCCGCTGCCGCTCCATGTCCCAGATCTCGGTCTTGGCGTAGCGGTAGTACTGCACCAGGGGAATGTGGCTAGGGCACACGTGCGCGCAGCAGCCACACTCGATGCAGTCGAACAGGCTGTAGTCCTGCACCTTGTCGAAGTCGCGGGCGCGGGCGTACCAGTACAACTGCTGCGGCAGCAGCCGCGCCGGGCACACCTCGCTGCACTTGCCGCAGCGGATGCAGGGCAGCGCCGGCTGCGGTGGCGGCGTCTCCTCGGCCGAGGTCGCCAGCAGGCAGTTGGTGGTCTTGATCACCGGCAGGCTGTCGGACAGCAGCGAAAAGCCCATCATGGGACCGCCCATCAGCAGCCGGTCCACCTCCGGCGTGTAGCCGCCGCATGCCTCGATCAGCGTCTCGATGGGCGTACCGATGCGCACCTCCAGGTTGCGCGGATCCGTGATGCCGCCGCCGCTGACGGTGACCACCCGCGAAATCAGCGGCTCGCCCGCCACCACGGCACGGTATACGGCCGCCACGGTGCCGACGTTGTGGCAGACGACGCCGATATCGATGGGCAGGCCCTGGCTGGGCACTTCCTCGCCGGTCAGGGCGTAGATCAGTTGTTTTTCGCCACCGGCGGGGTAGAGGGTCGGCACCGCTGCGATGTGGATGCTGTCGTCGCCGCAGGCCTCCAGCGCCTTTTGCAGGCAGTGCATGGCGTCCGGCATGTTGTCCTCGATGCCGATCACCACCTGTTCGGCCTGCAGCGCGTGGGCCACGATGCGGATGCCCTGCATCACTTCCAGCGGCCGTGCGCACATCAGCGCCTCGTCGCAACTGATGTAGGGCTCGCACTCGGCGGCGTTGATCACCAGCAGCTCGACGCGGCGTTCCGGTCCGGCATTGAGTTTCACCGAGGTGGGGAAGCCGGCGCCGCCCAGGCCGACGATGCCGGCTGCGCGTACGCGGTGGCGGATGACCGCAGGGTCGAGGGAAAAGGGGTTGTCGATGCCGGCCGGTTCCTCGAACCAGCGGTCTTCGCCATCGCTGTGGATGCGGACGCAGGGCGCGCTCAGCCCGGATGGGTGCGGCACCGGGAAATCCCCGACGTCGGTGACGGTGCCGGAGGTAGGCGCGTGCACCGGTGCGCTGACATAGCCGCTGGCGCGGGCTATGGGCTGGCCCTTGCCGACCCGGTCGCCCGGTTTGACCAGCGCCTCGGCGGGCGCGCCGATGTGCTGCGACAGCGGCACGGTCAAGAGTTCCGGCACCGGCGCGGCCTGCAGCGGCTGGCGCAGCGACTCGCGCTTGTGGGCATCCAGGTGCAGGCCGCCCGGGATGCGCGCCGGCTTGTCGAGCAGCTTCACCACCGCCACCCGCTCCGTCCGATCCGGTCCACCTCGCTGCGTTGTTCAGCCATTGGCCACCAGCCTGTGTTGGTCGGTGGCCTCCGGGTAGGGCCACTTCCAGGTGCTGATGTCGGTCTTGACCGGCACCATCTCGATGCAGTCCACCGGGCAGGGCGGTACGCACAGTTCGCAGCCCGTGCATTCCTCGGCGATGACGGTGTGCATCTGCTTGGCGGCACCGAGGATGGCGTCCACCGGGCAGGCCTGGATGCACAGGGTGCAGCCTATGCACAGTTCCTCGTGGATGAAGGCCACCTTCTTCTCGCCGTGCTCGCCGTGTTCGGCGTTGAGCGGCTTGGGGTCGACGCCGAGCAGGTCGGCCAGCGCCTGGATGGTGGCCTCGCCGCCGGGCGGGCACTGGTTGATGTCGGCCTCGCCGGCGGCGATGGCCTCGGCATAGGGCCGGCAGCCGGCGTAGCCACACTGGCCGCACTGGGTCTGGGGCAGCAGGGCGTCGATCTGGTCGACGATGGGGTCGCTCTCCACCCGGAAGCGCACCGAGGCGAAGCCGAGCAGCACGCCGAAGGCGGCCGCCAGTATGCCGATGGCCAGGATGGCGGTCAGCATCAGCCCTTGACCAGCCCGGAGAAGCCCATGAAGGCGAGCGACATCAGGCCGGCCGTGATCAGGGCGATGGAGGCGCCGCGGAACACCACCGGCACGTCGGCGGCGGCGATGCGCTCGCGCACGGCGGCGAACAGGATCAGCGCCAGCGAGAAGCCGACCGCAGCGCCGAAGCCGTACAGCGCCGAGGCCAGGAAGCCGTGCTTCTCCTGCACGTTGAGCAGGGCCACGCCCAGCACCGCGCAGTTGGTGGTGATGAGCGGCAGGAAGATGCCCAGCACCTGGTACAGCAGCGGGCTGGTCTTGTGCACCACCATTTCGGTGAACTGCACCACCACGGCGATGACCAGGATGAACGTGATGGTGCGCAGGTATTCCAGCCCCAGCGGCGCCAGCAGGTATTCGTTGGCCAGATAGGCACACACCGAGGACATGGTCAGCACGAAGGTGGTCGCCAGCGACATGCCGGTGGCCGTCTCCAGCTTGCGCGACACGCCCATGAACGGGCACAGGCCGAGGAACTTCACCAGCACGAAGTTGTTCACCAGCACGGTGCTGACCAGGATGAGCGCGTATTCAGCCATGGCGGTCTGACAGTCCCGGGTTCCGGTTATCCATTACAAACTCCGAGTCATGCATAGGAAACATGGTAACCACAAAGGCGCGCAAAGGCGCACAAAGGACACAAAGCAAAAGGGTTTCCCTCGATCGCCCTTGTGCGCCTTTGTGGTTGATTCATGGGCGAAAAAACGTCATTTAACCCGCATCCCCGGCTGCGCGCCTTGATCCGGCTCAAGAATGAACAGATCTTTCCCCCCCGGCCCGGCCGCCAGCACCATGCCCTCCGAGACGCCGAAGCGCATCTTGCGCGGCGCCAGGTTGGCGACCATGACGGTGAGCCGGCCTTTCAGATCCTCCGGTCTGTAGGCGCTCTTGATGCCGGCAAACACGTTGCGGGTCTCGCCACCCAGGTCCAGGGTCAGGCGCAGCAGCTTGTCGGCGCCGGGCACGGCCTCGGCCTCGACGATGCGCGCCACGCGCAGGTCGATTTTCGCAAAATCCTCGAAGCCGATGGTTTCGGCGACCGGCTCTTCGGCCAGCGGGCCCGCGGGCGCGACCGGCTGCGCCTTTTCCAGGTCTTCCTTCGAGGCCTCCAGCACGGCGTCCACGGCCTCGCGCTCGACGCGGGTCATGAGCGGCTTGAACCTGTCGATGTGGTGGTCGGTGAGCGGCGTGCCGCGTTCGTCCCAGTGCAGTGCACCGAGGTTGAGGAAGTCGCAGGTCTTGTCGGCCAGCGCCGGCAGCACCGGCGCCAGGTAGGTCATGAGCACCCGGAACAGGTTCAGCCCGACGCTGCACACGTCCTGCACCTCCGGTTCGCGGCCGGCTTCCTTGACCAGCACCCAGGGCTTCTTCTCGTCGATGTACTGGTTGGCGCGGTCGGCCAGCGCCATGATGTCGCGGATGGCGCGGCCGAACTCGCGTGCCTCGTAGAGTTCGGCGATGCGCTCGCCGGCGGCCACGAACTCGTCGTACAGGGCCGGCTCGGCGCAGGCCGCCGCCAGCCGGCCGCCGAACTTCTTGTGGATGAAGCCGGCGCAGCGGCTGGCGATGTTGACCACCTTGCCGACCAGGTCGCTGTTCACCCGCTGGATGAAGTCGTCCAGGTTGAGGTCGATGTCGTCCACGCCGCTGCCCAGCTTGGCGGCGAAGTAGTAGCGCAGGTATTCCGGGTCCAGGTGTTCGAGGTAGGTGCGGGCGTTGATGAAGGTGCCGCGCGACTTGGACATCTTGTGGCCGTCGACGGTCAGGAAGCCGTGCGCCCAGACGGCCGTCGGCGTGCGGAAGCCGGCGCCTTCCAGCATGGCGGGCCAGAACAGGGCGTGGAAATAGACGATGTCCTTGCCGATGAAGTGGTACAGTTCGGTGTCGCTGTCGGGTTTCCAGTAGCGCTCGAAGTCGGTGCCGGTGCGCGCGCAGTAGTTCTTGAAACTGGCGATGTAGCCGATGGGCGCGTCCAGCCAGACATAGAAGTACTTGCCCGGCGCGTCCGGGATCTCGAAGCCGAAGTAGGGCGCGTCGCGGGAGATGTCCCACTCGCGCAGGCCCTGTTCGAACCATTCGTTGAGCTTGTTGACGACTTCTTCCTGCAGGTGGCCGGCCCGCGTCCACTCGCGCAGCATGGGCTCGAAATCGGACAGCTTGAAGAAATAGTGCAACGATTCCTTTTCCACCGGCGTGGCCCCGGACAGCACCGACACCGGGTTCTTCAGCTCGGTGGGCGCGTAGGTGGCGCCGCAGCGCTCGCAGGCGTCGCCGTACTGGTCCGGCGCGCCGCAACGCGGGCAGGTGCCGCGGATGAAACGGTCCGGCAGGAACATGTCCTTTTCCGGGTCGTAGAGCTGGCTGATGGTGCGGGTCTCGATGTGGCCGGCGTCGCGGTTGCGGGTGTAGATCAGCTCGGCCAGCTCGCGGTTCTCGGGCGAGTGGGTGCTGTGGTAGTTGTCGAAGCCGATCAGGAAGTCGGCGAAGTCGGCCTGGTGCTCCACCGCCACCCGGGCGATCAGCTCCTCCGGCGTGATGCCCTCCTGGCGGGCGCGCAGCATGATGGGCGTGCCGTGGGCGTCGTCGGCGCACACGTACACGCAGTCGTGGCCGCGCGACTTCTGGAAACGCACCCAGATGTCCGTCTGGATGTACTCCACCAGGTGTCCCAGGTGGATGGAGCCGTTGGCGTAGGGCAGGGCGCTGGTCACCAGCAGGGTGCGTTTCTCGGCCGGCATGAAAAATCCTGATCGGTTCTCGGGTTAGCGGCGCATTATGCCAGAATCGGGGGCCGGGTGGGGTTGGAAACCCAGCGCAAAGGCGCGGAGAACGCGCCCGCCTGTGCGCTGGACTTCCCGGCCTCCCAAACCCGCACAATCCCAGATGAAGACCGCGTTTGGCCGATTGTGTACAATTCGCTGCTGATTTCCCGGCCCCGCGCGCCGGTAACCCAATGATCGACGAGGAAAACCGCCATGGCTGAAGTGACCGAGACCCAGGTCGAGGACAAGATCCGCGAATACATCGACCCCTACATGGACAAGGACCTGGTATCCACCAAGGCGCTGCGCAAGGTGATGGTGGAGGGCGACCAGGTGGTGGCCGACGTGGTGCTGGGCTTTCCCGCCGAGGGCTACAGGGAGCAGCTCGCCGCGAAGCTCAAGGACATGATCGAGTCGCTGGACGGCGTCGCCCAGGCGCGCGTCAACGTCAATTACCACGTCGAGGCGCACTCGGTGCAGAAGGGCGTCAAGACCATCCCCGGCATCAAGAACATCATCGCCGTGGCCTCCGGCAAGGGCGGCGTCGGCAAGTCCACCACCGCCACCAACCTGGCGCTGGCGCTGTCCGCCGAGGGCGCGAACGTCGGCGTGCTGGACGCCGACATCTACGGTCCCAGCCAGCCGCGCATGCTGGGCATCAAGGGCAAGCCCGAGTCCAAGGACGGCAAGAGCCTGGAGCCGCTGGTGAGCTACCACATCCAGACCATGTCCATCGGCTTCCTGGTCGACGAGGAGACGCCCATGATCTGGCGCGGCCCCATGGTCACCCAGGCCCTGCAGCAGCTGCTGGGCGACACCAACTGGCAGGATCTCGACTACCTGGTCATCGACCTGCCGCCGGGCACCGGCGACATCCAGCTCACCCTGGCCCAGCAGGTGCCGGTGTCGGGCGCCGTCATCGTCACCACCCCCCAGGACATCGCCCTGCTGGACGCCCGCAAGGGTCTGAAGATGTTCGAGAAGGTCGAGGTGCCGGTGCTGGGCATCATCGAGAACATGAGCATCCACATCTGCAGCAACTGCGGCCACGAGGAGCACATCTTCGGCGAGGGCGGCGGCCAGCGCATGTCCGAGGACTACGACGTCGACTTCCTCGGCGCCCTGCCGCTGGACAAGACCATCCGCGAGGAGGTCGACAGCGGCCGCCCCTCGGTGGTGGCCGATCCCGAGGGCCGCATCGCCCAGATCTACAAGGAGATCGCCCGCCGCACCGCGGCCAAGCTGTCGCTGAAATCGAAGGACTACGCGGCCAAGTTCCCGCAGATCGTCATCCAGAACAACTGACGAGGAACGGTGGGGTTCGCTGCGCTCACCGCCACCCTACGCAAGGCCGCACCGCCAATCGAAGCGTAGGGTGGGGTGAGCGGAGCGAACCCCACCCTAACCGTCCGGCGGCCATGCCCCGACAGGCTGCCCATGTTTCCATGGCCACCGGTTGATCGAAGCATAGCCCGCTGCGGTGCGAATCCCTTCGTTTGAACGGTGGCCCGGCAAGCGCAGGGTGACCTTGTGGGCATGGCCGCCGAATCGTCCCGGTGGGGTTCGCTCCGCTCACCCCACCCTACGCTTCGATGGGCCACGCCTTTTCATACCGCCCCATTCCCGGTATCTTTGCGCGACGCTTTTTCAGGAACCCGAGATGCCGATCAAATCCGACAACTGGATCCGCCGCATGGCCGAGCAGCACGGGATGATAGAGCCGTTCGAGCCCGGCCAGGTGCGTGAACACGCCGATGTGGGGCGGGTGATTTCCTACGGGACCTCGAGTTACGGCTACGACATCCGCTGCGCGGACGAATTCAAGATTTTCACCAACATCAACTCGGCGGTGGTGGACCCCAAGAACTTCGACGACGACAGCTTCGTGGACGTGAAGTCCGACGTCTGCATCATCCCGCCCAATTCCTTCGCCCTGGCACGCACGGTGGAATACTTCCGCATCCCGCGCAACGTGCTGACCATCTGCCTGGGCAAGAGCACCTACGCGCGCTGCGGCATCATCGTCAACGTCACGCCGCTGGAGCCGGAATGGGAAGGCCACGTGACCCTGGAGTTCTCCAACACCACGCCGCTGCCGGCCAAGATCTACGCCAACGAGGGCGTGGCCCAGGTGTTGTTCCTGGAATCCGACGAAGTCTGCCAGACCTCCTACGCCGACCGCGGCGGCAAGTACCAGGGCCAGCGCGGCGTGACCCTGCCCAAGGCGTGAGGCCGCGTCCGGTCTTTTGAGCCCGCCGGACCGGCGTCGTGGTGGGGTTCGCTGCGCTCACCCACCCTATGGGTGATTTCGGGGGGCTCCGCGTAGGGTGGGGTGACCGAAGGGAACCCCACCCCGCATCCACGGCGCTGGAATCGACCCGAAGGCGCGAAGAACGCGTCGCCTTTCATTTCGTTCCGCCTCCGCTTCGTTCGGATTTCTGCGCCAGTACGCTCGAAGACCGCCGCACCGCAGCCGGCTAGGCGGCCGTTTCGGCGCCGAGGGTCGCATCCAGGTCCCGCGCCAGTTCCGCCGTGGCGGCGTCTTCGGCCGGTACCCCGAACAGTTCCAGCACCGCCTGCACCGAAGCCAGCCCGCGGCCCAGTTCGCGGCAGCGGGCCTCGATGAAGGCCGAGGCGTAGCCGACCCACTGCTCGACCCGGGCCGGTTCGGCGTGCATGAGTTCGGCGATTTCGTCCATGCCCAGCGCCTGGATGCGGTTCAGGGTCAGGGCGCGGCGCCAGGTGTGCGGCATCAGGGACAACAGGCGGTAGGCCAGTTCCAGCGTCTCCTGCTTTTCCGCAGCTTCTTCCGGCGTCAGGGTGTCGGGTGCCTCCACCAGGTCCTCGATGTGCAGCACTTCGTCGGGTTGCCAGAAATCCATCATCTCGTCGTCGACGAGGGTGCCGGCCGGGGGCGACACGCGTTCCTCGATCGGCACCGTTTCCTGCTCGGCGTGGTAGCGCCCGACTTCCTCTTGCAGGTAGTCCAGCGCGATGCCGAACAGCCAGGAGCGCACCGACAGGCGGTCGTGGTGCTCGTGGAAGCGCTGCCAGCCGCGCGCCAGCACTTCGTCGATGACATCGTCGACACCGGGGTAGTCGGGACGCAGGTCGCCGGTGGCGCGCAGGTAGGTGATCTCGTGGCGCACGAAGCGGCGCAGGGCGTCCAGTTCCTGCTGCACCAGGTCGAGGAACAGCCGGCGCTCTTCCTGCGGCTGCACCTGCACCGCCGCCTTCAGGCGCCGCAGGCGCTCGCGGCGCGCCGGGCGCTTCCACTGGTCGCGGCGTTTGCGGCGCGACAGGTAGCGTTCCACTTGGCGTTCCAGTTCCTGGAACGCCTCCTTCAGCGCCAGCCGCACGTCGGGGTCGTCCTCGCGGCTGACCAGCACCTGGTGGGGCAGCCGCAGCCGCAGCGCCACCCGGTGCATCCCGTCGCCGGGGTGGCGTTCGATGACGGCGTGCAGGCGCACCGCTTCGTCGCGGAGCGAACCCAGCCGCTTCGCCAGCTGCCCCTCGGCGAACCCGGACACCAGCTTGCGCAGTTCCTGATGGGCGGAATCCTGGATATTCTTGAAAGTGACGTTCAGGTTCATGGCGCTCCTCGTCCAGTATCGGGCCCGGCCGGAACGGCGGGCATGCTCTACAGGTCAATGGGGGGCGGGCGCGGGGGTTTCAAGACGCGGTGCGTCGGCGGGGCGGTGTTCGTCGAGGCTGAGCAGGCGCATTTCGTATTTCAGCCCGTTCCTGCGATGCTTGACGAAGCGCACCGGCAGGTAGCCCAGCGCCGGTGCCACCCACACCAGGGTGCGCTGGCCGCCGTCGTCGAGCCGCCGCACCCGCAGGGCGCGCCAGGTGCCGGCCGGCAGTTCGATGGTCTCTTCGTCGACCACTTCGAAGGCGAAGTGTTTCAGGCGGCCGCCGTCCGCCACCGCGTAGTCGAAGCGGGTGGCGCCGCGGCGCAGATCCAGGAGCAGGGCGATCTGCACCAGCAGCTTGTCCAGCGTCCCGGGGGGAATGTCCATGCGCCAGGGCTTGCCCTGCACCCGGTTCTCGACCTGGCCGGCCGGCCAGTCGAACAACAGCTCGACGGTGCGTTCGTCGGCGCCGCTGCGGGAGTAGAAATATTCCAGCGGCTGGAGGGTGTCGCCGACCAGGCGCCAGCGGCTGCTCTCGTGCACGCGCTGGCGGCGGAACCAGCTGGCCAGGCCGGTCGGGCGGCTGCGCTGCCGGTACAGGTAGCTGCCGTCCGCCATGCGCTCGAGAGTGAAGGTGGCGCGGCCGACGCCGAAGCCGTGGATGCGGATCTCGTAGTCGGCGCAGAAGGTGGGCACCGGCGCTTCGGCGCCGCCGCCAGCCGAAGCCAACGCCGGCAGCGTCAGCGCCAGCCAGGCCAGGCGGGGCAGGCGCAGCAGGGCCGGCAGCGCGGTCACCCCGGTTCAGCCGCGGCCGAGGTCCACGGGCTGGTCCAGCGGCTCGCCGTCCAGCAGCGCCTGGCCGTCGCGCCAGCCGAGCCGGCCGGCGGCGAACCAGCGCAGCACCTCCGGATACAGGCGGTGCTCCTGTTCCAGGACCCGCGCCGCCAGCGTCTGTTCGTCGTCGCCGGCCTCCACCGGCACCCGTACCTGCGCGATCACCGGCCCGCCGTCCAGTTCCTCGGTGACGAAATGGACGCTGGCGCCGTGCTCTGCGCGGCCTGCCTCCAGCGCCCGGCGGTGGGTGTCGAGGCCGCGGAAATCCGGCAGCAGCGACGGGTGGATGTTGAGCAGCCGGCCCGCGTAGTGGTGCACGAAGGCCGGCGACAGGATGCGCATGTAGCCGGCCAGCACCACCAGCGCCGGCTCGAAGCGGTCGATCAGCCCCATCATGGCGCGGTCGTAGGCCTCGCGGTCCGGGTAGTCGGCCGGGTCCAGCGCCGCCACGTCGATGCCGGCCCGGCGCGCCCAGGCCAGGCCGGGTGCGTCGGCGCGGTTGCTGATCACCGCCCGCACCTCCACCGGCAGGTTGCCGGCACGCGCCGCCTCGACGATGGCCTGCATGTTGGAGCCGCGGCCGGAGACGAGGATGACGATGGGCAGCGGGCGGGTCATGCTCTCAGCGCATCTCCACCGTCGCCGGGCCGTCGCCGGCCTCGATGCGGCCGATCACCCAGGCGTTCTCGCCCAGTTCGCACAAGCGGTCCACGCAGGCCTGCTGCTGCTGCGCCGGGACGCACAGCACCATGCCGACGCCACAGTTGAAGGTGCGGTACATCTCCGCCGTCTCGATGTTGCCGCCGGCCCGCAGCCAGCGGAACACCGCCGGCCACTCCCAGCTCGCCGTGTCGATGACGGCGCGCGTGCCCTCGGGCAGTACCCGCGGCAGGTTCTCGGGCAGCCCCCCGCCGGTGACGTGGCACAGGCTGCGCACCTCGATGTCCTTGAACAGGGCCAGCAGCGGCTTGACGTAGATGCGCGTCGGCTCCAGCAGCCGGTCGATGAGCGGCGTGCCGTCCAGGTCATCGTCGAATGCGGCACCGGTCACTTCCAGCACCTTGCGCACCAGCGAATAGCCGTTGGAGTGCGGGCCGCTGGAGGCCAGCGCCACCAGGCTGTCGCCGGGCTGCACCGAGCTGCCGTCGATGAGTTCGTCCTTGTCGACGATGCCGACGCAGAAGCCGGCCAGGTCGTAGTCGCCGGCCTGGTACATGCCCGGCATCTCGGCGGTCTCGCCCCCGATCAGGGCCGCGCCGGCCAGCTCGCAGCCGCGCGCGATGCCGGCCACCACGTCGGTGGCGACGTCCACGTCGAGACGGGCGGTGGCGTAGTAGTCGAGGAAGAACAGCGGTTCGGCGCCCTGCACCACGATGTCGTTGGCGCACATGGCCACCAGGTCGATGCCGATACTGTCGTGGCGGCCGCTGTCGATGGCCAGTTTCAGCTTGGTGCCGACGCCGTCGGTGCCGGACACCAGCAGTGGCCGCCGGTAGTCCTCCAGCGGCAGCTCGAACAGGGCGCCGAAGCCGCCCAGGCCGCTGATCACACCGGGCCGGTGGGTGGCCTTCACCAGCGGCTTGATGCGTTCGACCAGGGTGTTGCCGGCGTCGATGTCGACACCGGCGTCGCGGTAGCTGATGGAAGACGATTCCGGGGGGGTGGACTTGTGGCCAGACACGGGCGCTCCGGGTGCGGAAAAACGGCAATGGTATCGGGGTGGCGTGGCCCGGTAAACCCGGACAGTATGCTATGGTATCCGCCGCGCTCTGGAATGACCATGAACCGACGCCTGATCACATCCCCGTTGCTGCTGTTCGTCCTGCTCGCCGTGCTGCCGCCGCCGGCGCCGGCGGCGCGCCTGGCCGACCTCTACGCAGCCGAGGTGGTGGTGCCCGGCCGCGCCGCCGCCGACCGCCAGGCGGCGCTGCGCGAAGCGCTGAACGAAGTGTTGCTGCGGCTGCTGGGCAGCACCGACCTGCTGCAGGAGCCGGCGGTGCGCAAGCTGAGCGGCCAGGCGCAGCGCTACGTCGAACAGTACAGCTACCGCCGCGGACAGCCCGGGCAGCCCGACGCCGAGCCGCCGTTGCTGCTGCGGGTGCGCTTCGACGGCGTGGCGCTGACGCGGGCGCTGCGCGCCGCCGGCCTGCCGGTATGGGGACAGGAGCGGCCCGACGTGCTGGTGTGGCTGGCGGTGGACGACGGCCGGCGCCGCTACCTGCTGTCGGAGCAGTCGCAGGCCAGGGCCGCGCAGGCGCTGCGGCGCGCCGCCCGGCGCCGTGGGCTGCCGCTGGTGCTGCCCCTGATGGACCTGGAAGACCGTCGCCAGGTCAGGTTCGCCGACGTCTGGGGCGGTTTTCTGGAACCCGTGCAGCAGGCCTCGCAACGCTACCGGGCCCAGGTACTGCTGATCGGCCGACTGCACCGCACCGCCAGCGGCGGCTGGCAGGGGCGCTGGACGCTGCTGCAGGCCGGCGCCGGGCCGCAGGGCTGGGAGTCGCGCGGCGCCGGCCTGCAGCAGAGCGTCGAGGCCGGCCTCGGGGAGAGCGCCGAGCTGCTGGCGCTGCGTTATGCCGTCCGGGCCGGTCCCTCGAGCGGCGCCAGCGGCCTGCTGCGGGTCAGCGGCGTCGAGACGCTGGCCGACTACGCGCGGGTGCAGAAATACCTGGAGTCCCTGTCGCCGGTCGAGGCCGCGCAGCTGCAGCGGGTCGAGGGCGACAGCGCCGAGTTCGGGCTGCGTCTCAACGGTGCCCGGCGCAGCCTGCAGCAGGTGATCGCCATCGGCCGCGTGCTGGCGCCCGCCGGCGACGGTCGGCCGGGGCACTACCGGCTGCGGAAATAGACGTGCTGCGGGCACGCGACATCCCCAACCTGCTGACCGCCATGCGCATCGTGCTGGTGCTGCCGGTGGCCTGGCTGCTGGCCGAGCGCCGCTTCGACATGGCGCTGCTGCTGTTCTTCGTCGCCGGCGTGTCGGACGGGCTGGACGGCTTCCTGGCCAAGCACTTCGGCTGGACCAGCCGGCTCGGCGAACTGCTCGACCCGGTCGCCGACAAGCTGCTGCTGGTGTCCTGCTACCTGGTGCTGGCCTGGCTCGGGTTGCTGCCGTCCTGGCTGGTGGCGCTGGTGCTGCTGCGCGATCTCATCATCGTCGGCGGCGCCACCTACTACCACTTCCGCGTCGCCACCCTGCGCGCCGAGCCGACCTGGGTGAGCAAGCTCAACACCCTGCTGCAGATCCTGCTGGTGCTGCTGGTGATCGTCAGCCAGGCCTTCGACGTCCAGGCCCGGGCGGCGGTGACGCTGCTGGTCTACAGCGTGTGCGTGACCGTGCTGTGGAGCGGCACCGACTACGTCATCACCTGGAGCCGCCGCGCCCGCGAGGTCCGGCGCCGGTGACCGCCACCGCCCAGCAGCTCACGCTCGGCGTCCGCCTGCGCGACTCGGCGCGCTTCGACAGCTTCCTGCCCGGCCCCAACGCCGAGCCGCTGGCGGCGCTGCGGGCGCTGGCCGAAGGGCAGGGCGAGAGTCCGCTGTACTGCTGGGGTGCTGCCGGCAGCGGCCGCAGCCACCTGCTGCAGGCGGCCTGCCAGCACGCCGGCGCGCGCGGCCGCGGCGCTGCCTACCTGCCGCTGGCCGAACACGCGGTCCTGGACCCGGCCATGCTGGAGGGGCTGGAGGCCCTGCCGCTGGTGTGCCTGGACGACGTGCAGGCGGTGGCCGGCGAGGCGCGCTGGGAAGAGAGCCTGTTCCACCTGTTCAACCGCCTCCGCGAGCGCGGCGGCGCGCTGGCGGTGACGGCCGACTGCGCGCCGGCGGCCCTGCCGCTGGCGCTGCCCGACCTGCGCTCGCGGCTGGAATGGGGCCTGGTCTACGCCCTGGCGCCACTCGACGACGCCCAGCGCCTGGCCGCGCTGCAACTGCGCGCGCGGCGGCGCGGTTTCGAACTGCCCGACGACACCGGCCGCTATCTCATGCGCCGCGTGCCGCGCGACATGCCGGCGCTGTTCGAATTGCTGGACCGCCTCGACGAGGCCTCGCTGGCGGCGCAACGGCGGCTGACGGTGCCGTTCGTCAGGGGAGTGCTGGGCGAGGCGTAGTCGTCCCACCCGTGTGCATGTCCCTGTAGGAGCGGCCTTGGCCGCGATGGGGTCGGTGGCCACCGCGCCCGGCATGCGCCGCCGCACCGGGATCGCGGGCAAGCCCGCTCCTACAAGGGCAGCGCCGCCGCGGTGCGTGCCATCACCGTAGGAGCGGCCTTGGCCGCGATGGGGACGGTGGCCACCGCGCCCGGCATGTGCCGCCGCACCGGGATCGCGGGCGAGCCCGCTCCTACAGGGGCAGCGCCGCCGCGGTGCGTGCCATCACCGTAGGAGCGGCCTTGGCCGCGATGGGGGCGGTGGCCGCCCCACCCGGCATGCGCCGCCGCACCGGGATCGCGGGCAAGCCCGCTCCTACAGGGGCAGCGCCGCCGCGGTGCGTACCATCGCCGTAGGAGCGGCCTTGGCCGCGATGGGGAACGGTGGCCACTGCGCCCCGGCATGCGCCGCCGCACCGGGATCGCGGGCGAGCCCGCTCCTACAGGGGGCGCCGCCGCGGTGCGTGCCATCTCCGTAGGAGCGGCCTTGGCCGCGATGGGAGACGGTGGCCGCTGCGCCCCGGCATGCGCCGCCGCACCGGGATCGCGGGCGAGCCCGCTCCTACAGGGGCAGCGCCGCCGCGGTGCGTGCCATCACCGTAGGAGCGGCCTTGGCCGCGATGGGGGACGGTGGCCGCGGCGCCCCGGCATGCGCCGCCGCACCGGGATCGCGGGCGAGCCCGCTCCTACAGGGGGCGCCGCCGCGGTGCGTGCCATCGCCGTAGGAGCGGCCTTGGCCGCGAAGGCGGTCCGGTCGTCAGCCCCTGCCCGGGTCGCGTT
>JALSRI010000190.1 GCA_026984835.1 Thiohalobacter sp. | reverse complement strand
ATGGCGTCCCCAAGGGGAGTCGAACCCCTGTCGCCGCCGTGAAAGGGCGGTGTCCTAGGCCTCTAGACGATGGGGACGGAAACTAGTCGTGTCCGCCGGTGAGCAGTTGCGAAACCACCGTGCCGGTCAGCAGGGCCGCGAAGCCCAGCGGCACCAGCATCAGCAGGTTCACGGCCAGGCTGTCGGCGTCCTGGAACATGGCGCTGAAACCGCCGATCAGGCCCACCGCCACCAGCACGATGCCGGCATAGACGGTGTAGCGGCCGATCTGTTCCATGACTCTCCGGACAGCGGATGCGGGCCCGGGCAACCCGCGTATCTGGTGGAGCTAGGCGGGATCGAACCGCCGACCTCTTGCATGCCATGCAAGCGCTCTCCCAGCTGAGCTATAGCCCCGAAAACGAAGCGCGCACTTTACGACAGCCGTCTCCGCCTGTCAATAATCAGGCCGCGTCGGCGCGCGCGTCGATGTACGCCAAGGCCTTGTCCAGGCGGGACAAACTGCGCTCGCGGCCGACCAGCCAGACCGTCTGGTCGATGGGCGGCGAGACGGCGCCGCCGGATACCGCCACCCGCAGCGGCTGGGCCACCTTGCCGAGCTTGAGCTCCAGCGCCCCGGCGGTGGCCACCACCCGGGCGTGGATGGCCTCCGGCGTCCAGTCGTCCAGCGCCGCCAGCTCGTCGCGCAGCCGCGCCAGCGCCTCGCGGGCGGCCGGCTTGAGGTTCTTCCTGGCGGCCTTCTCCTCGAAGTCGTCGAAATCCCGGTAGAAGAACACGCTGTTGCGCGCCATCTCCACCAGGGTCTTCGCCCGCTCGCGCTGCGCCTTCACCACTTCCACCAGCGGCGGCTCGGGGGCCGGATCGATACCCAGCTTGCCGAGGTGGTAGCTCAGGTAGCGCGCCACGTGGGCCGGATCGCTCTCCTTGATGTAATGCTGGTTCAGCCACAGCAGCTTGTCCGGGTTGAAGGTGGAAGCGGCCCTGTTGACGTCACTGATGTCGAACAGCTCGATCATCTCCTCCAGGGAGAAGATCTCCTGGTCGCCGTGCGACCAGCCCAGCCGCACCAGGTAGTTGATCAGCGCCTCCGGCAGGTAGCCGTCCTCGTGGTACTGCATGACGCTGACTGCCCCGTGGCGCTTGGACAGGCGCTTGCCGTCGGCGCCCAGGATCATGGGCACGTGGGCGTAGACCGGCGGCTCGAAGCCCAGCGCCTTGAGGATGTTGATCTGGCGCGGTGTGTTGTTGAGGTGGTCGTCGCCGCGGATGACGTGGGTGATGTTCATGTCGGCGTCGTCCACCACCACGGTCAGGTTGTAGGTGGGCGAGCCGTCGCTGCGGGCGATGATGAGGTCGTCCAGCTCGGCGTTGTCGAACACCACCTCGCCGCGGATCAGGTCGTCGACCACCACCCTGCCCTGGTCCGGGTTGCGGAAGCGGATGACATAGGGCGCGTCCCCGGCCGGCGGCTTTTCCAGGCTGCGGCACAGGCCGTCGTAGCGCGGCTTCTCCTTGCGCGCCATCTGGTCGGCGCGCAGGGCGTCCAGGCGCTCCTTGCTGCAGTAGCACTTGTAGGCCTGGCCGCTGTCCAGCAGTTGCCGGATGACTTCCTCGTAGCGGTCGAAGCGCCGGGTCTGGTAGAAGGGACCCTCGTCGTACTCCAGCCCCAGCCAGGTCATGCCCTCGAGGATGGCGTTGACCGACTCCGCCGTCGAGCGCTCCAGGTCGGTGTCCTCGATGCGCAGCACGAAACGGCCGCCGTGCTTGCGCGCGTGCAGCCAGGAGAACAGCGCAGTGCGGGCGCCGCCGATGTGCAGGTAGCCGGTCGGGCTGGGGGCGAAACGGGTGCGGATGGTCATGGGATGGTGGACGCAGTGGTGTACGGGGAGCGCATTGTAGCTTGGCGGGCGGGGGCTAGGAAGGGGGATGGCCACGGAAAGCACGGAAAACACGGACCTTGTTTTTGCAGGGTGCGCAGCGCGCGCCCGAAAAAAAGACAAGGGCTTGTCCGTGCTTTCCGTGGCTATCCCCCTACGGCCGGAACCCCTCGCGGCGCAGCTGGTCGGTGAAGCTGACGCCGTTGGCGGTGACGTCGTAGATGCGCCAGCCGCGCGGCGTCAGGTAGAAGTGGAAGCCGAGCCGCACCCAGGGACCGCCGCGGTGCCAGACCACGCCGCCCAGGGTCCAGCTCCAGGCGCTGGTGCGCACCGGCGACAGCGGCCGGAAATACGGCATGCGCACGTCCAGCAGGCCCATCTGGCGCGCCAGCCGCGAGAACATCTCGTCGCGCAGGCGGTTCTGGAAGTGGGCGCGCTCCAGCACGTTGAGGCGGGCATAGTCGGGCCCGGCCACCTTCCAGGCCATGTAGGCGAGATCGAAGAGGCGGCCGGCCTGCTCCTCCCACAGGGCCACCACCGAGGCCGGGTCGCGCGGGTTCCCGGCGCCGGTCATGTCCTGCAGCCAGTACAGGCCCGACTCCATGAGGTCCAGGCCGCTGGGCAGGTCGGGGCGCAGCGGCACAGGACCGGGCCAGGCGTAGGACGCCTGCAGCGGCGACACGGCCAGGAACAGCGCCAGGAACAACCCGCAACCCGTCCACACGCGGCGCATGGCGGCCCCCGTCAATCGGCCTCCTGGCGGGTGATGACCTCGCCCTCGACCACAGGCAGCGCCTCGACCTTTTCGTCGCCGGTGTTCTTGCCGGACGGATCGGTGAAACGGTCGTTGAGGGTCTGCACCAGGCCGTTGGCGGTGGCCATGATGCCCGCCAGCGCCTTGCGGTTGCGCCGCGTCCAGCCGACCGGGTCGGGCTCGAAGATGCTGCGCCACGGGCGGGTGTTGCGGCCGAAGGCGCGCACCAGGCGATCGGCCTCGGCCTCCGGGTTTTCGCTACGGATGGAATCGACGACGCGGGCGGCCGCCCAGCGGCGGGTCTGGAAATGCACGTACAGCGCCAGTGCCGCGCCCAGCGCCCCGGCCAGCACGCCGTAGCGCAGATCGCCCTGCAGCGCGTCCATGCCGGCCGCCAGCAGGTTGCGCATGGATGCGGGCAGGAAGGGCACGGCCGCCGCCAGCAGGCCGGCCAGCGACAGCCACAGCAGGTCGGCGCGCAGCACCAGGCGGCGCCAGCGCCCCACCAAGCGCCGCAGGCGCGGTACGTAGTAGTCCTGGATCTCCTGGGCGCGCTTCTCCAGTGCGCCGACGATGCGGTAGGCGCGCTCCACCGTTACCTGCTCGATGCGGTTGTAGATCTCCGCCAGGTCCTGGTCGCGCTTCCACTCGAAGCGGCGCCGCAGGGCCTCGTTGTCGATCGGCACCGAGGCCTCAGGATCGTAGATGCAGTAGAAGCGCCCGGCCGTCAGGCCCTCGCGCGCAATGGCGCGCTGCCAGGCGCCCACCACTTCTTCCGGGTTGTCCTCGCGCGCGGTGGTGTCGATCTGGTTCAGGATGTAGAGGAACTTGCTGCTGTCGGCGCGATCCTTGGTGTCGCGCACCAGGTGCGCCAGGGTGTCGCTCATGGCGCCCGGCTCGGGGTGGCGGGCGTCGAAGAACACCAGCACCAGGTCCGACAGGTCGATGATGTGGTTGGTCAGGCGCAGGGTCGCCGAGCGCTGGGCGTCGGCATCGAAGCCGGGCGAGTCGATCAGGATGCGTCCCTTGAGGTTGTCGCTGTTGCAGGTCTTGAGCTGCAGGTAGGCGTCGATGCGGCGCCCCTCGCCGGATTCCACTTTCTCGAGTTCCTGGCTGGTCTGGTAGAAGGGAAAGCGCGGGTCGGCATCCAGCGCCAGGCCGGGCAGCACGCGGCTCTCCTTCTCGCCGCTGTAGCAGATGACGGTGAACTTGTCGTCCACTGCCTGGTTGCCGGTGTCTTGCAGCGGATAGCCGAGGTACTGGTTGATGAAGGTCGACTTGCCGGCCGAGAAGGTGCCCAGCACCGAGATCAGCGGCCACCAGGAGATCTGCGTGGCATAACTCTCGTCCGTGCCGAGCAGGCCCATGGCGTAACCGACGCGCGACAGGCCGCGAAACCCCTCGACGGCGGACACCAGCACGGGGTTCTCCTCACGCAGGTGCGCCTCCAGGCTCTTCAGGCGCTTGCGAATGTTCTTGTCCGGTCTTGGCATGGCTGCGGCCTGTTTCCTCGCGTCACCAGGGCATGAAGCTGTTCATGAAGCGCATGGGTCCGGACGCGCTGTGGATGTTGCGGCCCATGATCGCGGTGTCGTAGCGCATCTGGTACATGGTGAAGGACATGGTGTCGATCGACTCGTTCATGCGCTTCATGCTGATCACGATGGCGCCCATGGCGGCATTCTGCTCCTTGATATCGTGGCTCATCTGTTCCATGTAGCCGGTCATCTTCACCATGTTGCGGGCCACCGTATTCATGTTGTTGGTGGTGGACGAGAAATTCTGGTTGATGTTCACCATGCTCTCCGCGATGTCCTGCACCTGGTAGGTGATCCGGCCGATGTCACTGGTCAGGTTGTAGATCAGGTAGAAGCCGTAGGCCGCCAGAATGATGAACGCCAGCAACGACGGGTAGACCACCAGTTCCCAGCGCTTGGCACTGACTTCGAAGCTGCGCGCGAACTGGCTCATGTACTGGGCCATGTCGCGGAACATGAGGCGCTCCGCCTCGCGGGCGACTACTTCGGCATCGCGCTCCTCCGTCTCACCGGTCTGCGACACATCCCCGCTACCGGCGTCCTGCCGGCCCTGCCCCCCTTCAGACTCACGCTCGTCAACCACTCGCAAACACTCCAGCTCGTGTATGGACGGCAGTACCTGTCAACCGCCGGCACTGTCCAGCCTCTGTTCAAGTTCCCCGGCACGGGCCGGATCCAGCCCCCTGAGCACCCCCAGGAGGTAGCGCGCCCGCCGCTGTTCTCCCTGGGTCAGCAGCAACTCCACGGTGTGGGCATAGGCGTCCGCCGCCTCGGACCAGCGGCCCTGATTGAAATACAGGTTGCCCAGTTCGCCCCAGGCCCCGGCCTGCTGCGGCCAGTGCTGCACCAGCGCCCGGTAGGCCTGTTCGGCGGCCGTCGTGTCGCGCTGCCAGAACAGCGCCCGGGCTTCGCCGAGCTGCTCGCGGAACGCGGCATCGTCGGCCGGCGCCGT
>JALSRI010000189.1 GCA_026984835.1 Thiohalobacter sp. | reverse complement strand
CGCCGTGGCCGTCGACGCGCGGCAGGGTCTCGAAGAAAGCGCGCCAGTCGTTCGGCACCTGCTCCGGGTCGGTCAGGAACTGCTCGTACAGGTCCTCCAGCCAGGCGGCGTTGTGGCCGGCCAGCTGTGAACTGCGCCAGTACTCGTGCAGTCCCTTGTGTCGCGTCACGTCATCCATTGTTGGTTTTTGCTCTTGGCGCACCGGGCTGCGCCCGGCGGTGGGTTCCCAGCCCCTGTCTTCCCTGATTACAAGGCAATAGTCGCGCCAGCCGGGCGAATTTCGCCGTGAAGCCCTGTTTCAGGCATAGACCAGAGCCGGACGCATGGCAAGGCCGGCGCCAAACGCCTCAAACTTGACGCCTGCAGGCAGTAAGACCGGAAAAACGACGAAATTACGTCACGAACCGGGATGGTCCGTCGAAGGGGAAGCCCACCCGGCCTGGCGGGCCGGGCGGGCGACAACCGGGGCTCAGTGCCGCCCCGGACCGATGTGACGATCCACCCGGTTCAGCACGCGGCGGGTGTGGCGGCGTTCGCGCGGGCCGATGCGACCGTCGCCGTTGTGGTCGGCGTTGCGCCTGAGATGCCGCGCATAGTGCCGCTCGCGCGGCCCGATGCGGCCGTCGTCGTTGACGTCTACGCGCTTGTACAGGTAGCGCGCGCGGTGCCGCTCCACCGGACCGAGGCGGCCGTCGTCGTTGCGGTCGATGCGATCGAAGGCGCGCGCCGCCGACACGCCGCCCGCCGCCGCCGGCCCGACCGGGGCCAGCGAAACCAGGGTCGCCATCACGAGCGCAAGTGCAGGGTTCTTGATGTTCATCGCTGTCTCCTTGATGCGGTTGGATTGAAGCCTGTTCACCTGCTTCAACGCAGCCGGACGCGGACCGTTGACAGCGCCGGGACGGATTTCAGCCAAACCAGGGCATCGGCTCGCCCGGCTGCGGCGAACCGGCGTCGCGGATGCGCGCCGGCGCGGCTTCCAGTCCCTGTTTCCAATCGAGAACGAACCGTTCGATGGATTCGACGAAGTCGGGATCGTGGTCGGGCCGGTTGATGGTGCAATGCACCACCACCTGCCCGGTGGCGCCATCCGCCGTGACGGTCCACTGCAAGGCGTTGGGGCAACCCGGCAGGCTGAAACGCAGACCGTCGCGTATCATTTCCCGGTGGATGCGGAAATCCCCCCACACGCAGTAGATCTCGCCGCGCTCGCGGCCCTGAGCGAGCACCTTTTCGATTGACGCGCACCAGTCCGGCAGGTTGCCGATTCGCACGTGACGTTGTATCTCGGAGGCCGACAGGCCGACTGCGGCCCGGCTGTAGAATTCCATTGCTCCATCCTGCTGCCCGCTGGCGCGGGTGTGACGAGGACGACACTTTGCCGTCGGACGCCGATGATACAGGAAAGCGGCCGCCTAGATCTCGGGCAGGTCGGTCTCGCCGCGCAGGTGGAGGTCCACGGCGCGGGCGCAGCGGCGCCCTTCCCGGATCGCCCATACCAGCAGCGACTGGCCACGGCGGGCGTCGCCACAGGCGAACACGCCCGGGCGGCTGGTCTGGTAGCCGGGCTCGTCGGCGGCCAGGTTGCCGCGCGCGTCGAGGGCCAGGCCGAGCCCGCGCGGCAGGCCGTCGTGGTCCGTGTGGGCATAGCCGATGGCCACCAGCACCAGTTGCGCGGGCAGACGCCGCTGCCGGTCCGGCAGCCGCCGGCGCCGCCAGGCCCCGGCCGCGTCGCGGTACCATTGCAGCCGTTGCAGCAGCACCCCGTCGACCCGCTCCGCGCGGCCCTCCAGCGCCACCGTATCCCAGCCCCACAGGTGCCGGCAGCCCTCGCGATCCGTGTCCATGAGTTTCAGTTCCGGCACCGGCCGCGGCCAGTAGTCCAGCACCTCGAGGCGCGCCGGCGGCCGCTCGTGGTACTGCACCTGGGTGACG
>JALSRI010000188.1 GCA_026984835.1 Thiohalobacter sp. | reverse complement strand
GGGGTGAGGCCAGGCAGGCGGCAAGGACGATGATCTTTCTGTGACTCGATTTCATGGCAGACTCCTCGTTACTGTCCAGGTTGCATCGAATGGGTGTGTGCATGTCCAGGATGACGACCGTGCGCGGCCTGTCGGTAGGCGCCCGCTTCCGGTTCGAAGGGGGCCAGTTCGACCACCGGCGCCAGTCCCATCTGCCGCAGCATGTCGTCCAGCACCGGGTCGTGCAGGTAGCGCAGCCAGCCGGCTTCGACCTGCAGCGGCACGTGGCGGTTGCCGAGGTGGTAGGCCGCCCGCGCCAGGCCGGCGAGGTCCTCACAATGCACGGTCGACACCCGTTCCTCGGCAGCGATGACTTCGACCACCATCCCGTCCTCGCTGCCGAGGCGGTCACCACCGCGCAGCAGGATTCCACGCGGGAGGAACAGGCCGGCATCCCGGCCATCGTCCAGCGTCACACGCTGGCGGCTGCGTACGCGTTGCTCGATGGACAGGGTCAGGCAGGCCACGGGTTCGGCTGCGGCGTCCAGAATCCGGGTGAGTTCTATCATCGTCGCCTCTAGAACAGAAAATACCGTTGCGCCATGGGCAGCACGTCGGCGGGTTCGCAGCTCAGCAATTCGCCGTCGGCACGGACTTCATAGGTCTGCGCATCGACCTCGATATGGGGCGTCCAGTGGTTGTGGATCAGATCGCGCTTGTTCACGTTGCGGCAGTTTCTCACCGCGCTGACCGGCTTCTGCAGACCCAGCCTGCCGGGCACGCCGTCGGACAGGGCCGCGGCGGAGACAAACGTCAGGCTGGTCGAGGTCAGGGCCCTTCCGAAACTGCCGAACATGGAACGGGCGTGCACCGGTTGCGGCGTGGGAATCGAGGCATTGGGGTCGCCCATGGCGGCGTGGGCGATCAGGCCGCCTTTGACGACCAGCGCCGGTTTGATGCCGAACAGCGCCGGTGACCACAACACCAGGTCCGCCAGCCTGCCGACCTCGACCGAGCCGACCTCGTGGGCGATGCCGTGGGTGATGGCCGGATTGATGGTGTACTTGGCCACATAACGCTTGACGCGGTTGTTGTCGTGGTGCGCCGTGTCGCCCGTCAGCGTGCCGCGCTGCACTTTCATCTTGTGCGCCGTCTGCCAGGTGCGGGTGATGACCTCGCCCACGCGTCCCATGGCCTGCGAGTCGGAAGAGATCATGGAAAAGGCGCCCAGGTCGTGCAGGATGTCCTCGGCGGCAATGGTCTCGCGGCGTATGCGCGATTCGGCGAAGGCCACGTCCTCGGCGATGCCGGCATCGAGGTGGTGGCAGACCATCAGCATGTCCAGGTGTTCATCGATGGTGTTGACGGTGTAGGGCCGGGTCGGATTGGTCGAAGAGGGCAACACGTTGTCGAGCCCGCAGACGCGGATGATGTCCGGCGCATGCCCGCCGCCGGCGCCCTCGGTGTGATAGGTGTGGATGGTGCGGCCCTCGAACGCGGCGATGGTATCTTCCACGAAACCGGATTCATTCAGGGTGTCGGTGTGGATCGCCACCTGCACGTCGAACGCCTCCGCCACGTCCAGACAGTTGCGGATCGCCGCCGGCGTGGTGCCCCAGTCCTCGTGCAGCTTGAGTCCCATGGCACCGGCTTCGACCTGTTCTCGCAATGCATCGGGGAGGCTGGCATTGCCCTTGCCCAGAAAACCGAGATTCATGGGGAAGCCGTCGGCGGCTTCCAGCATGCGGTGAATGTTCCAGGGCCCCGGTGTGCAGGTGGTGGCATTGGTGCCGGTGGAGGGGCCGGTGCCGCCGCCCAGCATGGTGGTGATGCCCGAGGCCAGGGCCTCCTCGATCTGTTGCGGGCAGATGAAATGGATGTGGGCGTCGATGCCGCCCGCCGTGACGATCTTGCCCTCGCCGCCGATGACGTCCGTGCCGGGGCCGATGACGATGTCGACGCCGCGCTGCACGTCCGGGTTGCCGGCCTTGCCGATGGCGGCGATGCGGCCGTCCTTGACAGCGATGTCGGCTTTGACGATGCCCCAGTGGTCGATGATCAGGGCATTGGTGATCACCAGGTCGGCGGCCTGCGCAGAACCGGCCTGGGACTGCCCCATGCCGTCGCGGATCACCTTGCCGCCGCCGAACTTGACCTCGTCGCCGTAGCGGGTGAAATCCCGCTCCACTTCGATCCACAGTTCGGTATCCGCCAGGCGCAGTCTGTCGCCGGTGGTCGGGCCAAACATTTCGGCATAGGCCTGCCGGGTCATGGTCACCATCATCCGTCCTCCAGTTTGCCCATGATGCGGCCCTGGAAGCCGTACACGGTTCGATTGCCCGCATAGGCGACCAGCTCCACGGTGCGCCGCTGCCCCGGCTCGAAGCGCACGGCCGTGCCCGCCGGGATGTTGAGCCGGTAGCCGCGGGTTTTCTCCCGGTCGAATTCCAGCGCGTCGTTGGTTTCGTGGAAATGGTAGTGCGAGCCGACCTGGATGGGGCGGTCGCCCGTGTTGGCCACCTCGAGGGTCAGCGTCGGCAGGCCCGCGTTGAGTTCGATGTCACCTTTGCCGACCCTGAGTTCCCCGGCTGTGGACGTATCCGCCGCCACCACCGGCTGGTGCACGGTGACCAGCTTGGTGCCGTCGGGAAAGGTGGCCTCCACCTGCACTTCGTGGATCATGTCGGCCACACCCTCCATCAGCTGATCGGAAGACAGCAGCTGGCGGCTGTCGTGCATCAGCTCGGCCACGCTGCGTCCGTCGCGGGCGCCTTCGAGGATAGCGGCGCTGATATAGGCAACCGCTTCGGGGTAGTTGAGTTTCACACCGCGCGCCAGGCGGCGCTCGGCCAGCAGGGCGGCGGTAAACAGCAGCAGCTTGTCTTTCTCTCGCGGTGTCAGTTGCATAGGCGCTCCTTTCGGTGCCGGCCAGGGTGTGATCAGGTTGCCCAGATGCGGGGCGCCACGGCGTTCCGTTCGAGCAGCCGGGGGCGAAGCGTTTGCCAGATTGAGATCATGACCTGTTTCAACGCCCCCGCGTCGTCGGCCAGGGCACGCACGACGAGCAGGCGGTCGAGCAGCGTGACGCCGATCGGCGGCAGCGATGCTGTCGAGGCCAGACCGTCCCTCACACACTCAAGGTGCGCCTCGCTGCACGGGAAGGCCAGCAGGATGCCCTGCACCGGCCGGCCGCGCAGGCCGGCGGCGGCATTCAACTGGCGCTCGCCGGACACGCGCTGGCTCTCGACCAGTTGCGGCGCCCGGTCGTGGCAGAATGTCAGTCGCGAACTCAGGGTGCCCGGCTCGAACCGCTCACGGCTGGCCGGGCGGCCCAGGCAGGTGATATCCCAGCCGATGAACACGGCATCGTCTTCCACGTCGATCCGGGTGGCGGCCCGCAGACGCGCACCGGCGAACAGAATGTTCTCCTGCGGCAGCCATTCCAGACTGGCGCCCGCGGCGACATGCAGGCGCAGTTCGAGCCCGGCCTCGTCCCCGGCGCTGCGGTAGAACTTTCCGGAGCCGGGCGTGGTGCACAAGACCCGTGCGCCGCTTCCCACATCCAATGACAGATCCAGCCGGTCGCCCCCCACCACGCCGCCCGGTGGGTGCAGGACATACACATGGGCGAGGTCGCCTTCCGGGTAGAACGGGCGCTGAACGCGCAGCGGGCCCCGGTGCCGGCTGTGCCGCAGCACCGTACGGGCACCGGCCGCTGCGAAACCGAGTTCCAGGCTCGCCCGCCAGCCGGCATCGCACGCCGCATCGCACGGCCGGTGCACGGGAGCGGTGATCATACCGTGAGATACTCCCTGATCAGGGTTTCCGAGAGTTCGCCCACGCTGCCCCTGGCAACCGCCCGGCCGCGGTCGAGTATGCAGAAACGATCCGCGACCTTCTTCACAAAGGGAAGTTTCTGTTCCACCAGTAATACGGTCATGCCCATTTCGCGGTTGAGCTTGCCGATGACATCACCGATTTCGGTAACGATGTTGGGTTGAATGCCTTCGGTCGGTTCGTCCAGGATCAGCAGCTTGGGGTCGATCACCAGCGCGCGCCCCACCGCCAGCTGCTGCTGCTGGCCGCCCGACAGGTCGCCGCCGCGGCGATGACGCATGTCCCGCAGCACTGGAAACAGGTCATAGATGAAATCCGGTATTTTCCCGCTGCGGTCGGGCCGGGCGGGCAAGCCGATCTCGAGGTTCTCCTCGACCGTCAGCATGGGGAAGATCTGCCGTCCCTGCGGCACATAGCCGATGCCGTGCCGGGCCCGCTGTTCCATGGGCAGGGCGTGCAGGGGCATGTCCCGGTACACGATCTCGCCGGATGCCAGCGGCAGGGCTCCCATGATGCAGTTGAGCAGGGTGGTCTTGCCCACGCCATTGCGCCCCATCAGGCAGGTGCACCCGCCGGCCGGCACCTCCAGCTCGATGTCCCACAGGGTATGGCTCTCGCCGTAGAACTGGTTGAGTCCGTGTATGCTCAGCATGTCACCCCCCCAGGTAGACCTCGACCACACGCGGGTCGTTCTGCACCTCGGCCATGCTGCCTTCGGCCAGCACGCTGCCCTGGTGCAGCACCGTCACCTTGCGGGCGATGGAACGGACGAAATCCATGTCGTGTTCCACCACCACCACGGAGTGCTTGCCGGCCAGCGACGTGAGCAGTTCGGCGGTGCGCTCCATTTCCTGGTGTGTCATGCCGGCCACGGGTTCGTCGACCAGCAGCAGGGCCGGCTTTTGCATCAGCAGCATGCCGATTTCCAGCCATTGCTTCTGGCCGTGGGAGAGTTTACCTGCCGGTTCAGCCGACAAGGCCTGCAGACCAATGAGATGCATCACCTCTTCAATCAGGTCGCGCTGCTCGCCGGTAAGCCGCGCGGCCAGCAGCGGCCATACCCGCTTGTCCTGGGCCATGGCCAGTTCGAGATTCTGGAACACGCTCAGGTTCTCGAACACCGTGGGTTTCTGGAACTTGCGCCCGATGCCGGCCTCGGCGATCTCCGGTTCGTCCATGCGCAACAGATCGAGGCGCTGGCCGAACCAGGCCTGTCCACTGTCGGGCCGGGTCTTGCCGGTGATGATGTCCATCATGGTGGACTTGCCGGCGCCGTTGGGGCCGATGATGCAGCGCAGTTCCCCGGTTTCGATGTACAGGTTGAGGTTGTCGATGACCTTGAAACCGTCGAAACTCTTGTTGAGATCGTCGAGATACAGGATGACATTGTGGCTGACGTCGACATCCGGCGGCAGGGGTTTTGTCAGAAACTCCAACACCCGGTCGCGGCGGGTGAACTTCCGCAGGGCCTGCACCGGTCTCATGTCCCTGCTCTCCGCAGATGACGCAGGCCGACGATGCCCCTGGGCAGGTAGAGGGTGACCAGAATGAACAGCCCGCCCAGCGCGTACAGCCAGACTTCCGGCAGCGCGGCGGTGAAATAGGTCTTGGCGTAATTGACCAGCAGCGCACCGATGACGGCACCGTACAGGGTGCCACGGCCGCCGATGGCGACCCAGATGATCAGTTCGATGGAGTTCAGCGGCGAGAATTCACCGGGATTGATGATGCCGACCTGCGGCACATAGAGGGCGCCGGCAACACCCGCCAGCATGGCCGAGAAGACGAACACCCAAAGCTTGATGTTCTCGACCCGGTAGCCGATGAAGCGGGTACGGCTTTCCGCGTCGCGGATGGCCACGCTGGCCAGGCCGAGCCGGGAATCAACGATGTAGCGAGTGACCAGATAGGCCAGGGCCAGGGCTGCCGCCGAGGCCAGGAACAGGCCGATGCGCGTACTGTCCGCGCGCAGATCGAAACCCAGCAGGTCCTTGAAGTCCGTCAGTCCGTTGTTGCCGCCGAACCCCATTTCGTTGCGGAAGAAGGCCAGCATCAACGCATAGGTCATGGCCTGAGTCATGATCGACAGGTAGACGCCGGTGACGCGGGACCGAAACGCCAGGTAGCCGAAGACGCAGGCCAGCAGGCCGGGAACCAGCAGCACCATCAGCATGGCAAAGCCGAACTGGTCGAATCCGTGCCAGAACCAGGGCAGTTCATGCCAGTTCAGGAACACCATGAAGTCCGGCAACAGCGGGTCACCGTACACGCCGCGCTCTCCGATCTGCCGCATCAGGTACATACCCATGGCGTAACCGCCGAGCGCGAAGAAGGCGCCGTGGCCAAGACTGAGGATGCCGAGATACCCCCATACCAGGTCGGCCGCAAGCGCCAGCAGGGCGTAGGTGAGGTACTTGCCCAGCAGGGTGACCGTATAGGTCGACAGGTGCAGCACGCTGCTTTCGGGCACCGCCAGGTTCAGTACCGGCACGACGATACTGAAAACCAGCAGGGCCGCAAGCAACCAGACGCCGGGTTTGTCGTTTCGTCGGAACTCGTTCAGAAACAAGGACTCAATCCTCCGCCGCGCGGCCGCGTTGGGGGAACAGGCCGGTGGGGCGTTTCTGGATGAACAGGATGATGAAGACCAGCACCAGAATCTTCGCCAGCACGGCGCCCGCCCAGGGCTCCAGCAGCTTGTTGATGATACCGAGGCTCATCCCCGCCACCAGCGTCCCCCACAGGTTGCCGACGCCCCCGAACACCACGACCATGAAGGAATCGATGATGTAGGACTGGCCGAGGTTGGGGCCGACGTTGGTCAGCAGGCTCAACGCCACGCCGGCCATACCGGCAATGCCGGAACCCAGTCCAAAGGTCAGGGCATCGACCCACTTGGAACGTACACCCATGGCGCGCGCCATCAGGCGGTTCTGCGAAACCGCCCGCACCTGCAGGCCCAACAGGGTCTTTTTCATCACCAGAATCAGCGCAACGAACACGGTCAGGCAGAAAATGATGATGTAGAAACGGTTCCAGGTCAGCGCGAGCACCTCGTTGACCGGGAAGGCGCCGGACATCCACTGCGGGGTCTCGACGCTGCGGTTGAGCGGTGAGAAGATGGATCGCACGGTCTGCTGCAGTACCAGGCTTACGCCGAAGGTTGCCAGCAGCGTTTCCAGCGGGCGGCCGTACAGATGGCGGATCACGCTGAGTTCGATGACCATGCCCACCAGGCCCGAGACAACGAAGGCGGCCGGGATGGCCACGATCACCGAAATGCCGATATGTTCCGGCATCAGCAGCTGGATCACATACGTGGTATAGGCGCCGATCATGATCAGCTCGCCGTGGGCCATGTTGATCACGCCCATGACACCGAAGGTGATGGCGAGGCCGATGGCCGCCAGCGCCAGCACCGAGCCCAGGCTGAGGCCAAAAAAGACCGTTTCCGCGTGGGCATACAGTTCGCGTCGGTGGTTGATTTTACGTATGGCGGCAGCAGCCAGGTTCTTCAATGCCTCGTCCGGCGGCCGGTATGCCTTCAGCGCGTTCAGCGCGGACGGGTTCAGGCTGCCGGCCAGTTCGTCGATGGCCTGTCGTTGCGCGCTTTCGTCGCCATCCTCGAGTTGCATGATCGCCAGCAGGGTCTGCATGGCGGTCCGGACGGCTGCATCGGGCTCCCGCTCGATGACGTTACGGATCAGGCGCGCGGCCCGGGTATCGGGATTTTTCAACAACTCCTGCACGGCGGCCAGGCGCAGGTCGCGGTCGTCATGCCGGAGCTGCTGCAACGCCAGCGCCTGGCGCAGCCGGGTCCTCAGCCGGTTGTTGATCTTCACCTTCTTGAAGCCCCGCCGGGTCTGCTGGCTGACCACCTGCCCGCCGGACAGGGGGGTGAACGTGTAGTGTCCGTTCTCTTCGTTCAGGATGAACAATGTCCTGTCGCGGATGGAAAAATACAGTTTGCCATCCAGCATCGCCTTCATGGCCGGGTAGGCATCGGCACCGTCGTGACGGGCTATGAACTCGATCGCCTTTTCCTTTTTGCTGTAGCTCTTTTGCGTCAGTGCCTTCCATGCCTCCTGCAGCGCGGACGGGTCCATGACTTCTTCGGCCAGTACTCGCGGTGCAAGCCCTGTCCAGAGAAACAACAACAGGAGCAGCGGCAACAGCCTGCCCGCCACAACTGTCGTCAACGATTCACGCATGAGCTGCCCCGCTTCGAACCGGCTCTGGACAGTCCGGGGCTGCACGGGAAAGAGCACAGGACACAAGGGATTCGACGAGGCATCCGTTTGTATCCTGTGCATTGCTCATACCACCCGATGGACTACCGATTTATTGCTTTGTCGCCCGATTCCGACCCATGCCGGTCGGCACTTGTCTCAGTAGTTCTGACCGCTGCACTTCTTGGTCTTGACGTTGTAGTTGCCACAGGACAGCGGTGCGCGCCAGTCGGAGATCAGATCACGGGAGCCCGGCAGGTAGTCCGACCAGGCATCACCGGCGACCAGGCCCGGAGTCTCCCAGACGATATCGAACTGGCCGTTGTCCTGGATCTCGCCGATCAGTACCGGCTTGGTGATGTGGTGGTTCGGCATCATGGCAGAGTAGCCACCCGACAGATTCGGCACTGCAACACCGATCAGCGCTTCCTGAACGGCAGCCGGGTCCGTGGTTCCCGCCTTTTCAACCGCCTTCACCCACATGTTGAAGCCGATATAATGGGCCTCCATGGGGTCATTGGTGACGCGCTTGTCGTCCTTGATGTACTTCTTCCAGGCGCGGATGAAACGGTCGTTTTCGTCGGACTCGACGCTCATGAAGTAGTTCCATGCCGCCAGATGGCCGACCAGCGGTTTGGTGTCGAGACCAGACAGCTCCTCTTCACCCACGGAGAACGCCACCACCGGGATGTCTTCCGCGGAAATGCCCTGGTTGCCCAGTTCCTTGTAGAAAGGCACGTTGGCATCGCCATTGATGGTGGAGACGACAGCGGTCTTCTTGCCGGCGCTGCCGAACTTCTTGATCTCGGAAACGATCGACTGCCAGTCGGAATGACCGAACGGCGTGTAGTTGATCATGATGTCGCTTTCCTTGACCCCCTTGGCGATCAGGTAGGCCTTGAGGATCTTGTTGGTGGTGCGCGGATAGACATAGTCCGTACCCGCCAGCACCCAGCGTTTCACACCCAGTTCGTTCATGAGATAGTCCACCGCCGGGATGGCCTGCTGGTTCGGTGCGGCACCGGTGTAGAACACGTTCTTCGAGGACTCCTCGCCCTCGTACTGTACCGGGTAGAACAGGATGCCGTTCAGTTCCTCGAACACCGGCAGTACGGACTTGCGGGAGACCGAGGTCCAGCAGCCGAAGGTCACGACCACATGGTCCTTGGTGATCAACTCGCGCGCCTTCTCCGCGAACAGCGGCCAGTTGGATGCCGGATCGACCACCACCGCTTCGAGCTTCTTGCCGAGTAGGCCGCCTTTCTTGTTCTGTTCGTCGATCAGCATCAGCATGGTGTCTTTCAGCGTGGTCTCGGAAATGGCCATGGTGCCGGACAGGGAGTGGAGTATACCCACCTTGATGGTTTCCTCTGCCCGGGCCAGACCCGCGGCGGCGAAGGATACGGCGGTGATCACCAGCGCCATAGCCAGGTTCTTGAATCGTGTCTTGGTCATGTCATCGTCTCCTGAATGTTGGACCATCAGATCTGGAACTGCATGCCGAAGGTGATGGTGTCGGTGTCGTTCCCCTTGGTGCCGCTGGCGTTGGCGTCACCGCTGGTCAGATTGAGGTTCAGTTTGAGGTTGTGCCCCGAGATCACGTAGTTGACCCCCACTTCGGTCAGCGAACTGTCGTCGCCGGCGGATGGGTCGTTGCGGGTGAAACGTAGATACGGCTGGTAGCGACCCATGCCACCCTGGCCCGGCATAAGATAGGCCGCGGAAACGAAGAAGGCGTCCCCGTCAAACATCGGGAACACCGGGACTGCGGCATCGGTATCGACGTCAAACGACTTGTACTCACCTTCGACGGTGATCACGGCCCCGCCTTCGAGTGGCTTTTCAAACAGACCGTCGATGGCGTAACCGGTGAAGGAACCGCGCTCCGTCACCGTGCCGTATCCGTCATCCTGGTACTGCGCGGACACTGCCAGCGTCAGAATGTCGCCGGCCTGTCCGAAGTAGGTGCTGCTGGTGTAATAGCCGGGATTGGATTCCTTGTTCAAGAAGTTGTAGGCCAGACGCGTGGCATAGAGCAGGGCATCGCTCTGGTTCTCGTCGCCACTGTAGCCGTCGAAGACGCCGAAGGCGTACTGAAACTTGCCCTGTGAACCCCAGATGGTGATGCCTTCGTCACGTCCAAAGGTGCCCGCCACGCCGTCGGCCCCGTTGCTGGTGTCGTTGTCCGACGGGAACAGGGGAACGGTATACTGTCCCCAGGTCAGGCCATAGAACGGTCCGTTCATTTCGATGCGGTCGGCGGGGGTCAGCATGCGGCCGACCCAGACGTTGAAGGCTGGTCCCGGCTCGTACTGGACGATGGCATCCAGCACACCATACTCGCCCCACATCTTGTCGGTGCCGAAGTAGAACTTGAAATCCCGGGTGACCTGGCCGGACACATACAGGCGCATGTTGTCCAGGTTGAAATCCGTACCCCGGTCACCGTTCGGCGCACCGTCTTCCGTGGAGGCGATCGAGGTGCGGATACCGGCGCCGAAGCTGACCCAGCGGGTATCGTCAATGGCGATTTTCCCGGCCGCCAGCGCCGAACTGCCGGTCAGGGCCAGCAGACTGCCGAGAAGCAGCGATTTTGCAACAGTATGTTTGTTGAGCATTTTTCGAATTCCTGTTGTTGTGGCCAGGCGGCCGGTTGATGATCGAACAAACCCCAGGGAAAGCGTGCGAGCGAACCGGACGGCTTTCATGGGCACCGAGTCTATTCGCAGGCGGAGTGGGGTAGAATCCGGAATCCAGCGCAGGGATATACGTCAAATGACGCATGGCGGAATCCCCGTGGTTGGGGTATTGGAGTACTTGTTACTAAGGGGGATACCGCATCCGTGTGCCGGCTTGGGTACAGGGTCCGCGGGTGAAGCAGCCATGTTCCCGGGCTGCCTTTCAGATGTGTTGAGCCGTCGATGAGCATGAACAAGGATCCCCTGCGGATCCGGCGCGAATACAATCAGTGGGTCGCGAATGAGACGCTGGAAGACTATGCGCTGCGTTACACCGCCAAGCGGGCGCGGCGCTGGTCGGCGGGCTGGGTCGCCAATACGGCGCTGGGCATTGTCTCCTTCCTGGCGCTGGAAGCCATCGGCGGCACCATTACCCTCAACTACGGGTTTGCCAATGCCATGTGGGCGATCCTGGTGGTCGGCGCCATCATCTTCCTGTCGGGGCTCCCGCTCGCCTATTACGCCGCCCGCGACGGGGTGGATATCGACCTGCTGACCCGCGGCGCCGGCTTCGGCTATATCGGGTCGACGATTTCCTCGCTGGTCTACGCGTCGTTCACGTTCATTTTCTTCGCCCTGGAAGCGGCCATCATGTCCATGGCCATCCACATGGTGGCGGACATCCCGTTGTCGCTGGCGTACGTCATCAGCACAGTCGTGGTGATCCCGCTGGCGACCCATGGCATCAGCCGCATTTCCCGCTTCCAGGCCTGGACGCAGCCGCTGTGGCTGGTGCTGCAGATGGTGCCGTTGGTCTACATCGCGGCGTACGAATCCGATGCCTTCCGGCAATGGCTGGCCTTCGGGGGTGCCTCCGCAAGCGGTGGTCAGGGCTTCGAGTTGATGATGTTCGGTGCCGCCGCCGCCGTCATTTTCCCGCTCCTCGCACAGAACGGGGAACAGGCCGATTTTCTGCGCTTTCTGCCGGTGGCGAACCGGAAGAACCGGATATACTGGTGGATGGCGGTGATAGGTGCCGGGCCAGGCTGGGTGGTATTCGGCATCGTCAAGCTGTTCGTCGGCTCGTTTCTGGCCGTGCTGGCCCTGAACCAGGGACTGTCGCCCGCGCTGGCGGGTGACCCTGCACACATGTATGCCGTGGCATTCGGTTATATCACGATCCATCCTGACATGGCGTTGTGGCTGGCAGGCGTCTTCGTCGTCATTTCACAACTGAAAATCAATGTCACCAATGCCTATGCCGGCTCGATCGCCTGGGGCAACTTCTTTTCCCGGCTGACCCACAGCCATCCGGGGCGGGTGGTATGGCTGGTATTCAATGTCGCCATCGCGCTGATGTTGATGGAACTGGGGCTCTACCAGGCGTTCGAAGCCATTCTGATCACCTACGCGAGCCTGGTGGTGGCCTGGCTCGGCAGCGTGGTGGCCGACCTCGTCATCAACAAACCGCTGGGGCTGAGTCCGTCGCACATCGAGTTTCGGCGCAGCCACTTGTACGACGTCAATCCGGTCGGGGTGATCTCGATGTTCGTGGCATCCTGCGCCGGCATCGCCGCCAACTCGGGCGTCTTCGGTGCCGAGGCAGAGGCATTGGCGGCCTTCATCTCCCTGTCGATCCCCTTTTTCACCGTGCCGCTCATCGCCTGGCTGACCCGGGGCCGGTTTTATCTGTGCCGCGAGAAAGAGGATCCGGCGCATGACAGCGCCCGGCAACAGTGCCGGATCTGCGAAAACCGGTTCGATGCAGAAGACATCAGCCGGTGTCCCACCTACGATGGCGCCATCTGTTCCCTGTGTTGTGCGCTGGATGCGCGCTGCGGGAACCAGTGCCGGCCGGACGCCCATCTGGCCGCACAGGCATCAGACCTGTTTGGACGCATACTGCCCGCCTTCATCAACCGGCGCCTGCATTCCGTCACCGGCCACTACCTGGGGGTCTTCCTGGTGACGGCCGGCATCATCGCCGGCCTGTTGTCGGTCGTGTTCCATGCCCAGCAGAGCAAGGCACCAGCAAGCCAGGACCTGATCGGTGATGTGTTGTGGCAAGTGTTCTTCCTGCTGATGCTGGTCACCGGGGTGTTGATCTGGCTGTACGTGCTGGCGCAGAAGAGCGCGCGCTTTGCGCTGAGCGAAATCCAGCTCCAGGCCGAACGCATGCAGAAGGAGGTGATGGCGCACGAGGTAACCGCCGTGGAACTCGCCAAGGCCCGGGATGCGGCCAATGCCGCCAACAAGGCCAAGTCGAGGTATCTGTCCGGGGTCAGCCACGAACTCCGGACACCGCTGAACACCATCTTCGGTTATGCCCGCTTGATGGAAATGGATGCCGGCGCGGATGCCAAGACCCGAAGGATTTCCACCGTGATACGGCGCAGCAGTGAACACCTGTCGGACGTGATCGAAGGGCTGCTGGAGATTTCCAAGATCGAGGCAAGGAAACTCGAGCTGCACCGGGACACGGTCGATCTGCGCACCCTGATCCAGGAGCTGGAGGATATGTTCCGGCCCATGGCCGAAGACAAGGGAATCAACTTCGAGGTTCATTGCCGGAACGAACTGCCCCGCTTCGTGTCCGTGGACGAGAAGCGCCTGCGGCAGATCCTGCTCAATCTGCTGTCCAACGCCATCAAGTTTACCCCCGAAGGCGGGGTCGAGATGACGATCAGCTACCGCAACCAGGTCGCCCGTTTCGTGATCCGCGACTCGGGTATCGGCATTGCCGAGGAAGATCAATCACGGATATTCGAACCCTTCGAGCGCGTGCGCAACGAACAGACCCGGCTGATCGGCGGCACCGGCCTCGGCCTGTCGATCAGCCGTCTTCTGATCGAAATGATGGGCGGCAATCTGGCGCTCAAGAGTCGTCCCGGGGAGGGCACCGAATTCTTTCTGAGTCTGTTCCTGCCGGGCGTGGCAGGCGGCGTGGTGACGACCGGGAAAAATGCCGGCATTCACGGCTATGAGGGGCGGCCGCGCCACATCATGGTGGTCGACGACGAAGACAGTCATCGCGAACTGATTCGTGATTTTCTCTATCCGCTGGGCTTCGTGGTGCATCAGGCGGCATCGGCGGAACAGGCCCTGGCGCTGCTCGAGGACCATCCGGTGGATCTGTTCCTGCTGGACATCAACATGCCGGGCATGGACGGCTGGCAGTTGCTGGCCGAGCTCCGCAGGCGCGGCTTCGAGGAACCGATCATCATCCTGTCGGCCGATCCCTACGAATACGCCCGCAAACAACCGGGTGAAACGGATTTCGAGGCGTATATCTACAAACCGGTACGCATAGAGAAACTGCTGGAGCAGTTGCAGCGCTGCCTGGATCTGCGCTGGTGTGACACCGAACAGGAAGACAAAGCGCCGACGGAAAACGCAGCGGCCAGCCCGGGATTTCTGCCCGACCCGGAGATGCTGGAGGAACTGGAGCGCGCCGCCCGGCTCGGTTATTTGACAGGTGTGGTCGACTGGCTGGAACGACTGGAGAAGCAGGCACCGGATTCCCCCTGGGTGAAAAAGCTCAGGGCGTTGACCGACAAGTGCGAACTGGACGGCATCGTCCATGTCATCGAAGAAGCAAGAAAGCAAGGGTAGATCCCTATGAAGCACAAATTCAAGGGCAAGACGACCGTGCTGGTCGTCGACGACTCCCCTGACTCCCTGGGCATGATCAACCTGGCGCTGGACGAGGCCGGGATCGCCGTACTGGTTGCGCTGAATGGCCAGCAGGCGATGAACGTGCTGGAGCAGGTCACGCCGGACGTGATCCTGATGGATGCCGTGATGCCGGTGATGGACGGTTTCGAGTGCGCCCGGGAGGTCCGCAGGAAGCTGCCGCTGACGCCGATCATTTTCATGACCGGCCTGAGCGAGGTCGAACACATCGTCAAGGCCTTCGATGCGGGCGGCAACGATTACATCGTCAAGCCGATCCACCCAGAGGAACTGTTGGTGCGCATCCAGCAGCATACCCAGAGTACGCGGATGCTGATGGAAGCACGCAATGTGCTGGATGCCATGCGTCAGTATGTGTTTTGCGTTGATCGCCGCGGCAGGCTGCTGTGGGCCACGCCGGAGGCCCAGGCGCTGCTCGACCGCTACCGGCACAGCGCGGCGGACGGCGCGGTGGAACTCGGCGACCGGCTCAGGCGCTGGCTGCCCACCGGACAGGCCGGGCACAACCTGGCACTGCCCCTGCGCGGTGCGGAGCGGAGACTGACGGTGTGCTACTTCAAGCAGTCGGGCGAGGACGAATACCTGCTGAAGATCCAGTCTCCGGATGTCGAGATCGACCCCGCCGTGCTGGAAGACAGCCTGTCCGTCACCACCCGCGAGGCCGAGGTGCTGCTGTGGCTTGCGCATGGAAAGACCAACCGGGAGATCGCGGAAATCCTCGGCATGAGCCCGAGAACCGTGAACAAGCACCTGGAGCAGATCTACCCCAAGATCGGTGCCAGCAACCGCACGGCAGCGGCGTCGGTGGCGATCCAGACGATTCTCGGCGAGCGGATCGGTCAGCCGGAAAGCTGAGGGTACGCAGTCCGGTCGGGAGTCTAGCGGCCCTGCTCGACCCGCCTCGTGATAACCCACTGCTGGGCGATCGACAGGGTGTTGTTCACCACCCAGTACAGCACCAGACCCGACGGGAAAAAGGCGAAGAACACCGTGAAGACGATGGGCAGGATCATCATGACCTTGGCCTGGATGGGGTCCATGGGCGCCGGGTTGAGTTTCTGCTGGATGAGCATGGTCACGCCCATGACCACCGGCAGAACGAAGTAGGGATCGGCGGCCGACAGGTCCTGGATCCACAGGATGAAGGGCGCCTGGCGCAGCTCCACACTCTCGACCAGCACCCAGTACAGGGCGATGAACACCGGGATCTGCACCAGCACCGGCAGGCAGCCGCCCAGCGGGTTGATCTTCTCCTTCTTGTACATCTCCATCATGGCCTGGTTGAGGCGCTGCTTGTCGTCGCCGTAGCGCTCCTTGAGCGCCTGCAGCCGCGGCGCCAGCTTGCGCATGTTGGCCATGGACTTGTAGCTGGTCTCGGAGAGCTTGAAGAAGGCCGCCTTGATGAGCATGGTCAGCACCACGATGGCCCAGCCCCAGTTGCCGAACAGGGCGTGCAGTTTCTCCAGCAGCCAGAACAGGGGTTCGGAGATGAACGTGAGCAGGCCGTAGTCGACCGTGAGTTCCAGACCGGGCGCCACCTCGGCGAGGTGATCCTGCAGCTTGGGGCCGGCGTACAGGCGTTCCGTGAGCAGGCGCTGCTGGCCGGCGGCCACCTCCGCGGGCTGGCCGATCAGGCCGACGATGTAGCGCCCGTCGCGCAGCGCGCGCGAATAATAGTGTTCCGTCTCGTCGGCCGGGGGGATCCAGGCGGCCAGGAAATAGTGCTGGATCATGGCCGTCCAGCCGCCGGTTATGTCACGGCTGAGGTCCTGCTCCTTCATGTCCTTGAACGGGATCTTCTCGTACTTTTCTTCCGGGCTGTAGATCACGGCACCGGTATAGGTGCGAATGAACTGCGCGCCTTTCTTTTTTTCCGGTTCCGTGCGCTGGAACTGGCTGTAGGGGCGGCCGCTCCAGGCCTCGGTGCCGCGGTTGTCGATGCGGTACTCGACGTCGACGACGTAGCTGCCGCGGTGGAATCGGTATACCTTGGTGACATCCACCCCGGTCTTGCTGCGCCAGTGCAGCGGCACTTCGAGCACGTCCTGGCCGTCGGCCAGCCGGTAGCGGCTCTGCTCCACCCGGTAGTCGGCGTGATGGGTCGGCTCGTCTCCGGCGGCGGCGCGCAGCCCGGACTGGGCCACGAACAGTTCCGGGCCCCGATCGTCCAGGAGCCGGAACGGCGGACTGTCGGGTGCAGTGGTTTCGGGATAGGCCAAAAGGTCCAGGACCCGCAGGTCGCCGCCGCGGCTGTCGACTTCGGCGTGGATCAGATCGGTGCGGATATCGACGCGCTGGCCGCTCTGCAGGCGGGCCGTCTCCGGCGGCGGCGCCTCGCCGGCGGCGGTAGCCGGCTGGTGGCTGGGGAGGTCCTCACCTGCGGCCACCCGCGGCGCCTGCTCACCGGGTGCGCCCGCCTGCTCGACGGCCTGCTGGCCGGCGACCGGTTGCGGCGGCTTGCCGTAGTCGTCCATCCAGGCCTGCCATAGGAGCAGAAACAGGAACGAGAGTGCGATGAACAGCAGTACGCGGGGATTATCCATGGGGGGTGTGCTTCTCCGGAACGGGGTCCAGCCCGCCTTCGTGCCAGGGATGGCAGCGCCCGATGCGGCGCAACGCCAGCCAGCCGCCCTTCAGTACGCCGAAGCGTTCGATGGCAGTATGGGCATAGCAGGAGCAGGTGGGGTAATAGCGGCAGTTGTTGCCCAGCAGCGGACTGAGCAGCACTCGGTAACCGCTAATCATCAATAACATCAGTCTGCGCATGGTCCGTGATCTTCTGCCAGTGGTGTTGCAGCGACTCGACCAGTTGCCGGTTGCTGCGCGTGGCGATGCCGGCGCGTCCGACGATGACCAGGTCCAGGGAATCCAGTCGCGCCTGGCTGAGCCTGAAACACTCCCGGATGACCCGCTTGACCCGGTTGCGGGCCACGGCATTGCCGGCATTGCGGATCGAGATCGCCATGCCCAGCCGCGGGTGGCCAAGGCCATTGGGCCGGGCCAGCACCGTCAGGTAGCGATCGCCGGACTTGTAGCGGGCCTGCTTGAAGACGCGCTGGAAATCAGCCGGTTTCAGCAGCCGTAGGGCACGTGGGTAGCGCGTCGCTGCGACGCTCAAGAAATCGGCTGACTCAGGCGGACAGGCGCGCGCGGCCCTTGGCGCGGCGAGCCTTGATGACCATGCGGCCGCCCTTGGTGCGCATCCGGGCGCGGAAACCGTGCGTACGCTTGCGCTTCAGGTTGCTGGGTTGGAATGTTCTCTTCATGGCGCAATCAGGTCCCGTGACAAGTAAATAAGCCCGCGTTGGCGCGGGCGAAACAGGGCGGGGAGAGTACTTTCAGTCGCCGCGACTGTCAACCGCAGCGGCCTGACGTCGGCCGCCGCGCCGGGTGTGGATAAGTGCGGCGGCCGGGGGTAGACTTGGCCGCTCTCACCGGGCTTTCCCTGAAATCTTCTGGCAGAGGGTACAGCTGTTGCACGCGTCGCTTTGGCAAAAGTGTCTCGACCACCTTCAAAATGAGCTGCCAGAACAGCAGTTTACGACCTGGATACTGCCCTTGCACGCAATCGAGGATGCGCAGGCGCTGAAGCTGCTGGCGCCCAACCGGTTCGTGCTGGACTGGGTCCGGGATCATTACATCGGCAGCATTCGCGACGTGCTGGCGGAACTCGACAGCAACAACCCGATCCGGGTGGAGCTGGGTATCGGCAGCAGCACGCCGGCGGTCGAGCCCCCTGCCAGTGCGCCCGCGCCGCCCGGCGGCGAGGAGCGGCGCCGGGAGCGCCGCGCACCGCCGACCGGCAACCTGAATGCGGCCTTCACCTTCGACAGTTTCGTCGAAGGCAAGTCCAACCAGCTGGCGCGCGCCGCCTCGCTGCAGGTCGCCGGCCATCCCGGCGGTGCCTACAACCCCCTGTTCATCTACGGCGGCGTCGGACTGGGCAAGACCCACCTGATGCACGCCGTGGGCAACCTCATCGTGCAGAAGAACCCGGACGCCCAGGTGATCTATCTGCACTCCGAGCGCTTCGTGGCCGACATGGTCAAGGCGCTGCAGCACAACGCCATCAACGAATTCAAGCGCTATTATCGCTCGGTCGACGCCCTGCTCATCGACGACATCCAGTTCTTCGCCGGAAAGGAACGCTCGCAAGAGGAATTTTTCCATACTTTCAATGCGTTGCTTGAAGGCCAGCGGCAAGTCATCCTGACTTGCGACCGCTATCCCAAGGAGGTCAACGGCCTTGAGGAACGGCTCAAGTCGCGCTTCGGCTGGGGTCTGACCGTCGCCATCGAGCCGCCCGAGCTGGAAACGCGGGTAGCCATCCTGGTCAACAAGGCGGCACAGGCCGGCGTCGAGCTGCCAAACGAAGTGGCGTTCTTCATCGCCAAGCGCATCCATTCCAACATCCGCGAACTGGAAGGAGCGCTGCGGCGGGTGATCGCCAGTGCCCGCTTCACCAACCGCGGTATCGACCTCAAGTTCACCAAGGAAGCCTTGCGCGACCTGGTGGCGCTGCACGACAGGCTGGTTTCGATTGACAATATTCAGAAAACTGTCGCTGAATACTTCAAGATCCGTGTTGCCGACCTGCTGTCGGCGCGCCGTACGCGCTCCATCACGCGGCCGCGCCAGATCGCCATGGCGCTGGCCAAGGAGTTGACCGGCCACAGCCTGCCGGAGATCGGCAGTGCCTTCGGCGGCCGGGACCACACCACGGTCCTGTATGCCTGCCGCAAGATGGCGGAGCTGCGGGAGTCTGACAACCGCATCGCGGAGGACTACAGCAACCTGTGGAGAATTCTGACCACTTGATGTGGATAACCTGTGGATGATTGGAGGAGGCAGATTTCATCCCGCTTTATCCACAGGCCGCTCACAGCTTGACGGCGACTTGTCAAGCCAGTTGTAGGGAATACAATTGATTGAAATTGATATTGAAAAATGTGTTATCCACAAGGATGGGCCGGTCTAGTAATTACAAATTCAAGGAATATCTAAATCTATTATGAAATTTACTATCGACAGAGAAACCCTTTTGAAACCGCTCCAGCAGGTGATCGGTGTCGTGGAACGGCGTCAGACCCTGCCCGTTCTTGGCAACCTGCTGCTGACGGCGGACGACGAGGGCATCCAGGTCACGGCGACCGACCTCGAAGTCGAAATCCAGGCCGGCGTCGGAAGCCAGGTCGACGAAGGCGGCGAGATCACCGTACCGGCGCGCAAGTTGCTGGATATCTGCAAGGCGCTCCCGGAAGGGGCGAAGGTTCAGTTGTCGGAGAGGGATCAGCGGGTCCAGATCCGCTCCGGCAAGAGCCGCTTCACCCTGTCGACCTTGCCGGCCGGCGATTTCCCGGTGGTGGAACAGGTCCAGGGGGAGACCCGCTTCTCGATCCCCCAGAACCGGTTGCGCGAGCTGATCGAGCGCACGCACTTCTCCATGGCGCAGCAGGATGTGCGCTACTACCTCAACGGCCTGCTGCTGGAGATCTCGTCCAGCCTGCTGCGTGCGGTCGCCACCGACGGCCATCGCCTGGCCATGTGCGACATGCAGTCGGAAGTGGAGCTGCCCGGTCGCCAGCAGGTGATCGTGCCGCGCAAGGGCATCCAGGAACTGCTGCGCCTGCTGGAGGACAGTGACACGCCGGTCGAGGTCGAAGTCGGAACCAACCATATCCGCGTCAGCCGCGGCGACCTGCGGTTCACCTCCAAGCTGGTCGATGGCCGCTTTCCGGACTATGAACGGGTGCTGCCCAAGGGAGGTGACAAGCGCATCCTGGCCGATCGCGAGCAGCTTCGCCAGGCACTGAGCCGGACGTCTATCCTGTCGAACGAGAAATACCGCGGCATCCGCCTCAATCTGGATAAAAATATAGTTAAAATTCAATCACATAACCCTGAACAGGAACAGGCGGACGAGGAGTTCGAGGTGGACTACCAAGGGGGTGGCCTGGAGATCGGCTTCAACGTGAACTACCTGCTGGATGTGCTCGGCAGCGTGCGCAGCGACCAGGTGGAACTGACGCTGAGCGATTCCAACAGCAGCTGCCTCATCCGTCAGCCGGGTTCGGACCAGTATCGCTACGTCGTCATGCCGATGCGCCTGTAGGCGCCCGCCCGGCCTGGTTGACGACGCTGCCTGCTCGGACGCCGGGTGGGTCGGTGCGTGGCGTTTGCCGTTCCGCCGGGACAGGATCGAAGCCCTTGCTGTCCTCATGAATACGACTTCAGCGCCTCGGGGCCCAGCGGCGTGTCATGTCGCTTGAATCCCTGAAAATCAGCTGCTTTCGCAATATCGAAGCGGCCGAGTTGAATTTCTCACCGCGCCTGAACGTCATCTCGGGTGCCAATGCCGCGGGCAAGACCAGCTTGCTGGAGGCCATCTATTTCCTCGGGCGGGCGCGCTCCTTCCGCACCAGCCACCTCGACCGACTGGTGCGGACCGGTGCCGCAGGCTTCGAGCTGTTCGGTCGGGTGACGCGCGAGGGTCGCAGCAGTCTGCCGGTCGGCATGGCCCGGCAAGGCCGGCGACTCAGGATTCGTATGGGGGGCGAGGACGTCCGGCGATTGTCACAGTTGGCAGGCTGGTTTCCGTTCCAGGTCATCGCAGGCGATCTGCACAAGCTGCTGGAGGAGGGTCCCCGGCACCGGCGCCGGTTCATGGACTGGGGGTTGTTCCACGTGGAACCGGGCTATGCCGAACATTGGCGACGCTACCAGCGTTGCCTGAAGCAGCGCAATGCCGCGCTGCGGTCCCGCCGGCCACTGGCCCAGATCCGGGCCTGGGATCCCGAGCTGGTCGAGACCGGCGAGCAGCTGAACCAGTTCAGAAGCGACTACCTGAAGGGGTTACAGGCGCATCTGGCCCGGGAACTGGCGGTGCTGCTACCGGAACACGCTTCTGCCCGGCTGGTGTACCGGCCAGCGCTGCCGGTGGGCCGGGACCTGGCGTCCTGTCTGCATGAACTGGCGGGCCGTGATCTCGAGACAGGCTTCACTCGCCACGGTCCCCACCGGGGTGATTTCCAGTTGCGCAGCGGGGATGCCGACCTGTTGCCGCAACTGTCCCGGGGCCAGCAGAAACTGGCCGTCGTCGCCCTGCGCCTGGCCCAGGCGGCGCTGGGCGCGGAGATCCGCGGCTACCGCAGCCTCTTCCTGGTCGACGATCTGGGCGCGGAGCTGGATGCCGAAAACCAGCACAAGGTGCTGGACCGGCTGGCTGGCTGCGGTGCCCAGGTGTTCCTCACCCTGATCGATTCGTCCGGGTTTGCCGGCCGGCCGGATACCGAACGGCGCATGTTCCACGTGGAACACGGCAGCGTTCGGGAAGTGGTATAATGGTCCGGATTCTTCCGGAACCCCGTTCATGAGCGACAAATCCACCTACGATTCCTCGAATATCAAGGTCCTGAAGGGACTGGACGCCGTCCGCAAGCGGCCAGGCATGTACATCGGCAACACCGATGACGGCACTGGCCTGCACCACATGGTATTCGAGGTCGTCGACAATTCCATCGACGAAGCCTTGGCCCACTACTGTTCGGAGATTTCCGTCACCCTGCACAGCGACAACTCGGTGACCATCACCGACGACGGCCGCGGTATCCCGGTGGATATCCACCCCGAGGAAGGGAGGTCGGCGGCCGAAGTGATCATGACCGTGCTGCACGCTGGCGGAAAATTCGACGACAATTCGTACAAGGTGTCGGGTGGCCTGCACGGCGTGGGCATTTCCGTCGTCAACGCGCTGTCCGAGTACCTGCGCCTGACCATCCGCCGGGATGGCAAGGTCTACTACCAGGAATACCTCAAGGGCGAACCCGTCGAGCCCCTCAAGGTGATCGGCAAGAGCGACTCCACTGGCACCGAAATCCGTTTCAAGCCCAGCCCGGAGATTTTCACCGATACCGAGTTCCATTATGACATTCTCGCCAAGCGATTGAGAGAACTGTCATTTTTGAACTCCGGCGTGCGCATCAAGCTGACCGACGAGCGCAACGACAAGCAGGACGTGTTCGAGTACCAGGGCGGCATTCGCGCCTTTGTCGAGCATCTGAACCGCAACAAGACGCCGCTGCACCCGACCGTTTTCTACATCACCGGCCAGCGGGACGGCGTGGCAGTCGAGCTGGCCCTGCAGTGGAACGATTCCTACCAGGAAAACATCTTCTGCTACACCAACAACATCCCGCAGCAGGACGGTGGCACGCACCTGGCCGGTTTCCGGGCGGCGCTGACCCGCACCCTCAACCAGTACATGGAGCGCGAGGGCATCAACCGCAAGAACAAGGTCAACACCACCGGCGACGACGCCCGCGAGGGGCTGACGGCGGTGTTGTCGGTCAAGGTGCCGGATCCCAAGTTTTCCTCCCAGACCAAGGACAAGCTGGTGTCGTCCGAGGTCAAGGGTGTGGTGGAATCCATTGTCAGTGAAAAGCTGGAGAGCTATCTTCTTGAAATTCCAGCAGAAGCCAAGGCGATCACCAGCAAGATCATCGAGGCGGCCTGTGCCCGCGAGGCGGCCCGCAAGGCGCGCGAAATGACCCGCCGCAAGGGCGCGCTGGACGTGGCCGGCCTGCCGGGCAAGCTGGCCGATTGCCAGGAGCGCGACCCGGCGTTGAGCGAACTGTTCCTGGTGGAGGGCGATTCCGCCGGCGGTTCGGCCAAACAGGGTCGAGACCGCCGCACCCAGGCCATCCTGCCGCTCAAGGGCAAGATCCTCAACGTCGAGAAGGCGCGCTTCGACAAGATGTTGTCCTCGGCCGAAGTCGGCACCCTGATCACCGCCCTGGGTTGTGGTATCGGCCGCGACGAGTTCAATATCGAAAAACTGCGTTACCACCGCATCATCATCATGACGGACGCCGACGTGGACGGCTCCCACATCCGCACCCTGTTGTTGACGTTCTTCTACCGCCAGATGCCGGAGATGATCGAGCGCGGACATGTCTACATTGCCCAGCCGCCCCTGTACAAGGCGAAAAAAGGCAAGCAAGAACAATACGTTAAGGACGATTCCGCGTTGACTGCCTATCTGCTGCAGGCGGCCCTGGACAAGGCCAGCCTGTTCGTCAACGAGGGCGCGCCGGCGCTCACCGGGCCTGCCCTGGAAGACCTGGCCAAGCAGTACATGGCGGTGATGGCCGCCATCCAGCGCCTGTCGCGTCGCTACGATGCCGTGGTACTGGAGAAGATGCTGTACATGCCGGCGCTGGAGGAGGTGGACCTGCACGACCCGGCGCGGGTGGCCGCCTGGTGCTCGGAACTCGAACAACGCATCAACGCCAGTCAGCCGGCCGGCGAGCGTTATGAGCTGGAGGTGCGTCCGGAAACCGACGGCGAGGGTTTCCACATCCGGGTGCGGCGTCTTACCCACGGCATACTGGCGGGCGAACAACGCCTGCCGGGCGAGTTCTTCGCCAGCGCCGAGTACGGTCGCATGGTGGCCTTGGGCGAGAAGCTCGACGGCCTGCTGGGTGACGGCGCCTACGTGCAGCGTGGCGACAAGACCCAGCCGGTGGCCAGTTTCAGGGAGGCCATGAACTGGCTGCTGAACGAGGCCCGCCGCGGCCAGCATATCCAGCGCTACAAGGGCCTGGGTGAAATGAACCCGGACCAGCTGTGGGAGACCACCATGAACCCGGAGACGCGGCGCCTGCTGCAGGTACAGATCGAGGACGCCGTGGCGGCGGACGAGATCTTCACCACCCTGATGGGCGACCAGGTGGAACCGCGCCGCGAGTTCATCGAACACAATGCGCTGATGGTGTCGAATCTCGACGTCTGACCACGCCGCCGCCGGTTCGGTGGACAGGGTGGCGTGGGAGGCCAGCACGGCGGGATCACGGGGTTCCTACGGGGGCGCCGTCAGGTCGCGGGCTTCAGCGTGGTGATTTCCTGCATCCGGGCTTCGATCCAGTCCTCGGCTTCCTTGAGGATCTGCTGGGCCTTCTTGCCTTTGGTGTGAATGGGCTTGCCGATGCGCACCTGGATGACACCGGGTTTCTTGATGAAGCCGCGCCGCGGCCAGTATTCGCCGGCGTTGTGGGCGATGGGGATCACCGGGTAGCCGGTGGCCTCGGCCAGCGCCGCGCCGCCGATGCGGTAGCGGCCGTGCACCCCGGGCGGCATGCGCGTGCCCTCGGGGAAGATGATCACCCAGCGGCCTTTCTGCAGGCGGTCGCGGCCCTGTTCGATGAGCTGTTCCACGGCCCGGCGGCCGGCGCCGCGGTCCAGGGCGATGGGTTCCACCAGCCGCGCGCCCCAGCCGAAGAAGGGAATCTTCAGCAGCTCTTTCTTGAGCACCCAGGTCTCCGGCTTGAACAACTGCTGCAGGAACAGCGTCTCCCAGGTCGACTGGTGCTTGGCGAACACGATGCCGTTGGGGACGTCGACGTTTTCCAGTCCCTCGATGTTCCAGCGCAGCCGGCAGCTCTTTTCCAGCCACCACAGGTTGAGCCGCGACCACTGCGAAATGAAGCCGTGCCGCACCCGGAACGGAAACGGGAAGGTGAACAGCGCCAGTACCGCCATGATGAGGGTCGACGAGAAGAACACCAGCCAGAACGCGGCCGAGCGCGCGACGAGTTCGATTTTCGAGGGCTGCGCCGCCATCAACAGGGTTTCACCACGGGGATTCCCGACACCTCACATGTCCCGGAATTCGGACACCCGGATACGCCCGTCCACCATGCGCGACTCGCGCTTCATCAGGCGTTCCATCTTGGTCCAGAAGGCCTCTTTCAGATCGAAGTCCGCCGCGATGGCCGTGCCGATGAGCAGGATGAACAGGTCCGCCACTTCCTCGGCCAGCTTGTCCTTGTCCTTTCCCTTGGTCACGCAGGCCGATATCTCGCCCAGTTCCTCGGCCATCAGGGCGACGCGATAGGTCATTTCCTCGCCGCCGGTGTTGCGGAAGTCGTGCTTGTCGTGAAAGGCCTGCACGGCGTCGAGCATGGCCTGGTAGGAATCGCGCTTGTCCATGTCGGGTCCTCAGCCCTGCAGCCGCGACAGGTCCGCGACGCGCAGGAACAGTCGGTTCATCGATTGCAGAAGCGCCAGCCGGTTCACGCGCAGGGCATCGTCGTCCGCCATGACCATGACGTCGTCGAAGAACCGGTCGAGCGGTTCGCGCAGCTGCGCGAGCTCCTTGAGGGCCTCGGTGTAGCGGCCACTGTCCAGCAGCGGCTCGACCCGCTGCAGCAGCTCGCCCAGCCGCGCGGCCAGCGCCTTCTCGGCCGGTTCGGTCAGTACCGAGGCATCGTAGTGGTCCGGCACCTCGTCTTTCGCCTTGCGTAGGATATTGCGTATGCGCTTGTTGGCGGCGGCCAGGCTCAGCGCCTCGGGCAGGCGCCGGAATTCGCGCACCGCCTCGACGCGGCGATGGAAATCGAGCGGCCGTGTCGGGCGGCGTGCCAGCACGGCGTCGAAGACGTCGCCCTCGACACCCTGGTCCTGATAGTAGCCGCGCAGCCGTTCCATGATGTAGTCGAACACCGGTTCGACCGCATCATCGGCGGGCAGGCTTTCGTCGAGCAGGTCGGCGCCGGCCTGCAACAGTTGCACGAGGTCGAGGTCGAGCTGTTTCTCGATCAGGATGCGTGCCACGCCAAGCGCCGCGCGGCGCAGGCCGAAGGGGTCGCGGTCACCGCTGGGCGGCTGGCCGATGGCGAAGATGCCGACCAGGGTGTCGAGGCGGTCGGCGATGGCCAGCGCCTGGCCGGTGGGCGTGGCCGGCAGCTCGTCGCCGGCGTAGCGCGGCCGGTAGTGTTCCTCGATGGCCAGCGCCACCTCTTCCGGCTCGCCGTCGTGCAGGGCGTAGTAGCGGCCCATCACGCCCTGCAGTTCCGGGAACTCGTACACCATGCTGGTCAGCAGGTCGCACTTGCACAGGTGGGCGGCGCGGCCGGCCCGGTCCGGGTCGCCGCCGATGCTGTCGGCGATGGCGGTGGCCAGCGACGCCATGCGCATCTGCTTGTCGTAGAGGCTGCCGAGCCGTTCCTGGAACACCATGTTCTTGAGGCCCTGCGTGCGCGCGGCGAGCGGCTGCCTGCGGTCCTGGTTCCAGAAGAAATCGGCGTCGGCGAGGCGCGGCCGGATGACGCGCTCGTTGCCGGCGCGGATCTGTTCCGGGTCGCGGCTGGCGATGTTGGCCACGGTGATGAAATGCGGCAGCAGGCGGCCGTCGCCGTCGACCACCGGAAAGTATTTCTGGTGGTCCTGCATGCTGGAGATCAGGGCTTCCGGTGGCACTTCCAGGAAGCGGTCGTCGAAGCGGCCGGACAGGGCTACCGGCCATTCCACCAGCGCCGTCACCTCGTCCAGCAGGCCTTCGTCGATGAGGGCGGTGCCGTCCAGTGCGGCCGCCTGTTCCAGTACCTGGGCGCGAATGGCCTCGCGGCGGCTGCGGTGGTCGGCCAACACACGGCCCTCGGTCTCCAGGATGGGCAGGTAGGCCTCGGGTTCGCCGATGTAGATGGGGTCCGGGTGATGGAACCGGTGTCCGCGGCTGTGTTGACCGGACTCGACGCCCAGTATGCGGGCGTGGATGGGCTGCTCGCCGAACAGCAGCACCACCCAGTGCACCGGCCGCACGAATTCGACCTCGCCGTCGCCCCAGCGCATGCGCCTGGGCACCGGCAGCCCGCCCAGCGCCTGTTCCACGAGGTCCGGCAGCAGCTCGGCGGTGGCGCGGCCGGGTTCCACCGAACGGTAGACCAGCCAGCTTCCCTTGGGTGTTTCCAGCCGGTCCAGCGCCTCGACCTCCACGCCGCAGGAGCGGGCAAAGCCGAGCGCGGCCGGGGTCGGGCAGCCCTCGTCGTCGAAGGCCGCCGCCAGGGCCGGCCCGCGCCGGACCGTCTCGCGGTCCGCTTGCGCCACCGGCACGCCGCGCACCAGCAGCGCCAGGCGCCGTGGCGCGGCGTAGTGCCGGATCGAGGCGGGCGCCAGGGTGGCTTCCTGCAGGCCGCGCTGAAGCCCCTCCGCGAAGGCGGTGGACAGGCGCAGCAAAGCCTTCGGCGGCAGCTCCTCGGTGCCGATCTCCACCAGCAGGTCGCGGCTTTCGGTCATGACCGGTCTCCCCGCCGGAGCATGGGAAAGCCCAAGGATTCGCGCCGGGCGTAGTAGGCCTCGGCCACCGCGCGGGCCAGGGCGCGCACCCGCAGGATGAAGCGCTGGCGTTCGGTGACCGAAATGGCGCTGCGCGCGTCCAGCAGGTTGAAGGTGTGTGAAGCCTTGAGCATCAGTTCATAGGCCGGCAGCGGCAGGCCGGCTTCGATCATGCGCTGGCTCTCGCGCTCGCAGTGGTCGAACCAGCCGAACAGTGCCTCGGTGTCGGCGTGTTCGAAGTTGTAGGCCGACATCTCCACCTCGTTCTGGTGGAAGACGTCGCCGTAGCTCACGTCGCCGGCGGGACCGCGGGTCCAGACCAGGTCGAAGACGCTCTCCACGCCCTGCAGGTACATGGCGATGCGCTCCAGGCCATAGGTGATCTCGCCGCTGACCGGCTTGCAGTCCAGGCCGCCGACCTGCTGGAAATAGGTGAACTGGGTGACCTCCATGCCGTTCAGCCAGACTTCCCAGCCCAGCCCCCAGGCGCCCAGGGTGGGCGATTCCCAGTTGTCCTCGACGAAGCGGATGTCGTGCACCAGCGGGTCGATGCCGAGCTCCACCAGCGAGCCCAGGTACAGGTCCTGGATGTCGTCGGGGCTGGGCTTGAGTAGAACCTGGAACTGGTAATAATGTTGCAGACGGTTCGGGTTCTCCCCGTAGCGGCCGTCGGTGGGCCGCCGCGACGGCTGCACGTAGGCGGTGCGCCAGGGCTCGGGGCCGATGGAGCGCAGGAAGGTGGCCGGGTGGAAGGTGCCGGCGCCGACCTCCATGTCGAAGGGCTGCAGCAGCACGCAGCCCTGCCGGGCCCAGTAGTCCTGCAGGGCCAGGATGAGGCCCTGGAAGGTCCGGGTATCGGGGCTGGAACTCGGGGCAGGCACGGTCTGTCTTTGTGTGTAGGGGTCAATGGGGCCGAAAACCGGCGCAGTATAGCGTGCGGGCCAGCCCCGATGTAAGGCCGGCCGGGCCGGAAACCGCCCGCGTCCCCGGCCGGCGGGGGTTCAAGGCCGCCCGGAGCACGGCCGATAGCCGTTCAGACGGAGCCGAGTGAGGTGATCATGTCGTCGCTGGTACTGGAACCGACCGATGTCGCCCAATGGCGCGCACTGGTGCACGAGGCCGAAGCCGCCTGCGAGCACCACCTGGACGAATCCCTGGAATCCTACCTGGTGTTCCTGCTGATGCGGTTCGCCGGCCAGCCGGAGATGGCGGCCCGGATCATGGCACTCGAATACCTGGAGGCGCAGGCGGCCCGCAGCGGCCAGCAGCGCGAGCAGTTGCGCGACGTGGGCGACCAGTGTCTGCTGTTCTCGGGCCTGTTCCCGCAGATGGCGGAGCGCCGCCTGGTGCGGGTCAGCTATTTCGTCAACCTGGGGCGCTCCGCCTACGATCAGCTGGCCGCCCTCGTCGACCGTCACAGCGAAAGTCTCTACACCGGCCTGGCGCGCGCCTTCGTCGGGGTCATGGACGTGCTGCAGGCAATGCGGGCCCTGGGCGGCACACCGGCGCTGGGCGCCCTGCAGGCGGCCGAGCTGTGGGCCGACACCGGCTCGCGCGGCGCCTACCGGACGCTGCGGGAGCACTACCGGCTGGAGCCGTTCGACGCCGGCCGCGGCGGCCGCCGCCGGCACTGAACCCGCCCCGGGCCGTTCCGCTTCATTTGCCGGCCGGTCCGCTGGATGCCAACGCACGGGCCTGAACCCCCCTTCTTTCCAGCGCGGCGTCCCTGCCTCCCGAACGCCGGCGTGCGGGCAATTCCCGCTTGCGGCCTGGGGCTGTTGCTGTGCAGGATTTGCGCATGGGCTACAATGGCAGGTTCAACCGCAACCGTGTCGTCGTCCCAATGTCCGAACCCCGCAAAGCCGTCGCCCTGATCTCCGGGGGGCTCGATTCACTGCTGGCCGCCCGGGTCATGCAGGAGCAGGGCATCCACGTGGAAGGCATCAATTTCTATACCGGCTTCTGCGTCGAGGGACACACCCACGCCATCCGCAAGAAGGACCGCGACAAGCCCAAGCGCAACAACGCGCTGTGGGTGGCCGAACAGCTCGGCATCAAGTTGCACATCGTCGATGTCATCGAGGAATACAAGGACATCGTCATCAACCCGAAGCACGGTTACGGCGCCAACCTGAATCCCTGCCTGGATTGCAAGGTGTTCATGGTGCGCAAGGCCAGGCAGTGGATCGACGAGCACGGCTTCGATTTCATCGTCACGGGCGAAGTGATCGGTCAGCGGCCCAAGTCGCAGCGTGCCGACACCCTGCCGGTGGTGGCGCACGAATCCGGCGCCGATGACCTGCTGTTGCGGCCGCTGTGCGCCAGGAACCTGCCGCCGACCCGGCCGGAAATCGAGGGCTGGGTCGATCGCGAGGCCTTGTACGACTTCCAGGGCCGCACCCGCAAGCCGCAGATGGCGCTGGCCAGGCGCTTCGGTTTCACCGACTATGCGCAGCCGGCCGGCGGCTGCTGCTTTCTCACCGACAGACAGTATGCGGTGAAACTGGCCGATCTGTGGAAGTCGCGCGGCGAGCGCCGTTACGAGCTCGACGACATCATGCTGCTCAAGGTCGGGCGCCACCTGCGTCCGCGACCCCATTTCAAGCTGATCGTCGGCCGCGAGGACGGCGAGAACCGCTTCCTGCAGGGCTATCGCAAGCAATTCGTGCACCTGTTCCCGGTCAGCCACAAGGGCCCGTTGGTGCTGGTCGACGGGCAGGTGGACGACGACGACATCGAACTCGCCGCGCGCATCACGGCGCGCTTCAGCCAGGGGCGCGACGCCGACCGGGTCGAGGTGGAAGTGAACACACCGAACGGTGGCAGCCGCACCCTCGGGGTCGAACCCCTGGCCGGCGGGGACGTGCCGAAGGAATGGTATCTGTGACCCGCGTGCAGCTCGACGCCCGCCGTTTGTTGTGTCCGCTGCCGGTTATCCGCACCCAGGAGCGGGTCGAGGGCATGGCCGCCGGCGACGTCGTCGAAGTCCTCTGCACCGACCCCGGCGCCCGCCACGACATTCCGGCCTGGTGCCGGGTGAACGGTCACCAGGTGATCGACATCGAGGAGCGCGGCGACGAACTGGTCATCACCGTGCAGGTCGGTGAGGCGACATGATCCGCACGGCTGTTTCGATGATGCCGCTGGGCCGTATTTCCGGATAGACTGTCTCCCCATGGCCGCACGCAGCGAAAGCGCCAGCCTGGCGCGCTACAACGAGGTCCGCAAGGTCACGATCATCGGCTCGGTGCTCGACTTCGTGCTGGGCGTGGCCAAGATCCTGGTGGGCTGGTTCGCGCAGTCGCAGGCCCTGATCGCCGACGGCGTGCACTCGCTGTCCGACCTCGGCACCGACTTCATCGTGCTGTACGCCGCCAGCCATTCCCACAAGGCGGCCGACGAGGACCACCCCTACGGTCACGGACGCATCGAAACCCTCGCGACGGTGGGCCTCGGCCTGGCGCTGGTGGTGGTGGCGACCGGCATCGCCTTCGACGCCGTGGAACGCATGAACGCGCCGGCCCTGCTGCTGGAGCCGGGCATGATCGCGCTGGCGGTGGCAGTGGTGTCGGTCTTTTCCAAGGAAGGCATCTACCGCTACACGGTGCGCGCGGCGCGGCGCCTGCGCTCGGACATGCTGCGGGCCAACGCCTGGCACAGCCGTTCCGATGCCATCTCCTCCATCGTGGTGGTGATCGGCGTGGCCGGCGCCATGGCCGGTTATCCCTACCTGGACGCGGTGGCGGCCATCGTGGTGGCGGTGATGATCGCCAAGATCGGTTTCGACCTGGTGCGCTCCAGCACCATGGAGCTGATCGACACGGCACTGGAGCCGGAACAGATCGAGGCGATCCGCAACGAGATCTTTTCCGTGCCCGGCGTGCGCGCCGTGCACATGCTGCGCACGCGCAAGAGCGGTGGCGATGCGCTGATCGATGTCCATATCCAGGTCGATCCGCGCATCAGCGTCTCGGAAGGCCACCAGATAGGCGAGGCGGTGCGCCAGCGCCTGATGGAGCGCATCGAGGAGGTCAACGACGTCACTGTCCACATCGATCCCGAGGACGACGAAGCGGGCTCGCCCAGCATGGACCTGCCGCTGCGCGAGGAAGTCCTGAATCACCTGCGCCAGCGCTGGCAGGCCATCACGGGCGACGGCGTGGATCTGAACGATGTGACGCTGCACTACCTCAATGGCAGGCTGCACGTGGAACTGGTCCTGCCCCTGTCGGTGCTGGAGGGCGCCGCCGATGTCGGCGAGCTCGTCCGGCAGATCAAGGAGGCGGCCGCCGACCAGGTCGAAATCGGCGAAATCGAGGTGCGCTTCCGGCCTTGATGCACAAAATCAGGGCATGCGGGGACCCAAGTCGCACCATATATGTGCATATTGGCGGGCCAAGCGCCTTGGGGAGTCAACAAATATCCGACTTGCCTGACTTTTTTCCCGTGGCATAATTCGTGCACTTTTGAGCAGCACATTTTCATTGGCCGATGCCGCGGCGCATGCCGGACCCGCGTCCGACAGGGCTCCGTGCACCGGGTTCACATCGCTATCAGCACGCCTACTTCGGAGGAAGGTACATGTCCGCAACCAAGGTCAACAAGATGATGAAGGATAACGGGGTCAAGTTCGTCGACCTGCGTTTCACCGATACCCGTGGCAAGGAGCAGCACGTCACCCTGCCGTCCAGCGAAATCGATTCCGCCTTCTACAAGGATGGCAAGATGTTCGACGGTTCCAGCATCGCCGGCTGGAAGGGCATCAACGAATCGGACATGGTCCTGATGCCCGACACCAGCACGGCCGTCATCGACCCCTTCGCGGACGAGCCGACCCTGAACCTGCGTTGCGACATCCTCGAGCCCGCCACCATGAAGGGCTACGAGCGCGACCCGCGTTCGCTGGCCAAGCGCGCCGAGGCCTACCTGAAGTCCACCGGCATCGCCGACACCGCCTACTTCGGTCCGGAGAACGAATTCTTCGTGCTCGACGACGTGCGCTGGGGCGCCGAGATGAGCGGCGCCTTCTACAAGGTGGATTCGGAGGAGGCCTCCTGGAACGCCGAGCGCGTCTACGAGGACGGCAACATCGGCCACCGGCCCGGCATCAAGGGCGGCTACTTCCCGGTGCCGCCGGTCGACTCCCTGCACGACATGCGTTCGGCCATGTGCCTGGCGCTGGACGAGATGGGCTGCAAGACCGAGGTGCACCACCACGAGGTGGCGACCGCCGGCCAGTGCGAGATCGGCTGCCAGTTCAACACCCTCGTGCGCAAGGCCGACGAGGTGCAGATCCTGAAATACGTGGTCCAGAACGTCGCCCACAGCTACGGCAAGACCGCCACCTTCATGCCCAAGCCGCTGGTCGGCGACAACGGCAACGGCATGCACGTGCACCAGTCGCTGGCCAAGGGCGGCAAGAACCTGTTCAGCGGCAAGAAGTACGGCGGCCTGTCCGACCTGGCCCTGTACTACATCGGCGGCATCATCAAGCACGCCCGCGCCCTGAATGCCTTCGTGAACGCCTCGACCAATTCCTACAAGCGCCTGGTGCCGGGTTTCGAGGCGCCGGTCATGCTGGCCTACTCGGCCCGCAACCGGTCCGCTTCCATCCGCATCCCCTTCGTGGCCAACCCCAAGGCGCGCCGCATCGAGGTGCGTTTCCCGGATTCGACCGCCAACCCCTACCTGGCCTTCGCCGCCATGCTGATGGCCGGCCTGGACGGCATCCAGAACAAGATCCATCCCGGCGACGCCATGGACAAGGATCTCTACGACCTGCCGCCGGAAGAGGAAGCGAAGATCCCGCAGGTGTGCTTCACCTTCGACCAGGCGCTGGAAGCGCTGGACGCCGACCGCAAGTTCCTCACCGCCGGCGGCGTGTTCAGCAACGACATGATCGACGCCTACATCGACCTCAAGATGGAAGAAGTCACGCGCCTGCGCATGAGCACCCATCCGGTCGAGTTCGACATGTACTACAGCCTCTGATCGCAGTCATCGGGTTGTGCGCGACGCCCCCGTTCGGGGGCGTCGTCGTTTCTGCGACGGGGTCGGTGGCCGGGCGGCTGCTGCGGCGTCAGGATCATGGGGAACCAAACAATTATGGCCTGCTCCAAGTTTCAGGCAGAATAGAGAATTGTACTCCAAACCCCAATTCAGCTAAGGTGAAGCCATGAACCGCATAGTAGCCACTGCCTTGTTTCTGGGCAGCTTTTCCGTATCGGCCGCGGTCTACCGCACGGTCGATCCCGAAGGCAATGTGATCTTCACCGATCAGCCGGCCAGTGGCGCCGAGGAGGTGGAGCTGCCGCCTGTGCCGACCTACCAGGCGCCGCGCTACCGTCCACCCGCCAGCCGCCCGGACGACGCCGCGTCTCCCCCCGCGCCGGGTTACCGCAAGTTTGCCGTGGTGTCGCCGGCCCCGGACGAGACGGTGCGGGACAATCCCGGCAACGTCACCGTGGTGCTGGCCATCGAACCCGATCTCGACAAGGCGGCGGGGGACCGCATCCAGATCTACCTGGACGGCAAGCCGGTGGGCAAGCCGACGACCTCGCTGCAGGCCGTGCTGTCCAACGTCGATCGCGGCGAACACCGGGTGTCGGCCGCCATCGTCGATCGCAACAAGAAGACCATCCGGCGGACCGAACCGGTTCGCTTCTTCCTGCATCGGCAGTCCAGGCTGTTTCCGCGCGGACCCAAGCCTCCCGCGGCACCCTGATCTGCTCTATAATGGTGCATGCGCCCCCGGCATTCGGGCGTTTGCACCGTCGGTGATCGTCCCGCTTTTCCCGCAGCACGCCCCCGACCCCGGGTGCTGTGTGTATTTCCTTGATTATTCGGGATTTCCTATAAACCCCAAGCCCGCTGCCGGCGCCCCCGTGCGGGGCGCGCATATGGTTTGGTTTTTGCACACCTGACACAATGGTTATGGACGCTTTTCCGGATACGGCGCCCCCACGGCGGTTGCTGGAAGCCCTGAGTACCGCCGTGCTGCTGCTCGACGACCGCCTGCGGCTGCGCTACCTGAACCCGGCCGCCGAGGAGCTGCTCGGCGTCAGCCGCCGCCAGGCCACGGGGCTGGGCTGGCCCGATCTGGTCAGGGCCGACGACCGGCTGGTGGCACACCTGCAATCGGCCCTGGAGCATCGCCATCCTTTCACGGAGCGTGAACTGGAGCTGCAGGCCGGCGGCGGCCACATGACCGTGGATTGTTCCGTGTCGCCGCTGGGCGAAACGGAACTGTTGATGGAGCTGGTGCGGGTCGATCATCACCTGCGCATCAGCCGGGAGGAACAATTGCTGGTACAGCAACAGGTGGCAAGGGATCTGCTGCGCGGGCTCGCGCACGAGATCAAGAACCCGCTGGGCGGCCTGCGCGGTGCGGCGCAACTGCTGGAGCGCGAACTCGATCAGCCGGAGATGGAAGAGTACACCGGCGTCATCATCAACGAGGTCGATCGCCTGCGTAAACTGGTGGACCGCATGCTGGGCCCGAGCAATGTCCCGGACAAGCGCCCGATCAACATCCACGAAGTGCTGGAGCACGTGCGCAACCTGGTGTGCGCCGAGGGCCACGCGGACCTGGACATCCAGCGCGAATACGATCCCAGCCTGCCCGAACTCAACGCCGACCCGGAACTGCTGGTGCAGGCGGTGCTCAACATCGTGCGCAATGCGGCCCAGGCCGGCGCCCGCACCATCACCCTGCGCACCCGGCCGCAGCGCCAGTTCACCATCGGCCAGATGCAGCACAAGCTGGTGGCGCGCATCGATATAAGCGACGACGGCCCGGGTATTCCGGCCGACATGATGGAAAAGGTGTTCTACCCGATGGTGACCGGCCGCGCCGACGGCACCGGCCTGGGCCTGTCCATCGCCCAGTCCCTGATCAACGAGCACGGCGGACTGATCGAATGCGCCAGCGAGCCCGGCAACACGGTCTTCACCATCCTGCTTCCGCTGGAGACGGTACATGGCTGACACAGTCTGGGTGATCGACGACGACCCGTCCATCCGCTGGGTGCTGGAGAAGGCGCTGAAGGGCGCCGGCATGGATGTCACGAGTTTTTCGTCCGCCAGCGGTATCCTGGAAACGCTGGCGCAGACGCGGCCCGACGTGTTGATCACCGACGTGCGCATGCCGGGCGTGGACGGACTCGAGCTGCTGCAACAGATCCAGGACCACTACCCCGAGCTGCCCGTCATCGTCATCACCGCCCACTCCGACCTGGACAGCGCCGTGTCCGCGTACCAGGGCGGCGCTTTCGAATACCTGCCCAAGCCGTTCGACATCGACGAGGCGGTGGAGCTGACCCGGCGCGCCGCGGAGCATGGCCGCAGCCAGCTCGGCGCCGCCCGGCCCGACGAGCCGGCCGGTGTGCCCGAGATCATCGGCGAGGCGCCGGCCATGCAGGAGGTGTTCCGTGCCATCGGCCGCCTGTCACGGTCCAACATCACGGTGCTCATCAACGGCGAATCGGGGACCGGCAAGGAACTGGTGGCGCGCGCCCTGCACCGCCACAGCCCGCGCGCCGGTGAGCCGTTCGTGGCGCTCAACATGGCGGCCATACCACGCGACCTGCTGGAATCGGAACTGTTCGGGCACGAGCGCGGCGCGTTCACCGGCGCCCAGAATCGCCGCGTGGGTCGCTTCGAGCAGGCCGACCAGGGCACCCTGTTCCTGGACGAGATCGGCGACATGCCGGCCGAACTGCAGACCCGCCTGCTGCGGGTGCTGGCCGACGGCGAGTTCTACCGGGTCGGCGGTCATACGCCGATCAAGGTCGACGTGCGCATCATCGCCGCCACCCACCAGGACCTTGAACGTCGGGTGAAGGAAGGGCTGTTCCGCGAAGATCTGTTCCACCGGCTCAATGTCATCCGCATCCACCTGCCGTCGCTGCGCGAGCGGCGCGAGGACATTCCGCTGCTGATGAAGCACTTCCTCGCCCGGGCGGCGGCGGAGCTGGACGTGGAGACCAAGAACCTGCACCCGGACACCGAGACCTACCTCAAGGGGCTGGACTGGCCCGGCAACGTGCGGCAGCTGGAGAACCTGTGCCGCTGGCTGACCGTCATGGCGTCCGGCCAGGAGATACGCATAGACGACCTGCCCGTGGAACTGCGCCGTCCGGCCGGCGCCGAGCCGGCGCCGGCCGGGGGCTGGGAAGCGGCGCTGCGGCGTTGGGCGGACCAGCGCCTGGCCAGCGGCGAGGCGGGGCTGCTGAACGAGGCCCTGCCGGCGTTCGAGCGTGTCATGATCGAGGCCGCCCTGGCGCGTACCGGCGGCCGCCGCCAGGATGCGGCGCGGCTGCTTGGCTGGGGACGCAACACCCTGACCCGCAAGATCCGCGAACTGGACATGCGGCCGGAGCCGGACTGAGGTTCCACGCCTGGCCGGCACCGGCCACCGCACCATCCCCCCCGGCCGCGGCCGCCGCCCGGCCAGGCTTTCAGCCGCAGGCGCCGCCGCCGTGCAACTGCAGCGTACCGACCAGGTCGGTGACCCTGTCGATGGCGTGGCGGTCGAGGTAGTCGCGGATGCCGGTGTTGATGGAGCGGCAGACCAGCGGATCGTAGAACAGCGCCGTGCCGACGCCGACGGCGCTGGCGCCGGCGATCAGGAACTCGATGGCGTCTTCGGCGCTGGCCACCCCGCCCTGGCCGATGATGGGGATCCCGTGCGCCCTGCACACCTGGTGCACCTGGTGCACCTTGAGCAGCGCCACCGGCTTGATGGCGGGCCCGGACAGCCCGCCCTGGTTGTTGCCGATCACCGGCCGGCGCGACTCGATGTCGATGGCCATGCCCATCAGGGTATTGATGACCGCGAAGGCGTCGCTGCCGGCCTCGATGCAGCGGCGCGCGTTGCCGGCGATGTCGGTCTGGTTCGGTGACAGCTTGGTGACCAGCGGCTTGTCCGTCGCCTTGCGGCAGGTTTCGACCACCCGCGCCGACATGTCGGGGTCGTTGCCGAACGCCACCCCGCCCTCTTTCACATTGGGGCAGGAGATGTTGATCTCGATGGCGTCGATGGGCGAATCGTCGAAGCGCCGCGTCACCTCGTGGTATTCCTCCAGGGTCGAACCGGAGACATTGGCGATGAAGCGGGTCTCGGAAAAATCCAGTTCCGGCAGGATGCGATCGACCACCTGATCCACGCCCGGGTTCTGCAGGCCGATGGCGTTGAGCATGCCCATCGGCGTCTCGTACACGCGGTGAGGCGGGTTGCCCAGGCGGGGCTGACCGGTGGTGCCCTTCAGGCACACGGCGCCGACGTCGCGGTTGGAAAAGCCCGCCACCCGTGTGTACTCTTCGCCGAAGCCGACGCAGCCTGACAGCAGCACCAGCGGCGTGTTGAACGCCAGGCCGCAGAATTCCATCGCCAGCGGATCGTTCGAATCAGTCATGTTCCATGTCGTGTTGCTGCAGCCGGAAATACCGCCCAATACCGGCAATATCATACGCCTTTGCGCCAACACCGGCTGCCACTTGCACCTGCTGCGCCCGCTCGGTTTCGAACTGGAAGACAGCCGCCTGCGGCGCGCCGGCCTCGACTACCGCGAATGGGCCAGCCTGCGGGTCCACGACGACCTCGACGCGTTTCGCCGCCGTGTGGCACCACCGCGCCTCTGGGCGCTGTCGACACGCGGCAGCCGGCCACCGGCCGCAGTCGAGCTGCGCGCCGGCGACGCTTTCCTGTTCGGCCCGGAAACGCGCGGCCTGCCCGCCAGGGTGCTGGATGCCATCGGCCCGCAGCACTGCCTGCGCCTGCCCATGGTGGCCGGCAGCCGCAGCCTCAACCTGTCCAACGCCGTGGCCGTGGTGGTCTACGAGGCCTGGCGGCAGTGTGGCTTCGCGGGCGCCGCGGACTGGCCGGCGGCTAGGCCGACTCGACCTTCTTGTCCCGGGTGAGCAGGATCTCGACCGCCGCGGCCGGGGACGCACCCGCGTGCAGGACACGGCAGACCTGCTCGGTGATAGGCATGTCCACCGCCCGCTTGCGGGCGTGTGCCAGCACCTCGGCAGCGGTATGCACGCCCTCGACGGCCTGGCCGATGTGTGTCATTGCGGCATCGAGCGCCTCGCCGCGACCGAGCGCCATGCCGAGGCGGCGGTTGCGCGACTGGTCGTCGGTGCAGGTCAGCACCAGGTCGCCGACACCGGCCAGGCCCATGAAGGTGTCGCGGCGGCCGCCCAGCGCCTCGCCCAGGCGCATGATCTCCGCCAGGCCGCGGGTGACGAGGGCGGCGCGGGCGTTGGCGCCGAAGCCCAGGCCGTCGGAAATGCCGGCGGCGATGGCCAGCACGTTCTTGGCCGCGCCGCCCAGTTCCACGCCGATGACGTCGTCGCAGGTGTAGGCGCGGAAGCTGGAACCGTGCAGGCTGTCCGCCACCCGGTCGGCGAAGGCCGTGTCGGCGGAGGCGACGGTGACGGCGGTCGGCAGGCCGCGTGCGACCTCGGCGGCGAAGCTGGGGCCGGATATCACCGCGCTGACCCAGCCGTCGCCGAGTTCCTCTTCGAAGATCTGGTGCAGGAACTTGCCGCTGCCGGCCTCCAGCCCCTTGGTGGCCCAGGCCAGCCGTCGCCGTGCGGTCTTCAGCGCGGCGATCTGCTGCAGAACCGTCCGGAAGGCGCGGCTGGGCACCGCGACCAGGAGGTAGTCGCAGTCGCGGACGGCGTCCTGCAGGGGAAATACGGGTTGCAGCCTGTCCGGCAGGGGAATGCCGGGCAGGTAGCGCTCGTTGCTGCGGTCGCGTTGCAGCGCCTCGATTTCCTGCCGCTGGTGGGACCAGAGGTTGACCGAATGCCCGTTGCGCGCCAGCAGGATGCCCAGCGCCGTGCCCCAGGAACCGGCGCCGAGTACCGCGACACCTACGCCGGCCCTGGAATTCATGCTGGTCAGGCCGTCGCTTCAGGCCGAACCGGCGGCCTGGCCCGCGCTCTCCATCACACGCTGCGCATGCAGGGAATCGAAATTGATGGGCGCCAGCAGCACCTGCGGGAAGCCGCCCTTGACGACCAGATCCGATATCGCCTCTCGTGCAAAGGGATAGAGCACATTGGGACAGTAGGCGCCGAGCATGTTGCCCAATTGAGCCTTGTCGAAACCCTTGAGCGTGAAGATGCCGGCCTGCTCCACTTCCGCCAGGAAACCGGTCTTGTCACCCTGTTTGGCCGTTACCGTGACCGAGAGGGCGACTTCATACAGATCCTCTTCTTCCAGGGGATCCACCTTGCTGCCCAGCTGCATGCTGATTTCGGGATTCCAGTCGTCCTTGAAGATCTGCGGGGAGTTGGGCGTCTCGAAAGACACGTCTTTCAAATAGACGCGCAGGATGGCGAACTCCGGCTGGTTCTCGTTGCTCTGTGCCTGGGTGTTGTCTTCTGCCATGGATGTTTCCGCTGAATGTGTAGTTTGGACCTGCCGGGCCGGCTCGACAGGAACGGTTCGGTCTATTTCTTGCGCACAGGCAGGTTCGCGCTCTGCCAGGCCAGCATGCCGCCGCCCAGATTGTACACGTTTTCGAAGCCCCGTTTGCGCAGGGTTGCGCAGGCCGACGCCGAGCGACTGCCCGAGCGGCAGCAGACGATCAGCGGCCGGTCCCGGAACTTCTCCAGTTCGGCGACGCGATCCGGCAATTGTTTCAAGGGGATGTGCAGGGCATCCGGGATATGGCCGTCGTGATATTCCTTGTCCTCGCGGATATCCAGGAACACGGCGTTCTCGCGGTTGCTGAGCACGGTGGCGCCGGTGGGATCGACCTGGCGGATGCCA